>JBDSHF010000289.1:0-13393 GCA_039918595.1 Thermoanaerobaculia bacterium
ACGGCGCGGTGCCGGAAGCCGAGCAGCCGATCGCCGAGGAGCGGCCCGTCGATCCCCAGACCCCCTATGCCCTGACCAAGGCCGCCGCCGAGCGGCTGGCCCTCGGCCAAGGCGCCGTGGTCACCCGCTCGTTCAACATGATCGGCGCCGGCCAGGCACGCAATTTCGCCCTCCCCTCCTTCGCGGCGCAGCTCGCCGGGATCGCCCGCGGCGAGCTGGAGCCCGTCCTCAAGGTCGGCAATCTCTCCGCCCGGCGCGATTTCGTCCCCGTCGAGGACGGGGTCGCGGCCTACCGCCTGCTGGCGGAGCAGGGGAGCCCCGGCGGCATCTACAACATCGCGAGCGGCCGGGCGTTCTCGATGCGCGAGGCCCTCGACCGCCTGATGGCCGTCACCGGCGTTGCGGCGCGCGTCGAGATCGACCCCGAGCGCTTCCGCGAGGCCGACATCCCCCTGCTGGTCGGCGACGCCAGCCGTCTGCGCGCCCTGGGCTGGGAGCCGCGGCAGACCCTCGACGACGCGCTGAGAGACCTCTGGAGGGATTTTGGATTTTAGATTTTGGATTTTGGATTTCCAGAATCGCGAGCGTTGCGCTTCGCGAACCTTGGCTTTTTCCAATCCAAAATCCAAAATCCAAAATCCAAAATCGTCATGAAGATTCTCCTCACCGGCGGCACCGGCTTTCTCGGCCGCCGCATCGTCTCCGAGCTCTCTGATCGGCATGCGCTGCGCCTTCTGGTGCGCCGCGGCTCCTCGCGGGAGCGGTTCCCGGCCGGTGTCGAGTTCGCCGAGGGGGACGTCACCGACCGCCCGAGCCTCGACCGGGCGCTGGCGGGGTGCGAGGCCGTGATCCACGCGGCGGCCCTGGTCAAGATCCTCGCCCCGCGCCATGAGTTCGACCGCATCAATGTCCGCGGCCTGGAGAAGGTCCTCGCCGCGGCCGAGGAGGCGGGGAGTATCGAGCGCATGCTCTACATCTCCAGCTTCATGGCGCTCGGGCCGACCGACGGCCGGGTGCTCGACGAGTCCGCCGAGCCGCGCGACCGCTCCTGGATCAACGACTACGAGCGCACCAAGACCCTCTCCGACCGCACGGCCCGCAAGGCGATCGCCGACGGCGCGCCGCTCGCCGTGGTCTACCCCGGGGTGATCTACGGCCCGGGGGAGATGACCGAGGGGAACATCGTGGTGCGCCACATCCTCGACCTCGTCCACGGCCGCCTGCCGGGCCTGATCGGCAGCCCCGACCGGCGCTGGAACTACGTCTACGTGGACGACGTCGCCCGCGGCGTCGCCCTCGCCCTGGAGGCGCCCGAGGCGGGTGGTCGCTACATGCTCGGCGGCGAGAACGTGACCCTCGGCGAGTTCTACGGCCTGATCGGGAAAGCGACCGGGGCGAAGATCCCCACGCTGCGCTTCCCGGACGCGATCGCCAAGGCGGCCGGGGCGGCGCAGAAGGCCTGGGCCGGCCTGCGCGGCACCACTCCGCAGCTCACCCCCGATCTCGTCGAGGTCTACAAGCACGACTGGGCCTACAGCTCGGCGAAAGCGGAGAAGGAGCTCGGCTACCGCTGGCGGACGCTCTCCGAAGGTCTGGCCTCGACCGTCGCCTGGCTCAAGGAGACCGGCCAGATGGGGAATCGCTAATGGCGCTGACTCGCGGCGAGCTGGCGCGCAAGGTCGTCCACATGGGCGTGGGGACGATCGCCTTCTCCCTGCGCTATCTGGGCCCGTTCTGGGCGGCCATTCTCGCCGCCGGCGCGCTCGGCTTCAACCTCTTCCTGCTGCCGCGCATCGGCGGCCGCAAGCTCTGGCGCCAGCATGAAGTGGAGTCCGGCGCCTCGATCGGCATCCTCCTCTATCCGCTCGCCGTGCTGCTGCTGATCCTGGTCTTCTACCAGCGGCTGGAGGTGGCGGCGGCGGCCTGGGGGATCCTCGCCTTCGGCGACGGCATGGCCTCGGTCGTGGGCATGTCGATCGGCCGGCAAAAGCTCCCCTGGAACCCGCGGAAGAGCTGGATGGGCTCGCTCGCCTACGTCCTTTTCGGCACCCTGGCCGCGGCCGTGCTGCTGGTCTGGACCGCGCCGGCGCAAGAGCGCGCGTACGGTTGGGCGTTCGCCCTGGCGGCCTGCTTCGCCACCGCCCTGCTCGCCGCCGCGCTCGAGTCGTTGCCGCAGGGGCTGGACGACAACATCGGCGTGCCGCTCGTCTCCGGGCTCTTCCTGCTTGGGCTCGTGCTGACCCAGGGGCGCTGGGACGCCTTCCTGGCCGACCCCGGCCTGCCGATGCGGCTCGCGATCGCCGCCGCCGCCAACGCGGCGCTCGCCGGCGTGGCCTACGCGGCGCGCACGGTGAACCGCTCGGGCGTCATCGCCGGCTTCCTGGTGGGGTTTCTGATCTACGCCTTCCTGGACTGGCGGGGCTATCTCCTGCTGCTCGCCTTTTTCGTTCTCGGCAGCGCGGCCACCAAGCTCGGCTACCGCAAGAAGGCCGCCGCCAAGCTCGCCCAGGAGGACAAGGGGCGGCGCGGGGCGCGCCACGCCCTCGCCAACGCCGGCGTCGCGACCGCCTGCGCCCTGTTCGCGGCGGCGACCCCCTACCCGGTGCTCTTCGCCCTGGCCTTCGCCGGCGCCTTCGCCACCGCCGCCGCCGACACCGCGTCGAGCGAGATCGGGCAGCTCCTCGGCCGCCGCACCTACCTCGTCACCACCTTCCGCCCAGTGCCGCGCGGCACCGAGGGGGCGGTCTCGCTGGAGGGGACGCTCGCCGGGATCTTCGCCTCGCTGGTGATCGCTGCCCTTGGAGCAGCGCTGGGGCTGTTCTCGTGGAAGGGCGTGCCGGTCGTCGCCTTCGCCGCTTTCGTCGGCACCACGTTTGAGAGCGTAGTGGGCGCCGCGCTCGAAAAGCGCCAGCTCCTCGACAACGAGGCGCTCAACTTCCTGAATACCCTGGTGGGGGCGCTGGTCGCGGCGGCCTTCGCCGCCTGGGTGGTCTGAGGCCTTTCATGTCCAAGCTCTCGCTTTATTCGCAGCTCGCGCGGCCGTTCACTCTGCTGCCGCCGCTGCTGGGCATCGTCTCGGGCGCGATCTGCGCGTTCGGCTCGATCCACAACCCGGATCCCTCCCGCAGCGTCACCCTCAACGTGGTGTTCACGGTGATCCTCGGCTCCCTGTGCGCCAGCTTCATGAACGCGGCCTCGAACGCCATCAATCAGATCTACGACCTGGAGATCGACCGCCTCAACAAGCCGAACCGGCCGCTGGTCACCGGCGCGCTCTCCGTGCGCGAGGCCTGGATTTTTTCGTGGATTCTCTACGCCCTGGCGCTGATCCCAACCTGGCTGGTGGTGCCCTACCCCTACACGACCTTGGGGGAGAAGCTCTCGGCGCCGATCGGAGAGCATGCGACTTTCTTCATCTATCTCGCGGGTTTGCTCTTCACCTTCATCTACTCGGCGCCCGAGCTGGGACGGACGAAGATCCGCGGCATGCTGGCGAACTTCACGATCGCGATTCCGCGCGGCGTACTGCTCAAGGTGGCGGGCTGGGCAATGGTGGCCCACGTCGCCTTTACCGAGCCCTGGTATATCGGCGGTGTGATCGGCCTGTTCCTGATCGGCGCCGCCTCTACCAAGGATTTCGCGGACATGGAGGGGGACCGCGCCGGCGGCTGCAAGACGCTGCCGATCCTCTACGGTCCCAGGAAGGCGGCGTGGATCATGGCGCCGTTCTTCGTGATCCCCTGGCTCTTCGTGCCCTTGGGCGCCTACCTGCGCGATCCGCAGAATCCGTCGCACCCCATCCTCACCGGCAACCCGGCGATTCTCACCGCCTTCGGAGTCATCTTCACGCTCTGGGGGGCCTACACGGTCTGGCTGCTGCTGCGCGATCCCGACTCGCTCACCACGACGGAGAATCACCCGTCCTGGAAGCACATGTACCTGATGATGATGGGGGCTCAGGTGGCGTTCGCGCTGGCGTACATGTTCTAGGAAACCAGGGACGCAAGAGACAGCAGGGACATCAGGGACGAAAATCAGGTTCTCTTTGTCCCTGCTGCCCCTGCTGTCCCTTACGTCCCTGCTTCGAAGCCACGGAACAGGCGCTCTCTCACTTCCTGCCAGGGAACCGTCTTTACGGTTCCCGATTCCAACTCCCCGACGCGCCGCCGGATCTCCACATCCCAGGCTTCTTCCGCGTCCGGGTCGGCGGGACCATGGAGGCTCTCGATCAGGACTCCGGCGACGGATGCCCGATCTTTCTCGTCCAGAGTGAGCACCTGCTTCAGCAACTGTGCGGCCGTGGGACTCATATCTCCAGTATAGCCTCCCACTCGGAATCCAGGATGCTCATGGTGACCTCGCTCCAGTAGCCTCCTCCAAGCGCCTCCGGCGCCTTGAACGAATCGCGGCGCACCCCTTCGCGCCGGAATCCCACCCGCTCATAGCAGCGGATCGCGCGCGGGTTGACGTCGAAGACCCCGAGCTCGACCCGGTGCACCCGGTGCTCCTCGAAGGCGCGGGTCAGCGCCGCGCGCATCATCTCCGCTCCCAGGCCGCGCCCGCGGACGGCGGGATCGAGCAGGACCCGGCCGATCCGCAGCGAGCGGTTGCACGGATCGAGAGCGCCCAGCTCGATGTGGCCGACCGTTTCCAGGCTGTCCGCATCGACGGCTTTGTAGATCAGCCGGTCTCCTCGCGCGACGCTGTCGCGCAGGTGACCCTGAACGTGCTCCCGGGTCAGCGGGTATCCGAAGCTGGAAGCCGTCCAGACCAGGAGGGCCTCCAGGGAGGGGACCCAGCCGATGAGCCGGTCGATGTCCGCTTCGGTGAACGGGATCAGCTCGACCATGAACGGTTCTCCCTCGGCCAGCGCTGCCTTGCGGCTGGGCGTGAACTCGCGTACCCTCCTCCGAAGGCTCGAAAAACTACATCATCCGTCTCCGCTGCCGTCGTCGCGCGGGTCCGGGAGGAGAGTTCCATGGTACCGAGTTTTCGCGGAGTCGGACGAGTCGATGCTCTCGAACGGCGCCAAGAAGCCTGAGCCCACCTTTCACCTTCCCCGGCCTCCCTCTCAAGGAGACTCGTATAACGCGGAGAGAGCTCACCCCCCGTAAGGCGTGCAGAAGAAGAAGTGTCGACGTTTTGGGGAGCCTCGCAGCTCTCGCGCTGCTGATCTCGCCGCCATCACCTCGGGGCAGACCAACCTCGCGCCGCACCCGTCTTTCGAGACGGTCTCCGGCAGTCTGGCCCAGAGCTGGACCTCGTGCGTCAGTTCCGGGGCGGCGACCCTGGCGACGGCCGAGGACCCCGACACCCGCGAGGGGGAGCGGGCTACGGCTTACGCCAGCGCCCTGTCGGGCTCCTTCGGCTACACGATCGGCGTTAAGGGAATCTATGGCTGGGACAATCCGGCGATCTACTCGAATACCTACCAGCAGAACAAGTCGCAGGCGGACGAGGATCTGGCGAGACTGGGTGGGCTCTTCCGGGGAGCTCCCTGGACCGATCTCGAGCCGCGCCACAATCTGATCTACAACAATGTGGCGGTGAATACGGCGACCACCAATCCAATCACCACGAACGCCAGCCCGGCGAACGAGAAGAAGCGGATGCTGCTCGCCGGAAACTCCAGCTACGCGCTGATCTATATCCCAGGGGTAGATCCCACCACTTCGACGAGCGTGCAGATCAAGACGGCCAACGTCTCCAATGCCCTGCCCGGTCTCAATTGCACCTCGGCCTGGAGCAAGGCATGGGTGAATCCGCGAACGCAAGGTCAGGATCTGGACGTTACCTGCACTTCCGGGGCGGGTTTCATCACGCTGAAGCGTCAACTGGGCTGTCCGGCGGGCGCTTCGTCCTGCGACTGGATCCTGCGTCTCACCAAGGCGACCTCGGCGAGCTCCGCCTCGCTCAATGCCGTCGACCCGGAAGTGAATGTTGAATCGAATTTCAACGACCTCGAAGTCTGGACCGAGCTTTCCGCCGACTCGGCGACGTCGGCGGTCATGGGGCAAGTCATCGATCCCAATGGTACGCCGGTCACCAGGCCGTTCGTCGTCAGTCCGGACGGCACCTCTTTCCAGAAGCTTCCCAAGCCGGCGCGGGATGGCGCCGGCAATTTCTTCATCACCTGGGAAGGCGAGAGTCCGGTCAAGGGGCTGGACGAGATCTTCGCGCAACGGTATGACAGCGAAGGCACTCTCCTCCAAGACACCTTCGCGGTGAGCACGGCCGCCGAGGGGCAGCAGGCGGAGCCGAGTGTGACCGCCGATCGCGACGACAATTTCGTGGTGAGCTGGACCCGTTATCCCCTCGCTGACGATCCGGTCACCGATCCGGGCTCGATCAAGGTCCAGGCCTTCGATGCCAACGGCGACCCGGCCGGGGCTGCCATCGACCTGCCGTCCCAGTCGGGCGGGGTACCCACCATGTCGCTGGTACAAGCCGATGGCGACGGCAACCTGTGGGTCGCCTGGACCGAGGAGGACCGCGAGAACGGAGGGGGCGATGTCTACGCTCAGCGAATCCTGCAGGGCGGTACCCCTTACGGGCAGCCGTTCAAGGTGAACTCGACGCACGACGGAGTCGGGCGGCTGGTCGCCCTGCAGGTGGAGAGCGACGGCAGCTTCAGGCTGGTCTGGGAAGGTCTCGACGTCAACGGAGAGGACAAGGGATTGCGCGCGAGACCTTACGATGCGGATGGGAACTCGACCGGAGCGGAGAGCGCGGTCAGCTCCCTGGATTGAGGCAGGTCGAAAGATGAAGAGCGGAGCAGCACCAGTGGCGGCTCCGGCTCTTCCCTGGGGTCGCGGCGTTTCAGCTAGTCGGGAGCTTGGCCAGCGAGAGGACCCAGCCGATGAGCCGGTTTGGTTGCAGCTTGCGGCGTCTTCGGCTAAAGTGTCACTCTCAAGTTTTTAGAAAAATTTGTTCTCCGACGCTGACGTAGGTTCAGGAAGGTCGGGCGCCCGGGTGCAGAGATTCCCGCGGAATCGATGGATCTGCGCGTGTTTACACGATTTCCCTCCAGAAAGAGGACCGCATGAAAGCGAAGCTCGTGATCGCGGCCGCGCTGATGATCGCCCTCATCGGAGCCGCCAGCGCCGGCGCGCAGGTCAATGCCGCCAATTACTCTTTCAGCACCACGACGACCGGCTCGCTCACCAACATGAGCAGCGGGACGGCGACGCTGTTGGCCGCGAACATCGACGACACCGCCTCGCCGGTGACCCTCCTGGGCTTCGACTTCTTCTTCATGGGCGTCCGGCAGGACCGCTTCAGCATCAACGAGAACGGCGTCCTGCGCTTCGCCGCCGGGGCCCAGGCCGGGTCCCCCTACAAGCCGCTCGCCCAGGCGGTGCTGCCGATCGTCACCGCCTACGGCGCCGACCAGCGCACCCATGCGGTCGACGGCAAGGTTCACTTCAAGGTCACCGGGGCGGCCCCCAATCGGATGGCCACCGTCGAATGGCTCAACAACCAGGCGAACTTCAACGCCGGTGGAACCGCGGATCTCACCTACCAGGTCCGCCTCTTCGAGACCACGGGCTGCATCGAGTACGCCTACGGCTCGATGACGATGAGCGCGGCGGGGGCCGCGGACGCCAATTCGCAGAACCCCAACATCGGTTTTTCGAGCAGCAACGCGGCGGGCACCGTGGGCTCGGTCACGGCGGCCCAGAGCGGCACGCCGGCGCCCACCTTCAACGGCGCCTCGGCCACGCCGGTGGCCAATCTGTACACCGCGGGAGCGATCCCCGTGCTGACCTCGGCCGCCGACGGCTCGCGCCGGACCTTCTCGTTCTGCCCGGCCGCCCCGGCGCCGGCGGGCGGGCCGCTCACATTCACGGGCGTCGCGCAGACCGGGATGACTCTCAACTGGACGGATTCCGCCAACGAGGTGGGCTACGCGATCTACTCCTCGACGGATGGCGGCGCCACCTACACCTTCGCCGGCGCGGCGGCCCAGAACGCGACGTCCTTCGTGGCCTCGGGCCTCGCTCCCTCGACGACCTATAACTGGCGGGTCGTGGCCACCTCCGAAGGCGCCACCGCCGCCCCGCTCGCCGGCGTCCAGGCCACCACCGCGCCGACGCCCAAGACATCCACGGGCACGGGCCTCTGGAGCGCTCCGGGCACCTGGTCTCCGGCGGGCGTGCCGGGATCGGGGGACGCCGTGACGATCGCCGCCGGGCATACCGTGACGATCGACACTGCCGCCTCCGCCTTCTCGGTGACCGTCGCCACCGGCGGCATTCTCCAGTTCGAGCAGACGACGGCCCGCACCCTGACGGTCGTCACGAACGCCAACGTGCAGGCGGGCGGCACGTTCCGGTCCAATGCGGCCGGGACGGTCACCGCGCACAACCTCAGCCTCGGCGGCAGCCTGACGAACGACGGCACGCTCGACTTCTCGACCAACGCGGATACGGCCGGCGCCATCATCACCTTCACGGGCACGGCGAACACGACGTTCTCCGGCTCCGGCGCGACGACCGACATCCGGCAGATCACGGTCAACAAGGGGATCACGCCGGCGGCGATCGTCGAGCTGCTGCCCGCGAGCTTCACGGTCCGCGGCGTGACGACCGACACCGTCGCCGGCGGCTGGCTGGTGATGAGCAACGGCACGATCAAGATCTCGGGGACGTTCGCGGGAACCAGCCGGGTCTTCGCGGCGGCGGCCTACACGATTCCGATCAGCTTCGGCTTCTGGCTCAACAACCCGAGCTACACCGTCGCGGCGCAGGCCGGCAACGCGATCAACAACGGCCAGTTCCGGGTGAGCCAGGGCACCTTCAATCAGGGGACGCTGGCCAGCCACTCGATGCGCAGCGGCGCGGGTGCCGTGTTCACGATCGAGGGCGGCACGATCAACTGCGCCGGCCAGTTCAGCCCCCAGAATGCCGTCACCTACAACCAGAGCGGCGGCACGCTCAACGTCGGAACGGTCGGCAACAGCCAGAGCAACTTCGGCACCTTCGAGCTGTTCTCGGCGTCGGCGACGTTCAACATGACGGGCGGCACGATCAACATCGTCCAGGCGAGCACGGGAGCGACGCAGATCGACTATCAGAACCTGGCCGTGGCGACCGCGGCCACCGGCACGCTCCGGGTCGGCACGGGGGCGACCGTCACCAAGTTCACCTTCAACCTGCGCGGCAGCCTCCCCAACCTGATCATCGACAACACGACCAACAACAAGACGGCGACGGCGACGGCACAGGTGAACCTGCTCGGCACCACCCTGATCAACACCGGCACGACCCTCACCATCAACGGCCAGGTCTGCCTGGTGATCGGCCCGACCTTCACCAACAACGGCACGCTGACCGGCACCGCCGCCGCCACCCGCTTCTACTTCCTCGGCGGCAGCGGGCCCACGACCTATAACGGCACCGGCGTCGTCACCGCGCCGTTGACCGCCTTCGAGGTCGACAACGTCGCCGGCGTCACGCTCGACCCGGCGGTGAATCCCGTCGTCGTCGCCCGCATCAACAACTTCAGCGGCGGCATCGCCAACGCCAACCGGCTGACGGTGGGCAACGGCGGCGCGACCACCGGGGTGATCCAGCTCGGCGTGACCGGAGTGACCCAGCCCGTGGGCGGTTTCGACGTGTCTCCGGTCTTCAACCCCGGGACGGGCGGCATCAACCTGCTCTACGCGCCGGAGCTGACCGGCCGCACGACCGGGCCCGAGATGCCCCCGTCGCGCACCCTGAACCTGCTCAGCATCACCAACCCGAACGACATCACGATCGCCGGCGGCGACGTCACGGTGAACGGCGCGGCCGCCGGAGCTCTCGCCCTGGGCTCGGCGCGCCTGATCACCGGACCGAACACGCTCTACTTCAACTCCGCGGCGGGCACCGTGACGCGGACCACCGGTTACGTCGACGGCAACTTCAGGAAGTCCTTCGCGGCGGCCGCCAGCAAGACGTTCGAGCTGGGCACCGCCAACGGCTATACGCCGGTCGTCTTCAACGCCACCGCCGGGACGTTTCCGGCCGACGTGACGGTGGCCGCGGTCCAGACCCCGGCTCCGGGCATTCAGCCGTTGAGCAAGGTGATCACCCGCTACTGGCGGCTGACGGCGACGGGCCTCACCGCCGACGTCACCTTCAACTACCTCGACCCGGCGGACATCCCGGGCACGGTGACGGAGGCCAGCCTCCGCGTCTTGAAGCACGAGGGGGGAAATCCCGCCGACTACTCCGATCAGGGGGGCACGATCAACGCCGCGGCCAACACCGCCACGGTGACGGGGGTCACCTCCTTCTCCGACTGGACGCTGGGCGAGGCCGGGGCCGATCTGGCGATCACCAAGACCGACGGCGTCACCACGGCGATCGCCGGCGGCGCGGTGACCTACACCATCACCGCCTCGAACGGCGGCACGGTGGGCAATCCCGCGGCCACGGTCGCCGATACGTTCCCGGCCGGGCTCACCTGCTCGACGACCTGCGCCGGATCGCTCGGCGGCACCTGCACCGCCGGACCGACGGCCGGCGACATCAACGACAGCGCCAACATCCCCTCGGGCGGCTCGGTGACCTACACCGCGGTCTGCGCGATCAGCCCCAGCGCCACGGGAACGCTCACCAACACGGCGACCGTCTCCGGCGGCGCCGTCACCGACTTCAGCGCGGCCAACAACTCGGCGACCGACACCGACGGAGTCGCGGCGACCGCCGATCTGGCGATCACCAAGACCGACGGGGTGACGACGGCGGCGGCGGGCGGCTCGGTGACCTATACGATCACGGCGTCCAACGCCGGCCCGAGCACGGCGACCGGCGCGACGGTGGCCGACACCTTCCCGGCCTCGCTGACCTGCACCTGGACCTGCGTGGGGGCCGGCGGCGGCACCTGCACGGCGGCGGGCTCGGGCAACATAAACGGCAGCGTCAACCTCCCCGCGGGCAGCAGCGTCACCTATACGGCGAGCTGCGCGATCTCGGCGGCGGCGACCGGCACGCTGAGCAACACGGCGACGGTTACGGCCCCCGGCGGCGTGACCGATCCGACCCCCGGCAACAATTCGGCCACGGACAGCGACACGGTGGCGGCGAGCGCCGACCTTTCGATCACCAAGACGGACGGCGTGACCACGGCGACGGCGGGCGGCTCGGTGACCTATACGATCACGGCGTCGAACGCCGGCCCGAGCAACGCGACGGGCGCGACGGTGGCGGACACCTTCCCGGCGTCGCTGACCTGCACCTGGACCTGTGTGGGTGCCGGCGGCGGCACCTGCACGGCGGCGGGCTCTGGCAACATCAACGGCACGGTGAACCTGCCTTCGGGCGGCAGTGTGACCTACACGGCGAGCTGCGCGGTCTCGGGCGCCGCGACCGGAAGCTTGAGCAACACGGCGACGGTAACGGCTCCGGCCGGCGTCACCGATCCGACCCCCGGCAATAACTCGGCTACCGACAGCGACACGCTGGCGGCGAGCGCCGACCTTTCGATCACCAAGACGGACGGCGTCGTCTCGGCGACTCCTGGCGGCTCGGTGACCTACACGATCGTGGCGAGCAACGCGGGACCGAGCAACGCCACGGGGGCCACCGTCGCCGACACCTTCGCGGCTTCCCTGACCTGCACCTGGACGTGCGTGGGAGCCGGCGGCGGCACCTGCACGGCAGCGGGCTCGGGCAACATCAACGGCAGCGTCAACCTGCCTTCGGGCGGCAGCGTCACCTACACGGCGAGTTGCACGATCTCGGCGGCGGCCACCGGCTCGCTGGTCAATACGGCGACGGTGACGGCTCCGGCCGGCGTCACCGATCCGACCCCCGGCAACAACTCGGCCACGGACACCGACGGGTTGGGAGCGACCGCCGACCTCGCGATCACCAAGACGGACGGCGTGACCACGGCCACGGCGGGCGGCTCGGTGACCTATACGATCGTGGCCTCCAACGCCGGCCCGAGCAACGCGACCGGCGCCACGGTGGCCGACACCTTCCCAGCGTCTCTGACCTGCACCTGGACCTGCGTGGGCGCCGGCGGCGGCACCTGCACGGCGGCCGGCTCGGGCAACATCAACGGCACGGTGAACCTCCCCACGGGCGGCAGCGTCACCTACACGGCGAGCTGCACGGTTTCGGCGGCGGCCACCGGCTCGCTGGTCAATACGGCGACGGTGACGGCTCCGGCCGGCGTCACCGATCCGACCCCCGGCAACAACTCGGCGACGGACACCGACGGGTTGGGAGCGACCGCCGACCTCGCGATCACCAAGACGGACGGCGTGACCACGGCCACGCCCGGCGGCTCGGTGACCTACACGATCGTGGCCTCCAACGCCGGCCCGAGCAACGCGACCGGCGCCACGGTGGCCGACACCTTCCCGGCTTCGCTCACCTGCACCTGGACCTGCGTGGGCGCCGGCGGCGGCACCTGCACGGCGGCCGGCTCGGGCAATATCAACGGCACGGCCAACCTCCCCGCGGGCGGCAGCGCGACCTACACGGCGAGCTGCACGGTCTCGGGGGCCGCCACGGGTACGCTGATCAACACGGCGACGGTAACGGCTCCGGCCGGCGTCACCGATCCGACCCCGGGCAACAACAGCGCCACGGACAGCGACACGATCGGCGCGGCCCCGGGCGCCAACGTTACCGGCACCAAGACGGCGGCCGGAACGTTCACTCCGGGCAGCACGGTGACCTACACCATCACGCTCACCAACAGCGGCACTGGCGCGCAGGCCGACAACCCGGGCAACGAGCTCATCGACGTCCTGCCCGCGCAGCTCACGCTGGTCTCGGCCACCGCCACGAGCGGCACCGCGGTGGCGACCGTTGGCACCAACACCGTCACCTGGAACGGCGCCATCCCGGCGGCCGGTACGGTGACGATCACCATCACCGCCACCATCAACGCCGGCGCCACGGGCACGGTCTCGAACCAGGGCACCCTCTCCTACGACACCGACGGCAACGGCACCAACGACGGGACGGCCCAGACCGACGATCCGGCGACCCCGGGCGCGGCCAACCCGACGGCTTTCCCGATCGTCGGTGGTCCGGTGCCGCCGCCGATTCCGACCCTGTCGGACTTCGGGCTGCTGGCGCTGGCGGCAGCGCTGGCGATGATGGCCCTCGCGGTGATGAGGCGCCGCCGGACCGGTCAGGCCGGTTAGGCACCGTCCGCTGAAACGCGATCAGGCGCCAGGGGCTGTAAGCCCTTGGCGCCTGTTCGTTTTTGGTTTGATTTGAGGAGAGGACCGCGGGCTAACTGGGGAGCTTGGCCGCCAGGATGTCGACCTTCTCGATCGACGGCGGCTGCGCGAACAGATCGGGCGCCTTCGCCATCAAGGCGGCGGCGACCTTGCCGGCGAGATGAGCCTGGCGGCCCGCCTCGTCGGGGAAGGCGTCGAAGATGC
>JBDSHF010000290.1:0-14169 GCA_039918595.1 Thermoanaerobaculia bacterium
GAGAGGAGGACCGCCACCTGGTCCGGAAAGCCCTTGACGTAGTCGGCCGCCCGCGCGATCCCCGCCGCCCCCGCGACGCAGCCGAGGCCGAAGATCGGCATCCGTTTGACCCGCGGCGGCAGCCCCAGCCGGTTCATCAGCCGGGCATCGATCGACGGGGTGGCGACCCCGGTCACGGTGACGAAGATCAGGGCGTCCACGTCCGCCGGCGACAGCCCCGCCCGCTCCAGCGCCTCCAGCACGGCGGCGGCGCCGACCTCCTGCGCCACCCGGATCCAGGCGTCGTTCGCCTTCCCCCAGGTGGTGAGGCCGGCGTATTCGTCGATCGGCAGCGCCAGATGCCGGCCGCCGACCAGGACGTTCTGATGCAGCCGCTCCAGGCGCTCGGTGTTGTAGTGGCGGTCCGCCCAGCGCTCCCGCAGAGCCGCGAGAAGCGTCTCCTGATCGTAGTAGTTGGGTGGGAAGGCTTTCCCGACGGCGGCGATCTTCAAGGCCAGAAAAGCTAGCACAGACCTTGCCAGGCCTCCCTTCAGGGCTTGCGCTATGATCTGCGCGCTTTGAGACGATTCCTGATCTTCGCACTGCCGCTGCTCATCCTCACGATGGGCCTCTTCCACTTCGTGCTGGAGACGCTCGGGCTGGCTCCCGACCCGGCGGTCCTCTCGCGCTCGGGAGTGGCGAGCCTGCCGGGATGGGTGGTGCTCGCCACCTGGATCCTCGAGGCGGTGGGGCTCGCGGCCCTCTACCTGCTGATCCTCGGGCGCGGCGGCTCGCGGTGGGCGGCCGGCCTGCTCGCGGGGTGGATCGCCTGGGTCTTCCGCGGCCCGCTGCTGGTGGTGACCGTGGTCGGGCTCGCCGGCCTCCCCCCCCGCCCCTGGTGGGCGCTGGCGTTCTCCTGGTGGATCCTCTACACGCTCTGCGGCCTGGTGCTGGGCGGCGCCGCCTCCGCCTCCCGCCTGCAGCCCTGAAGGAAGCCCACGACTGGCGGCCCGCCCTCATCTGACTTAGCATGGGGGACGTAGACTCCTTGAAGCGTATGCGCCAGACGTCCTCACCCACTCTGCTCGTCTTCACTCTCGGGGCCACCCGCGAGAGCGCCCGCCGCTCTCTGGTGCCGGAGGAGCTCAAGGGGCTGGAGATCGAGCTCCGCGAGGAGTGCCTCGCGGCAGCCCTGGCGGCGGGGCGGGCATGTGGGTGCCGGCTGGAGATCTCCTCCCCGGTGCCTCTCCCGTTGCCGGCGAATGTCCGCGATGTCCTCAACGTCCCGCAGGCTGGCACCGGGTTCGGCCCCCGCCTGGAGCGGGCGATGCTCGGCGCCTTCGAGCGCGGCGCCGGTCCGCTGCTGATCGTGGGGACCGACGTGCCGGGGCTCTCCTCCCGGCACCTCGACGACGCACTGAGCCTCCTCGACGAAGACCCGGAGCGGGTCGTGCTCGGGCCCAGCCCGGACGGCGGCTTCTATCTCCTGGCCTGCCGCCGGCCCGTCGACAGCCTCGCGGCCGCCGCCCGCTGGTGCCGGCGCGATACCCTGCGCGACCTCCTCCAGACCCTGCGAGCGGCGGGACGGCCGGTCGTGCTGCTCGCGCCGCTGGCCGATCTCGACCGTCCGGCCGACCTCGAGCGCTGGCTCGCCGGCGCGGACGCCCGCTGGCGCGGGTCGACCGCTCTCCTCCGGCGGGCCCTCGCCGGGCTTCGCCGGCCGTTCATCCCCGCCCTGCTCGGGGAACCTCGCTGCTCCTTCGTGCCCATCCTCGCCGGGCGCGCTCCTCCCGCGTAGCAACTCCCGATAAAGGCATCGTTCAGGATGGACCGCCGGCGGTGAGCCGTCGCGCCGGCATCCTTCTCTTCAATTGACCTCAGACAGAGGAGCTCATCCATGATGGGGATGGAAGTCGAAAGCGTCGTCCGCGAACGGTACCGGCAGGGGGCCGAGGAGCGCGTGGCCGACCTCTGCTGCCCGGTGGATTACGATCCGCGGTACCTCGCGGCGATTCCCGAAGAGGTGCTCGAACGGGACTATGGCTGCGGCGATCCCAGCCGCCACCTGCGGGAGGGGGAGACCGTCCTCGACCTCGGCAGCGGCACCGGCAAGATCTGCTTCATCGCGGCGCAGGTGGTCGGCGCAACCGGGCGGGTGATCGGGGTCGACATGACCGGCGAGATGCTGGCGGTGGCCCGCCGCAACGCCCCGGTGGTGGCCGAACGGCTGGGCTTCGCCAACGTCGAGTTCCGCCGCGGCCGCATCCAGGATCTGGCGCTGGACTTCGATCTCCTCGACGAGGCGCTGGCGCGCGAGCCGGTCGCCAGCGCCGAGGCGCTCCTGCGCGCCGCCGCGCTCGCCGACGGGCTGCGCCGCACCCGGCCGCTGATTGCCGACGGCTCGGTGGACGTGGTGGTCTCCAACTGCGTGCTCAACCTGGTGGACGGCCCGGAGAAGGGGCGGCTCTTCCAGGAGATCCACCGCGTCCTGCGCAACGGCGGCCGGGCGGTGATCTCGGACATCGTCAGCGACGAACCGGTGCCACTGGAGCTGCAGCAGGACCCCGAGCTCTGGAGCGGCTGCATCTCGGGCGCGCTGACCGAGAGCGGTTTCCTGGCGGCCTTCGAGGCCGCCGGCTTCTACGGCATCCGCATCCTCGAGCGGCAGCGGGAGCCCTGGCGCACGGTGGCCGGCATCGAGTTCCGGTCACTCTCCGTCGAGGCCTTCAAGGGCAAGGAGGGGATCTGCCTGGAGCGCCATCAGGCGGTCGTCTACAAGGGTCCGTTCCGCGAGGTGCTCGACGACGACGGCCACCGCATGCGCCGCGGCGAGCGCTACGCCGTCTGCGACAAGACGTTCAACCTGTACCAGCGGGAGCCCTACCGCTCGTCCTTCGAATTCGTCGAGCCGCTGGAGGAGGTGCCCCTCGCGGCGGCGCAACCCTTCGACTGCTCCCGCACCTCTCTCCGCCATCCGCGGGAGACCAAGGGGCAGGATTATCAGGTGACCACGGAGGCCGAGGCATGCTGCGCGCCTGGAAACTGCTGCTGATCGCTTCATCGATCCTACCGGCCGCCACGCTCGCGGCGGCGCCGCCGCTGCGGGTCAACGGCTCGACCACGATCAACCCGGTGGTCGTCGAGGCGTCGGAGATTCTGCGCAAAGAGCACGGGCTGGTCATCCAGGTCGACACCCAGGGGGGGAGCTCGGGAGGGATGGCCGCGCTGGGCGAGGGGCGGGCGGAGATGGCCATGGTGTCGCGCCCGCTGATCGACGAGGACCGGGCCCATTATCCCAAGGCCCGCTTCGAAGCCACCCGCATCGGCTTGGACGGAGTCGCCCTCGTGGTCTCCCGCGACGTCTGGCAAGGGGGCATCCGCACCCTGACCAAGGCCCAACTGCGGGGGCTCTACGAGGGGAAGGTGAAGAACTGGAAGGAGATCGGCGGACCGGACCGGCGGGTCGTCTTCTTCAACAAGGAGGCGGGGCGCGGCACCTGGGAGGTCTTCGCTCGCTGGCTCTACGGCGATCCCAAGGCGGCGCCCCTGGTCAACCTGCCCGAGGTGGGCTCCAATGAAGAGGGGCGCAGCAAGGTGACGGCGACCCCGGGCTCGATCTCTCAGCTCTCCGCCGCCTGGGCGGACGGCCAGCACATCTTCGCCGTCGGCATCCAGGACGGCGGCAGGACGGTCTCTCCCACCCCCGCCGCCATCCTCGACGGCAGCTATCCGCTAACCCGGCCGCTGATGCTGGTCACCAACGGCTCCCCCCAGGGCGCGGCGAAGCTCCTCGTCGACCTGCTGCTGAGCCCGCGCGGGCAGGCGCTGGTGCGCAAGAACGGCTACGAGCCGGTCACCGGCACCGCCGGAGGCCGTGCCAAGTGAGGGAAGGCCGGCACCGCCGGCTGGAGCTCACCCGGGTCGCGAGCCTCGGGTTCACGGCTTTCGCGGCGCTCGCGTTCCTCGGCATGCTGGTGCTGTTCACGGTGGAGAGCCTGCCGGTCTGGCGGCAGGCTGGGCTCGGCTACCTGTTCGGCAAGCGGTGGTTCTTCCGGGTCCACGAGTTCGGCATCCTGCCGATGGTCTATGGCACGCTCGCCGTCTCGGCCGTCGCCCTGCTGGTCGCGGCGCCCCTGGGGGTGGGCACCGCCTTCTTCACCGTCGAGGTGCTGCCGCGGCGGGCGCGGCTGGCGGTCAAGACGGCGGTCGAGCTGCTGGCCGGCATCCCGTCGGTGATCTACGGGTTGCTCGGCGTCCTGCTCCTGCGCGATTTCGTCGTCCGGCTCCTCGCTCACTGGGACCCGCTGAGCGGCGATACCCTGATGACCGGCGGCCTGCTGCTGGCGGTGATGATCCTCCCCACGGTGATGACGCTCGCCGACGACGCCCTCTCCGGGGTTTCCGCCGCCCAGCGCACGGCGGCCCGGGCACTGGGGCTGACCCGGGCCGAGACGGCGCTGCGGGTAGCCGCACGGCAGGCGTTCCCGGGGCTCGCCTCGGCCGTGCTCCTCGGCCTCGGCCGGGCGCTCGGCGAGACGATCGCCGTCTTCCTGGTGATCGGCCGGCAGGACAATCAGTGGCCGAAGCGGCTGCTCTCCATGGAGCCCCTGGCCAGCGCCGGCCAGACGCTCACCACCAAGCTGGGAGGGTCCGAGACGTTCATCTCCTACGGCGACCCCCTGCACTGGGGAGCGGTGATGGGGCTCGCGCTCGTCCTCTTCGCCGTGGTGGGCGTGGTGAGCGTGGCCGGCGCCCGGCTCGCCCTGCGGGAGGGCGGCGGTGCGTAGGGGGATCGACCGCGCTTTCGCCGCCGCGACCGGGATCTGCGCCGCCGCGGTCTGCGCTCTCCTGCTGGGCATCGCCGGCTCGATCGTCTGGCGCGGCCTGTCGGTCCTCGACTGGCGCTTCGTGAGCCGCCTCGCCGCCGGGGCCGGCGCCTCCGGCGGCGTCCTCTACGAGATCCTCGGCACCCTGATCCTGGTCGCCACGGCCCTGCTGGTGAGCGCTCCCCTGGCGACCGGCGTGGCGCTGGTCCAGGCCGTCTATCTCGAAACCCGGCCGCGCGCCCGCCGCTGGCTTTTCGTGGCCCTCTACGCGGCCAATTCCGTTCCCTCCGTCCTGCTCGGCATCGCCGGACTGATCGTGTTCAGCCGCTGGCTCGGCTGGGGCAAGTCGTGGCTCGCCGGCGGCATCCTGCTCGGCCTGATGATCCTGCCCACCGTCAGCGTCGCCCTGATCGAGCGCCTGCGGAGCCTGCCGCGGAGGTACCTGGAGGCCGCCAGCGGCCTGGGACTGACCCGCTCGCAGGTGATCTGGTCGGTCCTGCTCCCCCAGAGCCTGGGGGGACTGGTCTCCGGCCTCCTGCTGGGCTTGGCGCGCGCTTCGGGGGAGACCGCCCCGATCCTGTTCGCCGCCGCGGTCTTCTCCGGCGCCGGCCTGCCGGCCGGCATCCGCGACAGCCCGGTGGTCGCCCTGCCCTACCACATCTTCGTCCTCGCCCAGGACTCGCTCGATCCCACCGTGCAGGACCACCTGTGGGGAGCCGCGGCCGTGCTGCTGGCGCTCGTCTTCGCCTTGAGCCTGCTGGCGCTGCCGGTCCGGCTGCGCATCCACGAGGAGGCGAAGAGTGCTTGACCGGCTCTCTCCAGAGGCGCTCGAGACGGAGCCGGCGGCGGCCGTTCTGGAGGCGCGGGGGCTCTCCGTCGCGACCGGCCGGCGCCCTCTCCTGCGGTCGATCGACCTGCGGATCGAGCCGCGCCGGGTGCTCGGCATCCTCGGTCCCTCCGGAGCCGGCAAGACGACCCTCCTGCGCTGCCTCAACCGGCTGGTCGACCTGACGCCGCAGCTTGCGGTCTCGGGAGAGATCCTGCTCCACGGCCGCTCCATCCGCGGCCGCGAGGTGGACGCCGATGCCCTGCGCACGCGGGTCGGCATGCTCTTCCAGCAGCCGGTGGTCTTCCCCGGCAGCATCGCCGACAACGTCCTGTTCGGCGTCCGGCACACCGGGAGGCCCCCCCGCCGCGAGTGGCCGGAGCGGATCGAGCGGGCGCTCGGCGAGGCGGCCCTCTGGGAGGAGGTCCGCCACCGTCTCCGCGAGCCGGCGGCGAGCCTCTCCGCCGGTCAGCAGCAGCGCCTCTGCCTCGCCCGAACGCTGGCCGGCGAGCCGGAGATCCTCCTCCTCGACGAGCCCACCAGCGCGCTCGACGCCGGCTCGACCGCGGCGATCGAGGAGCTGATCCTCCGCCTGCGCGAGCGCCACGCCATCGTCCTCGTCACCCACGGCCTGCGGCAGGCCCGCCGCGTGGCGGACTCCATCGTCTACCTCGCCGTGCGCGACGGCGCCGGCGAGGTGATCGAAAGCGGTCTGTGCCAAGATCTCTTCTCGCGGCCCCGCTCACCGGAGCTGGCCCGCTATCTCTCCCGGGAGCCCGCATGAACGCCCCCCAGGTCGCTTTGAATTCGCTCGACACCCTCTGGTTCCAGGTCGGCGGCACGGTGTGCAATCTGGCCTGCACCCACTGCTTCGTCTCCTGCTCGCCGACCAACCACACCCACGAGGTCTTGAGCCTCGCCGAGGTGGCGCGCTACCTGGACGAGGCCGCCCGGCTCGGCGTGCGTGAGTACTACTTCACCGGCGGCGAGCCGTTCCTGAACCCCGAGATGGAGGCGATCCTGGCGGCGGCCCTCGCCGTCGGCCCCGCCACCGTGCTGACCAACGGCCTGCTGCTCGATCCCTCCCGTTGCGCGCGCCTCAAGACCCTGGCGGACGCCTCCGACTACTCGCTCGATTTCCGTGTCTCGCTCGACGGCTGGGACGCCGCGAGCAACGATCCCATCCGCGGCGCCGGAACCTTCGAGAAGATCCTGGCCGGCATCCGCAACCTCTACCAGGCCGGCCTCAACCCGGTGATCACGGTGACCGAAGTCTGTGAGGGCGCGGCCACCGACTCCGGCAAGGAGCGCTTCTTCGCGCTGCTGCGGTCGATGGGGATCGAGCGCCCCCGCCTCAAGATCCTCCCCGTCTTCCGGATCGGCGCCGAGGCCGAGCGCGGCGGTGCCTACGAGAGCTGGCAGCGGCTGCGCGAGGGGGAGGTGCCCGACGGCGGATGGGACCACCTGCAGTGCAGCTCCTGCCGGATGGTGACCGACCAAGGGGTCTGGGTCTGCCCGATCCTGGTCAACGAGCCGGAGGCGAAGATGGGCGAGACCTTGGCGGACACCCTGGGCGCCTTCCCCCTGGAGCATCCGGCCTGCTGGACCTGCCATGCCTACGGCGTGAGCTGCCGGACCTGAGCCATGTCGTACCGGCCGCCCAAAGACCTCGACGAGCAGGCGCGCCAGGCGCGGGCCAAGCTCACCGCCCACCGCGGCATGGCGACCTGGGGGGAGAAGCTCGTCCCCATCGGCGCCTTCCGCCGGGCCGCGGCCGAAACCGGCCTGGCCCTCTCCCCCGAACAGCGGGAGGCGGCGGTGCGCTTCCGCACGGCCGGGCTCGACGACCCCACCCCGGTCGAGGGCCCCTACGCGCGCGTCGCCGTCTTCGGCGGCGTCTACAACAACCACTTCGCGCTCCTGGAGCTGCTGGAGGACGCGGTCCGGCGGGGCGCCGAGGCGATCTACTGCCTGGGCGACCTGGGCGGCTTCGGCCCCAGCCCGGAGAAAGTGCGGCCGCTGCTGGCGCAAGGGGGCGTGCTCGCGATCCAGGGGAACTACGAGGAGTCGCTCGCCGCCGGCCGCGAGGACTGCAACTGCGGCTACACCGATCCGCGCGACAACCACTTCGCCGAGATCTCCTACGGCTACACCGAGCGGAGCTGCTCGGCGGATTTCAAGGCCTGGATGGGCGCGCTCCCCCGCCGCCGCCGGGTACGGGTGGGGAACCGCGAGCTACTGCTAGTCCACGGCTCGCCGCGCCGGATCAACGAGTTCCTCTTCCAGAGCACCTCGCCGGTGCCGTTCCTGGAGGTGCTGCTCGACCAGAACCGGTGCGACGGCATCCTCTGCACTCACTCCGGCCTGCACTGGCACCGCCGCCTCCCCTCCGGGCGGGACGTCGTCAACGTCGGCGTCATCGGCCGCCCGGCCAACGACGGCAACACCCACGTCTGGTACGCGATGCTCGAGGCGCGTGACGGGGGGCTTGGAGTCGAGCTGGTGCCGCTCCCCTACGATCATCTCGGGCTCGCCGCCGAGATGCGGACCGAGGGGCTGCCGGAAGAGTTCGTCGAGACCATCCTGACCGGCTGGTGGACCACCTGCCTGGAGATCCTGCCCGCCCGCGAGCGCGCGGCTTCCCGCTTCTGAGGAGAAGATTCATGTCCAAGCACATTGCCATCCTTGGAGCTGGTCCTACCGGCCTCGAGGCCGCTCTCGCCGCCGCGGAGGCCGGCCGGCCGTTCACGCTCTATGAGGCGGCGCCCACCGTCGCGGGCAACGTCCGCGCCTGGGGGCACGTCCGGCTGTTCACCCCGTGGGAGATGAACGTCTCGCCGCGGATGCGGCGCCATCTCGAAGCTCCCAGTGGACCTGAGTGCCCCACCGGCAACGACCTCGCCGAGCATTTGTTCGAGCCGCTGGCGGCGCTGCCGGAGATCGCGCCCAACGTAAGGCTGGGCACCCGCGTGCTCGGCATCGGCCGCGAGGGGCTCCTCAAGCACGAGGAGATCGCCACCGCGGAGCGCGGCCGTTGCCCCTTCCGCATCCTGCTCGCCGATGAGTCCGGCCGCGAGTGGACCGAGACGGCGGACGTGGTGATCGACGCCACCGGCACCTGGGGGAACCCCAACACGCTGGGCGACGGCGGCATCCCGGCGCCAGGGGAGCGCTCGTTCGCGGGGGAGATCCGGCGCGACATTCCCGACCTCGCGGCCGAGCGGGAGGATTGGGCCGGCAAGACGGTCCTCCTCACCGGCGCCGGCCACTCGGCGCAGACGGCCGTCCGCGCGCTCGCGGAGCTGGCGCGGGAGGCGCCGGGGACGCGGGTGGTCTGGGCGCTACGCAACCCGGAGCCGGGCTGGGGCACCCATGAGGGGGACCCCCTCCCTGAGCGGGCGGGTCTCGCGGCCACGGCTTCCGAGCTCGCCGGCGGCGCCTCCCCGGCGGTCGAGGCCCGGCGCGGCGCGGTCGTCGAGGAGATCGCGAAGCCGGGCGGCCGCTTCGAGGTGACGCTCCGCAACGGCGCCGGCTTCGAACAGATCGCGGTCGACCGCATCCTCTCCCTGACCGGGGCGGTGGGCGACCCATCGCTCTACCGTCAGCTCCAGGTGCACGAGTGCTACGCCACCTGCGGCCCGATGAAGCTCTCGGCGGCCCTGCTGGGCGCCGGCGGCGGGGACTGCCTGGCGCAGACCACCCACGGCGCCGACACCCTGACCAACCCGGAGCCGGGGTTCTTCATCCTCGGCGCCAAATCCTACGGGCGGAACAACACCTTCCTGATGCGGATCGGCTGGGAGCAGGTCGGCGAAGTGTTCGGGCTGCTAATAGGTACTAATCTCAATTAACGGCTTCTAATCGGGCAAGAGCTCGGTACTCTTATCAAGACCAGCTTCAGGTTTGACATCTGAGCTCTGAGTAATAGCAGCAGTAGTATCTACATCCGAAGACAACTTTTTCCACTCTATAGTTACAGCAGCCATGGGAAGGAAAGCTGCTCGCAGCTCCCACGTCGAAGGGCGATCCTTCGGAAAGCTGTGAACGTTTCGATGCAACCGATGGCCAAAAGTTACCTCAACCTCCATATTTTGGGGATAGGAAACGACAACTCTTAACCCAATATTCGCAGCGAGAGAGTAGTGCGTTATTTCATTCTGAGCATCCAGCCGCTGAATAGTCTCTGTCCAAAAAAAAGCTGCCGATTCCCCAACTGCGTGAGCTGGAATATAGACTTTCCTTTTCCACTGCCTCTCAAACCTCGTAAGGCTCTCCATTTCAGCCTCAGGCACCTCATAATCTCCCTGTTCTCCATTTTCACCCTTTACGCCCCGGGCGCCCACATTTAGCAACCTCCCCGGCGTATCTATTTCCTGCAGAATGAGAGTATGGAGGAATGGCTCAGGATGGTCATTTGCGTTATTGAGCCTGAAACGAGTTCGCGTCCTCACCCAGACAACGTCTTCAGACTCCGAGTCAGGAGTAATCTCATAAACTAATTCATAGTCCGACCTATAAACAGCAAGCTTAACCAGCTCATAGATCTCGTTTCTAATCTCTTGAGGAAGGTGAGACCCCATAATAAAAGGGGATACCTCGCGAACAATGTCTCTAGTAAGCTGATTCTTAATATATACATCGACAGTGACAGCCAGTAAAAAAGCTATCACCAAGGTTTCACCCATCTTTTCAAGGAGATGTTCCACGCCAGGAACAAAGTAAGGAGCTGCCAATACACAGCTTATACCAAGCACTACAATAGCTATAAGGACAAACCTTTCCTTTACCATTCTTGCCCTCTCCTAAGGAGGCATCCGTGCAGCCAGACAGAAGCCCCATACCCTAGAATACCGGGTATTCTTTTCTATTCCAAGATAGGACCTCAATCTAGAGCCGCCAAAGTTTCTCTAGTAATGTTCGCCCGCCACGTACACACTAGAGCCGTTGGATCGCACACTAAGGTCGTATCCATGCTCGTTCGATTTCGATCCCTCTTCCTCGAGCGGCACATCTGCTCGTAGCCACAATGGCCGGCGCTAGGGTTCCTGGTTATCCAGAGAGGTCGTGGACTCCTGATCAAGCCTAGAGCAAGGCACAAAAGGGAAGCGGCCTCCGGGGTTCCCCCCAAAGGCCGCTCACTGAAGCGGGGCCACAGACCCCGCTACCCCATCTGGACAGAGTCTCGCATATCTATACCTCCAGCGTGGTTAGCGCCAGAACTTAGGTTGTCAGTGACCATAGACCAACTCACGGGGAGATGTCAACGGCTCACTTTCCTATCCTACAAGCTCTCTAACCACCCTGTCTCGCCTAAGATTCCACAGCCTTGTGGAACTCATTCCTTCTTTGCAAATCTAGAGCCAGCGTTCGACCTCTCCCCTGTTCCGGGTTCGACCTAGGTGTGTCCAAGCTGCTGTAAGCTACTCACTATGAAGTACTTCGGCCAGCCTGAATTCCAGCATGGGGAGGTGCCGGCGGTGGGCGTCCTCCTGGCCAACCTGGGAACCCCCGATGCGCCGGACACCCCGGCGCTACGCCGCTATCTTCGCGAGTTCCTGCTCGATCCGCGGGTCATCGAGTTGCCGCGGGCGCTCTGGTGGCTGATCCTCCACCTGTTCGTGCTCCCCTTCCGGCCGGCCAAGTCGGCTGCGCTCTACCGGAAGGTCTGGACCCCGGAGGGCTCCCCCCTTCTCGTCATCAGCAACCGGCAGGCGGCGGCGCTCCAGCAGGTGCTGGCGCGCGAGATCGGCACGCCGGTCCACGTCGCGGTCGCCATGCGCTACGGCAATCCGTCGGTCCGCGCGGCGCTGCGCGAGCTGGCCGCCAAGGGGTGCCGCCGGCTCCTGGTGCTGCCGCTCTACCCGCAGTACGCGGCGGTGACCACCGGCTCGACGATCGACGCTGTCGCCGCCGAGCTGACCACCTGGCGCTGGGTGCCGGAGATCCGGACGATCCATCACTATCACGACGACCCCGCCTACATCCGGGCGCTGGCGGCGAGCATCCGCGAGCTCTGGGACCGGGAAGGGGCGTCGGAGAAGCTCCTCTTCTCCTTCCACGGCATCCCGAAGCGCTACTTCCTGGCGGGCGACCCCTACTTCTGCGAGTGCCACAAGCTCGCCCGCCTCGCCGCCGAGGAGCTGGGGCTCCCCCGCGAGCGCTGGCAGGTCTCCTTCCAATCGCTGTTCGGCAAGGAGGAGTGGCTCCGGCCCTACACCAACCAGACCATTACGGCGCTGGCGAAGTCCGGTCTCCGCCAGCTCGACGTCGTCTGCCCGGGCTTCTCCGCCGACTGCCTGGAGACCATCGAGGAGATCGACCAGGAGAACCGCGAGGTCTTCCTCCACGCCGGCGGCGAGCGCTACCGCTACATCCCGGCCCTCAACGACCGGCCGGACCACATCCGGGCCATCGCCGACCTGGTCCACCGCAATCTCCAGGGGTGGGTGAAGACGCCCGCCGAGTGGAGCCAGGAGGGCGCGCGCCGCGAGGGCGCCGAGTCCCGGCGGCGGGCGGAAGCGATGATGGCCGAACCCGTCGTTTTACAAAACTGATACCCCCCGGAGGCGGCCGGCTTTGGTACATTCCGTCTTCTGAGAGATTCCTATAAGGAGAAGCTGAAGATGAGCACACTTCGTTCCCGGACGGCCCTTGCCGCCGGCCTGTTGTCCTTCCTGGCTGCCGGCGCCACCTTCGCGCAGCAGCTCGATCTCCCCCGCCCGAGCCCCAACGCGTCCGTGTCGCAGACGGTCGGGGTCACCGAGATCACGATCAAGTACAGCCGCCCCGGGGTCAAGGACCGGCCGATCTGGGGCAAGCTCGTCCCCTACGGCGAGGTCTGGCGCACAGGCGCCAACGAGAACACGACGATCCGGTTCAGCACTCCGGTCAAGGTCGACGGGCACGAGCTGGCGGCCGGCATCTACGGCCTGCAAACCATCCCCAACGCCGGCGACTGGACCGTCATCTTCAGCAAAGACGCCGACGAGTGGGGGGCCTTCAGCTACAAGCAGGCGGACGACGCGCTGCGCATCCAGGCCAAGCCGCAGCCGGCCGAGTTCCGTGAGCGCATGGCCTTCGACTTCGACGACGTGACCGATACCGCCGCCAAGGTCGTCCTCCACTGGGAGAAGCTCGAGGTTCCCTTCACCGTCGAGGTGGACACGCCGACGCTGGTGGCGGCCAAGGTCAAGAAGGCCGTGAGCTGGCAGACCCCGTATCAGGCGGCGAGCTACTGCATCCAGAACAACACTTGCCTCGACGACGCCTCGCGCTGGCTCGACGCCTCGATCGCTCTGGAGGAGAACTACGGCAACCTGCGCGCCAAGGCCATGCTGCTCGCCAAGAAGAACGACCCCGCCGCCGCCGGCTACGCCCAGCGGGCGCTCGCCGCGGCGAAGAGCCTCCAGCAGGCGCCGGCCGCTCAGCAGATCAAGGATCTGGAAGGGATCGCGGGTTCAAAGGTGGGGGCAAAAAAGGGGAAGTAAGGCTCAGGCGGTAGCCTGCGCGATCACCGTGGCCGCGCGCGCCGCCAGCCAGGTCCCCAGATCCGCCACCTGATCCAGGCAGGCGAGGGGCTCCAGCTCCAGGAGCTCCTCGCGGCCGTGCCCTCCCGAGCAGACGCCGACCGCGTGCGTCCGCGCGCTCCGCGCCATCTCCAGATCGTAGGTGGTATCGCCGATCATCACCGCGTCGCCCGGCGCCACCCCCATCTCGTCGAGGATGTCGAGCAGCATCTTGGGGTGGGGCTTCGAAAAGGCCTCGTCGACGGTGCGCGTGGCGTGGAAGAGTGGGCGCAGGCCGGTCTGTTCGAGAGCGTAGTCGAGCCCGCGGCGGCTCTTGCCGGTCGCGACCGCCAGCAGGTACCCCTCCGCCGCCAGGTCCCGCAGCATCTCGCCGACGCCGGCGAAGAGCAGCGGCATGTCGCGGTAGGTCGAGTGCCAATGGTTCCGGTAGGCCTCGAGGATCTGGCCGAAGAGCCGCTCGTCGCAGCCGGGGCTCAGGATCTCTATCGTCTCGCGCAGCCCGAGGCCGATCATGCCGCGGATGGTCTTCTCGGGCAGCTCCCCCAACTCCAGCTCGCGGATCGTCGCCTGGGTGCACGCCACGATCGTGCCGATGGAATCCATCAGCGTCCCGTCCCAGTCGAAGACGAGCAGGCGGAAAGGCGTTGTTGCGTGAGCTGTCGCGTCGAAAGCCATCGTGGGGGGCCGGAGATTCTCCGGTCCCGCGATCATGACAGACGGGAGCGGCCCGTTCAACCTTCGGCGTCGGGTCCGAACGGCGTATAGACGGCCCCGCCCACCACCGAGTCGTCGAGCCCCAGCGTGAACCCGGAGGACTGCGGCATGACGATCCGCCGCTCGACCCAGGTGCCCGGGGGGATCGAGGCGCCGAAGCCGACGATCGTCTCGCGGACAACGCACCCCTTGCCGATCCGCGCTCCCGGCAGCAGCACCGAGCGCTCGATCCGCGCCCCCTCCCCCACCTTCGCTCCCGGCTCGATCGCCGACCGCCGCACCCTCGCCCCCGCTCCCA
>JBDSHF010000291.1:0-8474 GCA_039918595.1 Thermoanaerobaculia bacterium
GTCGGGGGTCGGTGAGGATCGCGCCGGCATCGCCGCTGCGGAGACGGTGTTGCGATAGCGATGGGTGGAGGTTACGGAAATCTCGCAGACGCAAGTTGTCAACGCCTCCGTAACTCCCACCTCGGGCCAAGCCTCCAACGTACCCGTAGAGACGACCCAGCCCGCCCACGACACCCTGCGAAGGCCACGGAGACGGCGGGTCGTCTCCGCGGCGGCGTCAACATTCCGAATCCCTCTCGCCTCCCGCGTCCTTCACCTCCGTCGCTTTTCATCGACCCCCGGAGGATTGGACGACTTGTGGATAAGAGGCAGGGCTCACGCCCCAGGCTACATGCATGGGCTCCTTCAGAGCCCATGAATCCCTGCAGAATCGTAGATCGGGTGTGTAATGGTATGGGTATAGGCTGAGGCCCTCGCTGGTGCCCCGCTACTCGGGAACCACCGCCGTCGCCTCGATCTCCACCTTCGCGCGGTCCTCGATCAGCGCGCTCACCACCACCACCGCCATCGCCGGATAAACCCGGCCCAGGATCTCGCGCCAGGCGCGGCCGATGTCGCGCCGGGCGGCGAGGTAGGCGGGCTTGTCGGTGATGTACCAGGTCATCCGCGCGATGTGCTCAGGGCCGGCTCCCGCCTCGCTCAGCACGGCGGCGACGTTGCGCAGGGTCTGCTCGGTCTGCGCGGCGAAGTCGTCGGTCTCGAACTGGCAGGTCGCCGGGTTCCAGCCGATCTGGCCGGCGACGAAGACCAGCCGGCCGCGGGCGGCGATGCCGTTGGCGTAGCCGATGGGCTTCGCCCACCCTTCCGGCAGGAGAATGTCGCTCACCGGTCGCGCTCCCGCAGGCGGAAGCGCTGGAGCTTGCCGGTCTCGGTGCGCGGCAGGGCGTCCAGGAACTCGATGGCCCGCGGATATTTGTACGGCGCGATCTCCGCCTTCACGAAGTCCTGCAGCTCCTTGATCAATTCCTGGCCGGGAGTGAAGCCCGGGCGCGCCACGACGTAGGCTTTGACGATGTAGCCGCGCCCCTCGTCTGGCGCCGCCACCACGCCGCACTCCGCGACCGCCGGATGGTCGAGCAGCACGCTCTCGACCTCGGGGCCGGAGATCTTGTGCCCCGCCGAGACGATCAGGTCGTCCGTACGCGCCTGGTACCAGAAGTAGCCGTCCGCGTCCTGGACGTAGGAGTCGCCCGGGAGGTTCCAGCCGTTCCGGACGTAGACCCGCTGCCGCTCCAGGTTGTCCAGGTAGCGGCAGCCGGTCGGCCCCCGCACCGCGAGGTGTCCGATGGTACCGGGCGGCACCTCGTTGCCGTCCTCGTCCACCACGCGCGCCTCGTAGCCGGGGACGACCCTGCCGGTGGAGCCGGGGCGGATCTCGTCGCCGGAGGAGCTGACGAAGATGTGGAGCATCTCGGTCGAGCCGATGCCGTCGATGATCTCGAGGCCGGTCGCCTCTTTCCATTTTTCGAAGGTCGGTTTCGGCAGGGTCTCGCCGGCAGAGACGCACTTGCGGAGGCTCGATATGTCGAACCCCTGCACCAGATCGGTCATCGCGCGGTAGGCGGTCGGCGCGGTGAAGACGATGGTCGCGCGGTGGTCCTGAATCCCTTGCAGAAGGTTCGGCGGCGAGGCCTGCTCGAGGAGCAGCGCCGAGGCTCCGATGCGCAGCGGGAAGAGGATCAGGCCGCCCAGCCCGAAGGTGAAGGCGAGCGGGGGAGAGCCGCAGAAGATGTCGTCCCGCTCCGGCTTCAAGACGTAGGGCGGGAAACAGTCGCAGCAGGCGATCACGTCGCGGTGGGAGTGCATCGTCCCCTTTGCCTGTCCGGTGGTGCCGGAGGTGAAGGCGATCAGGGCGGTGTCGTCCGCGGCGGTGTCGCAATTGTCGAAGGTTGCGGGTTTCCCCTGCATCAGGGATTCGAGCGAGCCGGGCTCGGAGCTGTTGAAATGGATCACGTTTCCGTCTGCGAGGGTGGACATCGCCTGCTCGCAATCGGCGGCGATCCGCGCGTCGGTCAGCGCGAGGCGGATCTTCGCTTTCTCGGCGAGATAGGTCAGCTCCCGGACGCGCAGCAGCGGCATGGTGCAGACGACCACGCCGCCGGCCTTGAGCACGGCGAACCAGCAGGCCGCCATCATCGGGTTGTTCGGCCCGCGCAGCAGCACGCGGTTGCCGGGCACGAGCCCGAGATCCTCGACCAGAACGTGAGCGATGCGGTTGGCGGTCTCCAGGAGCTGGCGGTAGGTCCAGTGGCCGGCGGCGGCGTGGAAAACGATGCGGTCGCCGTCGCCGGCCGCGATCCGCCGGTCGAGCAGCTCGGCGGCGCAGTTCAGCCGGTCCGGATAGCTAAGCTCCGGCAGGGTGCCGTAGCGGAGGTCCGGCATCAGCTCCGGCGGCGGCAGGGAATCGCGGCAGAAGGTGTCCACGTGGGCGCTGGCGGTTGGACGTTCTTCCAAGAATCATCCCTCCTGGCTCGCCGCGCCGGCGAGGAGCTGGCCGGCGATGACGAGCCGCTGAATTTCGCTGGTCCCCTCGTAGATACGCAGCGCCCGGACCTCGCGGTAGAGCCTTTCGACGGGCGCGCCCGCCACCACGCCGCGGCCGCCGAGGAGCTGCACGGCCTGATCGATCACCCGCTGCGCCGCCTCGGTGGAGAAGAGCTTGGCCATGGCGGCCTCGCGGGTGACCCGCTCGGCCCCGGCGTCTCGCGTCCAGGCGGCGCGGTAGACGAGCAGGGCGGAGGCGTCGACGTCGAGCGCCATGTCGGCCAGCCGCGCTTGCGTCAACTGGAAATCAGAAAGGCTTTTTCCGAAGGCGCGGCGCTGGACGCTCCAGGACAGGGCCTCGTCCAGCGCGCGGCGGGCGAACCCGAGGGCGGCGGCGCCGACGGTGGAGCGGAAGACGTCGAGCGTCGCCAGCGCCACCTTGAGCCCCTTGCCCGGCGCGCCGATCAGGGCGTCCGCCGGCACGCGGCAATCCTGAAACGTGATCGTTCCCAGCGGATGCGGGGCGAGGACGTCGATGCGGGCGGAGACCCGGAGACCGGGGTTGTCCGCCGCCACCAGGAAGGCTCCGAAACCTTTGTCTCCGGCTGCCGGCAACCGGCAGAAGACGACGTAGAAATCGGCCAGGCCGGCGTTGGAGATCCAGGTCTTCTCGCCGTCGATCACCCAGGAATCCCCATCCCGCCGCGCCGTGGTGGACATGGCGGCGACGTCCGAGCCGGCGTCGGCTTCAGAGAGCGCGAAAGCGGGGATCGCCTCTCCGGCGGCCACCCGCGGCAGCCACGCCCGGCGCTGCTCTTCCGATCCAAAGAGTGAGAGCGGGCCGCTCCCCAGCCCTTGCAGAGCGAAGGCGAAATCGGCGATCCCCGAATGCCGGCCCAGGGTCTCGCGAATCAGGCAGAGGGAGCGGACGTCCAGCCGGTTTCCATCGCTGGAGACGGCGTGGCGCAGCCACCCCCCCGCGCCGAGCCGGCGGACGATCTCGCGGCAGGTACCGTCTAAATCCTTATCTTCCTGCCCTTCCAGGGGAGCGATCTCGCGTTCGCACCAGGCGTCGAGATCGCGGGCGATCTCCCGATGAGAGTCCTCGAAGAAAGGCCAGCCGAGAAAGGATATATCCGCCATCAATTGCCCTCGAACGTCGGCTTTTCCTTCGCGGCGAAGGCGCGATAGGCGCGGGCGAAGTCCTCCGTCTGCATGCAGATCGCCTGTGCCTGCGCCTCGGCCTCGATCGCGGCGTCGACTCCCAGCCCCCACTCGTGATGGAGCTGGCGCTTGGTCATGGCATGGGCGAAAGTGGGGCCGTGAGCGATCGCCCGCGCGAGGGCGACGGCCTCCTCGTGCAGCGCCTCGGGCTGGATCAGGCGGTTGTAGAACCCCCAGCGCTCGGCCTCCTCGGCTTCCAGGAAGCGGCCGGTGTAGAGCAGCTCGGAGGCGCGCCCCTGGCCGATGATCCGCGGCAGGATGGCGCAGGCCCCCATGTCCGCCCCCGAGAGGCCGACGCGCGTGAACAGAAAGGCCACCCGGCTGCGCGGCGTGCCGAGGCGCAGGTCCGAGGCCATGGCGAGGATCGCCCCCGCGCCGGCGCAGATGCCGTCGACCGCGGCGACGATCGGCTGCGGGCAGCGGCGCATGTTGAGCACCAGCTCGCCGGTGAGGCGGGTGAACTCCAGCAGATGATCCATCCGCCCCGACTCGCGCATCTTGACCAGGGGGCCGATGATCTCGTGGACATCCCCGCCCGAGCAGAAGTTCTCGCCGGCGCCGGTGAGCACCACCGCCTTGATCTCCTCGACGTGCTGAAGGTCGCGAAAGGTGTCGGCCAGCTCGCGGTAGGACTCGAACGTGAGCGGATTCTTCCGCTCCGGCCGGTTGAGCGTCACCGTGGCGACCCGGCCGTCGACGCTCCAGCCGAAGTGTTGGGGCTGGATGGATTCCAAAGAAATACGATTATTCAAGGAAGGGTCTCCTTCGGGCGACGCTGTAAAGCCCGGATTTTTCCTCCACCCGGAACGGGGGGAGGTCAGGAGGGGGGCTTTCCGGAGTCCGGGACCTCTCCTTGTCTGAGGCGCCCCCTCCTGACCTCCCCCTGAAGGGGGAGGAAAAAGGCAGCTTCCTCATCACCCTCTGCTTGCTCAAATCGTGCTCGTCCCCAACAGCTCGGCCTGCCGCTGCCGCTCGAGATTCCTTTCAAGCTGCTGCTTGCCCGAGAGGTACTGCACCGGCCAGGGTTGCGCGGTGTAGCCGAGCTGCGCGGCGGCGCGGAGGGTCCAGTTGGGATCGGCGAGGTGGGGGCGGGCCAGGGCGCAGAGGTCGGCGCGGCCGGCGGCGATGATCGAGTTGACCTGGTCCGGCTCGGTGATGTTGCCGACGGCGATCGTGGGGATGCCCGTCTCGTTGCGGATGCGGTCCGAGAACGGCGTCTGGAACATGCGGCCGTAGACCGGGCGGGCGTCCGCCGCCGTCTGGCCGGCCGAGACGTGGATGATGTCCGCGCCGGCCTGGTGGAACGCCTGCGCGACTTCCACGGCGTGTCCCCCCTCGATCCCCCCCTCGATCCAGTCGGTGGCCGAGATGCGCACCGACATCGGCCGGTCCTGGGGCCAGACTTCGCGCATCGCCCGGAAGACTTCCAGGGGGAAGCGGAGGCGGTTGGCGAGGCTGCCGCCGTAGTCGTCCGTCCGCCGGTTCGAGACCGGCGTGATGAAGCCCGAGAGGAGATAGCCGTGGGCGCAGTGGAGCTCGATCATGTCGAACTCCGCTTCGATCGCCATTCGCGCGGCGCGGACGAAATCGTCGCGCACCTGGTCCATGTCGGCGCGCGCCATCTCGCGGGGGATTTTCATGCCGGGCTTGAAGGGGAGGGGGGAGGCGGCCACGATCGGCCAGCCGTCGGCGTCGAGCGGCTCGTTCTCCCCCTCCCACATCAGACGGGTGGACCCCTTGCCGCCCGAGTGGCCGAGCTGCAGGCAGATCTTCGAGCGGCTCCGCTGGTGGACGAACCGGGTCACCCGTTGCCACGCCTCCCTGTGCTCCGGCCGGTACAGGCCGGTGCAGCCGAGGGTGATCCGCGCCTCGGGGGAGACGCAGGTCATTTCGGTGACGATCAGCCCCGCCCCGCCCAGCGCCCGCGCGCCCAGGTGGACGAGATGAAAATCGTCGGGCGTGCCGTCCTCGGCGCTGTACATGTCCATGGGGGAGACCACGACGCGGTTCTCGAGGGTCATCCCGCGCAACGTGAAGGGGGTGAACATGGGGGGAGGGGCCTTGGGCAATTCTTTCCGGCTGGCCCGGCTGGCGAACCAGCGTTCGACCCCTTCGAGGTACTTGCTGTCGCGCAGCCGGAGGTTCTCGTGGCTGACGCGCTGGCTGCGGGTGAGCAGGCTGTAGGCGAACTGCTCGGGATCGAGGCGGGCGTAGCGCCGCACGTTCTCGAACCACTCCATGGAGTTGCGGGCCGCGTTCTGGAGGCGCAGGGCCTCGGTGCGCCGCTCGTCCTCGTAGGACTGGAGTTTTGCGGGCAAGTCGGCGGCCCCGGGGCCATTCTCAGGGCCATTCAGGATGCGGGAGAGGGCGATCGCGTCCTCCATGGCGAGCTTGGTGCCGGAGCCGATGGAGAAGTGGGCGGTGTGGGCGGCGTCGCCGATCAGCACGAGATTCCCCCGCCACCAGCGCTCGCAGTGGACGCGGGTGAAGTTGAGCCAGGGGGCCGCGCGCTGGGGGGGCGGGATGTTGGCGAGCAGCCGGTGGCCGTCGAGCCAGGGCGCGAACATACCTTCGCAGGCGGCGATCGTGGCGTCGATGTCCAGGCGGTCGAAGCCGGCGTTGCGCCAGGACGCCTCGTCACATTCGACGATGAAGGCCGAGAGCGTGTCGCTGAACCGGTAGGCGTGGGCCTGGAAGATGCCGTGGGCGTTCTCGACGAAGGCGAAGGTAAAGGCGTCGAACCGCCGCGTCGTGCCGAGCCAGACGAATTTGGCCTGCCCCGAAACGAGATCCGGCCGGAACTCCTCGGCGTGCGCCCGCCGCACGGCGCTGTTGACGCCGTCGGCCGCGATCACGAGATCGGCGTCGCCGAGCCCGAGAGCGGGGAGATCGGAGTCGTCGCGCACCTCGCAGCCGAAGCGGAGGTCGGCGCCGAGCTCGGCGCCGCGGTTCTGGAGGATCTCCAGCAGCTTCATGCGGGCGATGCCGGCGAAGCCATGGCCGCCGGAGGTGATCGTCCGCCCCTTGTAGTGGATGTCGATGTCGTCCCAGCGGGCGAAGTTGTCCGAGATCTCCTGGAAGGATTCCGGATCGGCGGCCTTGAAGTTGCCGAGCGTCTGGTCGGAGAAGACGACGCCCCATCCGAACGTAGCGTCCGGGGCGTTGCGCTCGAGAAGGACGACCTCATGCGCCGGATTGGCCCGCTTCATCAGCAGGGAGAAGTAGAGTCCCGCCGGCCCGCCGCCGAGGATTGCGACCTTCATGGGGACCTCCGTGCGCTCACCGGGCGGATGCTAGCACGGGGAGATGTTCAACGACGCCGACGCCAGACGGAGGGGTGCCGGGCATCGTGGACGACGGCAAGGATGAGGATCTCGTCCTTGATCCGAGCGTAGTAGACACCGTAACGGAAGTGCCGGAGGGGAGCCCGGCGGATATCGCGGTAAACGGCTTGGTAGATGTCAGGAGTATCTTCGATGCGAGAAAGAACGTTTTCGACATCTTCAAGGAAGCGTTCTCTCAATCCTGGTTGGCGTTCTTCGTACCAGCGTGTCGCTTCGTCGAGATCGCGCTCGACGGAGGGGCGAAAAGCGAGCCTCATGCTCGCCTGAGAAGACGAGCCTTCATTTCTTCCCAGGTAATACTCGCTTCCGGATGCGTCTCAGCTTCAAGAAGCCTGGCGTCCAGGAGCTCCTTGAGCTCAGGGGTCAGCATAAAGTCGTCTGGAGGCGATGCGCTGTCCCAGAGCGTCTGTGCGAGATCCAGCCGCTCATCGATTGGGAGATCTAGAGCAAGGCGGGTAAGGTCAGCCTTTGTCATGGTCCTATTATAGCCCAAGCAGGCTTCCGTCTTCCCGTGTCTTTGTTGCCGGATTCAATGCCTGACATCGCATCTTCGCGAACGAGCCGCAACGGTTGGCCGGCCCTTCGAGAAGCCGGCTGAAGCCGACTCAAGGAAACTCCATGTATTTTGAGCCGGCTTCAGCCGGCTTTTCGTTTCCAGCGTAGCCCGGGCATTGATGCCCGGGCGGGGCCTCGAGATCGGAATGGCCCGGCAAGCCCAGAGGGAGGAGATGTGTGTAATGGTATGGGTTTCCACCCCAGGCTGTTCAAAGGCCGCTCTTCCAGGGCGGTTCTCTGGGGTGGTCCGCTGGAAATTTGGAGCGTGCCGGCCCGGCGGCCGCCCCTATCCGATCCTGTAATTGACCGTCAGCACGTAGCAGGCCGGAACCGGCTCGCCGTCGAGGGTCGACGGTTTGAAGGTCCAGGCCTTTACGGCGTTCACGGCGCTTTCGGTGAGCCCGTAGGGCTGCTCCTTGAGCACCTTGAGGTTCCGGACCCGACCCTGCGCATCGATAACGGTTTGGACGATCACCGTTCTGAGCCTCGCAGGATGCTGGATCGCCTCGGCGGGCATCTCGGGCTTGGTCTGATGGAGGATCTCCGGCCGGCCGACTTTGCCGCCGACCTGCATCGGCGCATCCGGATCGAGCTTCCGCACACGGGCGTTGCGGTCGTCGATCCGCCGCGCGTCCTTCGACCGGCTGCCGATGTTCACATTGCAGAGGATCTGCTGGATATTGTCCGTGCTCTGGCCTTGCTTCCGCTGGGACTGCAGAAGCTCCGCCACTTCCGGATCTCGGTGGAGGGCGAGCAGCGCGGAGAGCAGCCAATTGACGCCCTGGGCCCCGTTCGAGCTTGCCACCTGTTCCTTGAACAGGTCGGCGGCCTCGGTCCAGGATTTCTCGTCGGGCTGCTCGAGCAGGG
>JBDSHF010000292.1:0-16391 GCA_039918595.1 Thermoanaerobaculia bacterium
GGCACGCTCACCGTCAGGCCGGTCTCCATCTTGGCGTGCTTGTAGGAGGCGCTGGCGGTGGCCCCCTTCATGCTGGGCTCGGTGTCGACGACCTCGAGGGTGACGGTGTTCGGCAGCTCGATGCCCACCGCCTTCTCGTCGTAGAAGTCGATCTGGATGACCGTGTTGGGCAGCAGGTAGAGCATGGAGTCGCCGAGGACCTCGTCGTCGAGCGTGATCTGCTCGTAGCTCTCCTGATTCATGAAGTGGTGGCCCGAGGGGTCGGAGTAGAGGTACTCCATCTGCTGGGTGTCGAGGATCGCCCGCTCGACCTTCTCGGTGGAGCTGAAGCGGTGCTCGAAGCTGTTGCCGTTGCGCAGGTTGCGCATCTTGGCCTGGACGAAGCCACGCAGGTTCCCGGGCGTGACGTGATGAGAAGTCATGACGCGGCAGATGTCCCCTTCGAAGAGGACGCACATGCCGGTGCGCAGTTGGCTCGCTTGGATCAAGGTTCGATCTCCGTGAAGGGTCTTTGAAAGGACGATTCCAGGCGCCCGGTGGGGCGCCTGGAAGTGGGGATTGTAACGCGTCGGAGGGGGGACGGCGAAAGAGGGGCTACTCGTGCTCCTCCTGGCGGTGCTTCTGGGCCTCGGCGACGAGCTTGTCCTGCACCAGCTTGGGGACCTCCTCGTAGTGCGAGAACTCCATGTGGAAGCTCGACCGCCCCTGGGTCATGGCGCGCAGGATGCGGTCGTAGTCGAGCATCTCGGACATCGGCACCAGGGCCTTGATGATCTGGTTGCCGTTGACCGCGTCCATCCCCTGCGGGCGCCCCCGCCGATGCGACAGGTCGCCCATGATGTCGCCGGTGAACTCCTCGGTGGTGGTGATGTCGACTTTCATCACCGGCTCGAGGATGGTCGGCTTGGCGTTCTGCATGGCGTCCTTGAAGGCCAGGGAACCGGCGATCTTGAACGCCATCTCCGAGGAGTCGACGTCGTGGTACTGGCCGTCGAGCAGCCGCACCTTGAAGTCGACCATGGGGTAGCCGGCGAGGTAGCCGCGGCGGCGGGCCTCCTGGATCCCCTTCTCGACCGCCGGCCGGTAGTTGTGCGGGATGGCGCCGCCGAAGATCTCGTCGGCGAAGCTGAAATCCTCGCCGCGCGCCAGCGGCTCGACCTTGATCTTGCAGTCGGCGAACTGGCCGCGGCCGCCGGTCTGCTTCTTGTGCCGGCCATGGCCGTCGGCGGGCTTGAGGATCGTCTCGCGGTAGGGCACCCGGGGCGGATGCAGGAGGACGTCGACGTGGAAGCGGTGCTTGAGCTTGGCCACCGCGATCTCGATGTGGAGCTGGCCGTTGCCGGAGAGCAGGTGCTCGTGGCTCTCGGGGTCGCGGCCGGCGTGGAGGGCGATGTCCTCGTCCATCAGCCGGTGCAGGGCGTCGCCGATCTTCTCCTCGTCCCCCTTCGACTTGGGCTCGACGGCGAACGCCATCGCCGCCTCGGGGACGCTGATCCAGGCGAGCTTCTCCGGCTTGTCCTTGGCGCACAGCGTATCGCCGCTGACGGTGATCTTCAGCTTGGCGACGCCGCCGATGTCGCCGGCGATCAGGCGCGGCACGTTCCCACCCTGCTTGCCCTCGACGGCGATGAGGTGGCCGAGCCGCTCGGCCTCCTCGGCGCGGCTGTTCCAGACGTTGGTGTCGGCGTTGAGCGTGCCGGAGACGACGCGCAGCAGCGAGATCTTGCCGGTGAAGGGGTCGGAGAGCGTCTTGAACACCAGCACCGCGAGCGGCCCCGCGGGATCGCCGGCGAGCCCGATCTCCTCGCCGCCGACGTTCGTCGCCGGGAAGGGGAGCCGGTCGGCGGGGGAGGGGAGCAGGGCGAGGACGGCGTCGAGCAGCGCCGACGGGCCGATGCCGTGGCCGCCGGCCGAGAGCGTCAGCGGGAAGATCTGCCGGCGGGCGACGGCGCGGCGCAGCGCGGGAACCAGATCTTCCTGCGGGATCGTGCCGTTCTCGAAGAAGCCCTCCATCAGCCGGTCGTCGGTCTCGGCGACCGCCTCGACCAGCCGCGCGCGGTGGGTCTCCACCATCTCCGCGAGGTTGGCGGGGATGTCGGCCGGAGTGGCCTTGCCGTTGCCGTCGCGGGTGAACAGATAGGCCTTCAGGTTGATCAGGTCGACGACCCCGGAGAAGCCGGCCTCCTGGCCGATCGGGATCTGGACCGGCAGCACGCCGCGGCCGAACCGCTTGTGCAAGCCCTCGAGCGCGCGGTCGAAGTCCGCTCGCTCGCGGTCCATCTTGGTGAGGTTGACCATCAGCGGCAGCTCGAGCTCGGCGGCGGCCTTCCAGACCTTTTCGGTGTTGACCTCGACGCCGGCGACGCCGTTGACGCAGAGGATGGCGGAATCGGCGGCGCGCAGGCCCTGCTGGGTCTCGGAGAAGAAGATGCCGTAGCCGGGGCAGTCGAGGAGGTTGATCTTGTGCTGCTGCCAGGGGAGGAAACAGGCGGCGAGGCCGATCGAGATCCTGCGCTCGGTCTCCTCGTGGTCGAAGTCGGTCAGGGTGTTGCCGTCCTCGACCCGGTGCAGGCGGGTGGTGACGCCACCGGCGTAGAGGAGAGCGCTTACGAGAGTGGTCTTGCCGGTGTCGTTGTGGCCCGCCACGGCGACATTGCGGAGTTTCTCAGGACTGTCCACCTGCATCGTCTGGACCTCCTTCAAAAGATCAAGGAGCGCAAATATACCACAGGGGGGCGGACCGGAGCAGCCCTTGGAAACCCTTCCTAAATGGTAAAAAGGACTAGGATTTACCCTCACTTTTCCCGTTTGACTCGGGAACCCGGGACGGCCTAGAATGGCCACGCAAAAGTGCTCTCACCATGCTGCCCCTGACCCCGACCAAGCTCGGCCGCTATGAAATTGTCGATGAGATCGGCAAGGGGGCCATGGGCATCGTCTACCTGGCCCGCGATCCCTTGATCGGCCGGCTGGTGGCGCTCAAGACCTTCCGCATCGGCTACTCCATCAAGGACCAGGAGATGGAGCAGTTCCGCATCCGCTTCATGCGGGAGGCGCAGAGCGCCGGCATCCTCACCCACCCCCACATCGTCACCATCCACGACGTCGTCGAGGCCAGTGACGAGGGGCTCGCCTTCATCGCCATGGAGTACGTGCGCGGCACCAACCTGAAGCTGTTGCTCCAGGGGGAGCAGCCGCTGACCCTGCGGGCGGTGCTCGACATCATCTCCCAGGTGGGGGACGCGCTCGACTATGCGCACGCCAACCGGGTGGTTCACCGCGACGTCAAGCCGGCGAACATCCTGATCACCGGCGAGAGCCGGGTGAAGATCACCGACTTCGGCATCGCCCGGCTCGACAGCTCGAACCTCACGCAGGAAGGGCAGCTCCTCGGCACGCCCAATTACATGGCGCCCGAGCAGATCCAGGGCAAGGAGGTCGACTCGCGGGCCGACCTCTTCTCGCTCGGCGTCGTCCTCTACGAGATGCTCACCCGCCACAAGCCGTTCCAGGGGGAGAACCTGACGGTGGTGAGCCATCGCATCGTCTACGACCACTTCACCCCGCCGCGGGATTACGCCCGCGATCTCCCGCCGGGGATCGATCGCGTCCTGGGCCGGGCGCTCGAGAAGGATCCGGCCCGGCGCTATCAGCGGGCGAAGGAGATGGTGGAGGACCTGCGCCAGGTGGTGGAGGCGAACACCACCCGCGTCGACGCCCTCAACGAGACCCAGAGCCTCTCGTCGACGATGGTGCTGCCGCCAGCTTCCGCTCCCCTCCTGGCGCCGCCCCCGGCCGCGGTGCCGGCCGCTCCGGCCGCCCGCTTCATGGACCGCCTGCGCGGCCGCTCCGTTACGCCGCTGCCACCGTCTCCGCCGCCGTTGGCGGAACCGGCGGCCGACGGCACCGGCACGGGCACGGGGACCGGAAGCTCCGCCGTGACGCCGGCTCCGGTGCTGCCCGATGCCGATGGAACGGCCGACCCTCTCGCGGACACCGTGGCGACCGAGGCGCCGGTCCTGAGGCCGCCCGGCCGGACCTTGCCGCGCCGTCTGCTGGTGGCGGGCGGGTCCGCCCTGGTGGCGTCTCTGCTCTTCTGGGCGGCGGCGTTTCTGTGGTTGGGTTGGGCGCTGCCCGCCGGCCGGCAGCGCAACGCCACGGAGGACGGCAACCGGCAGAAGGTCATCGAGATGCTCCGGGCGGGCAAGCAGGCCCGGGAAGTCGGCGACTGGAGAGGCGCCGCCGATCTCTTCTACAAGGCAGAGCGGCTCGCTCCAGACGCGAAGAAGATTCGCGTGATGCGCGTGGTGGCCATGCAGAACGCCGGCCAGCAGTTCTCTCGGCAGTCGGGCAACGAGAGCCTGGTCGCGATGGGGATCGACGGCGCGAACAAGGCCCTCGCTGCCCAGAAGTATGACAATGCCCTGATCACGGCCAATGAGTTGCTGCGCCTCGATCCCAAGAACTTCGAGGCGCGGGCCATCCTGGTCAAGGCGCAGGAGGGGAAGGCGCGCCAGGACAAGCAGCGCCAGGCGGCGGCCGCTTCCCAGGACTCCCGCCGCCGCAAGGGGGAAGAGGTCGCCGCGGCCATGCCGGTGCCCTCGGAAGGGCAGCCGCCCATCCCGAGCGCGCCCGCCACTCGCCCCGAGGCGACCACGGCCACCGTGCACGTCCACTTCCGGTCCGAGCTCCCGGAAGGATCGCTGATCATCTGGGCAAACGGTCAGGAAATTCTGCGCGAAAACTACTCGTCACCTCGCGGCGGCGGGATCAACATCTTCCGCTCGCGCAAACAGGTGCCCTACGTCACCAACCGGACGTTCACGGTTCCCGCCGGGAACGTCGGTTTCCGGGTGCATGTGACGCCCGCCGGCAAGGCGGCGCAGGTGAAGCAGCCTGCCGGAAACTTCCCGGGAGGAGCCTCCCGGGACCTCGACATCCACCTGGCCAGCCCGACGCAGCTTACGGCCGATCTCAAGTAGACCGGAGCGGCTGAGCGGCCCGGGGCTCCCCTTCGGGCGACCAGACGGTCACCGGCCCCACCCCTTCGAACTGCGGCTCCAGGATCTCGGCGGGGCCCACCGCCACGACGACGATCCGCTCGGGATCGAGATGGCGTCGCGCCGCCTCCAGGATCTCCTCGCGGGTGACGGCGGCGATCTTCCTCAGGTAGTGGGTGTAGTAGTCGTCCGGCAGGTCGAAGACGGCCAGGATCTCCAGGCGCCGGCCGACGTCGCCGACGGTCTGCAGGCTGTAGGGGAACACCCCCACGATGTAGCCGACGGTCTCCTCGAGCTCCTCGGGCTCGACCAGGGCCTCGCGGACCCGCCGCAGCTCGTGCAGGACCTCGCGGGTGGAGGCCGCCGCCGCCGAGGTCTCCACCGCCGCGGTGACGGTGAAGGGGCCTGGGCCTTGCCGCGTGCTGAAGCGGCTCGAGGCGCCGTAGGTGTAGCCGTGGCGTTCCCGCAGATTGAGGTTGATCCGGCTGGTGAACTTGCCGCCGAGGAGCGTATTGAGCACCAGCAACGGGACGTAGTCGGGATCGCTCCGCGGGACTCCCACGTGCCCCAGCCGCAGCTCGGTCTGGGCGGCGCCGGGACGGTCGACGAGATGGACCGACACCCCGCGGGGGGGAGTGGGGTGGATCTCCGGCCGGGCGGTCACCGACCCCGGGGAGCTGGCGGCGCCGAAGACCGCCTCGGTCTCGCGCAGGAGCTCCTCGGGATCGAAATCCCCCACCGCGATCAGGGTCGAGCCGGCGAAGCCGTAGTGGCTGCGATAGAAATCCAGCAGAGCGTCGCGGTCGAGCCGCGAGAGGCTCTCCTCCGTGCCTTGGATCGACTCGGCGTAGGCGGTGCCGCGGAAGACCTCGCGCTGGAACCGCTCGTCGGCGAGAGCCGAGGGGTCCTGGCGCCGCCGCAGGATCTCGGAGATCCGTTGCCGGCGGAGGCGGTCGATCTCTTCCACGGGGAAGGTCGGAGCGGTGAGGACCTCGGCCAGCAGCTCGAGACCCTCCCGGCGGTGGCTCGACAGCAGCCCGGTGGTGAGATAGCCCACGTCCCAGTCGGCGCCGGTGGTGAAGTAGCCGCCCAGCCGCTCGGCCAGGGCCGCGACCTCGAGCGACGACCGGAGGGCGGTCCCTTCGTCGAGCACGGACGAGGTCAGGGTGGCGATTCCCGGCCTCTCCGCCGGATCGTACTGCGCTCCCGCGGGAGCGATCAGCTCCAGGCTGACCAGCGGCAGGTTGGGCAGGCGCGCCGCGATCACCGCCAAGCCGTTGGGCAGGCGGGTGCGCAGGAACGGGGGGAACTGGAAAGGGCGGATCTCCCGGGGCGGCGGCGAGACCGAGCGGTCGACCCGTGGGCGTTCGGTGGCCATCAGCTCGCCTTCCGCGGGACCACGGACACCACCACCCGCTCCGGCTCGGTGCACCAGGAGGCCGCGTACTCCATGAGCTCCCGCGGCGCGACGTCGAGATAGCGGTCGGCCTCGGCCAAGCCCGCCGCGGGGTCGTCGAAATAGGTGGCGAACTGGGAGAAGAGGTCCGCCAGGGTGTCCAGCCGCTGGAGGCTGCTGTAGTAATCGGTCAGCATGCGGTTGCGGGCGCGCTCGAGATCGGCCGGATCGGGGGGCGCGGCGGCGGCCGCCGCGAGATGGCCCAGCAGCGCCTCCTCCAGCGCCGCGGCGGATACGCCGGGCCGGGCGGTCGCGACCAGCATGAAGGTGCCGCCGCACTCCTGCGGTCCGATCGAGGCGCCGACGTCCTGGGCGATCTGGCGGCCGTACACCAGGTCGCGGTAGAGCGGGCTCGACTTGCCCCCGGCGAGCACCGCCGCGAGCAGGTCCGCCGTGTACCAGTCCCGCTGGCCGTAGGCGGGAGCGCGGAAGGCGATGTAGACCCGGGGCAGGCTGACGTCGTCGGGGATCATCCCCCGGCGCTCGCCGCCCAGCGGTGTCGATACCGGCACCACCGGAGCGAGCGGGGGGCCCGGCGGGATCTCCCCGAACCAGGCCTCGATCCGTTCCAGGGCGTCCTCCGGCTGGATATCCCCCACCACCGAGAGCACCGCGTTGTTCGGCGTGTAGTAGCTGCTGAAGAAAGCCCGCGCGTCCTCCAGGGTGGCGGCGGCGATGTCCTCCATGTAGCCGATCACCGGCCAGTGATAGGGGTGGCTCGGCGGATAGAGCAGGTCGTTGATCCGTTCGCCGGCCCCGCCGTAAGGCTGGTTCTCGACCCGCTGCCGGCGTTCGTTCATCACCACGCCGCGCTGGGTGTCGAGGTTCTCCTGGGTGAGCGCCGGCAGGAAGAAGCCCATGCGGTCCGACTCCAGCCAGAGGGCGAGATCCAGATGATGGGCGGGGACCGTCTCGTAATAGTTGGTGCGGTCGTACCAGGTCGAGCCGTTGGCGACTCCGCCCACCTGCTGAATGTAGCGGAAGTGCTCGTTGGTGCCCACGTTCGCGCTGCCCTGGAAGAGCATGTGCTCGAACAGGTGGGCGAACCCGGTCCGCCCCGGCCGCTCGTTCTTCGAGCCGACGTGGTACCAGAGATTGACGGCGACCAGAGGGAGCGAGGCGTCGCGATGGAGAACGACCTGGAGGCCGTTGTCGAGCGTGTGCCGCTGGAGATCGAGGTTGAGATTCGTCGCGTGGGAGCTCATCGATTGGGTCTGTATCGATCGGGTCTATATGATGTCTGTAGTAGGTCCGCCGACGGCGCCGGGCCAGTGTAGTGAGCCCTCTCGCGAGGTGTCAAGGAAGAGATCGACTCTCTGCCGCTTGCATTACGCTAGGTTACCGCCTATACTCCGCCCATGTCCTACCTCACCGAGCGCCAGAAAGAGATCCTGGAGTATATCCAGGCGTACCGCCGGGAGCGCGGCATCGCTCCCACGCATCGGGAGATCTGCGAGAAGTTCGGGTTCTCCTCGTACGGCACCGCCTACAAGCACCTGAAGCTCCTGCAGCAGAAGGGCTTCCTGAAGCGGGACTGGAACCAGAAGCGGGGGATCGAGCTGATCCGGGCGATCCCCGGCAACGAGGGCAGCGAGCGGGACCTCCCCTTCTTTGGCCAGATCGCCGCCGGCCGCCCCATCGAGGCGCTCTCCGGCAACGACCGGGTGACCGTGCCGGGGCATCTGCTGAGCCCGCGCGGCGGCGAACACTATGTGCTGCGGGTGGTCGGCGAGTCGATGATCGACGAGGGGATCCACGACGGCGACTTCGTCATCGTCCTGCGCCGCGACCTGGCCGAGCCCGGCGAAATGGTGGTGGCGCTGGTCGGCGAAGACGCGACCTTGAAGCGCTTCTACCCCGAAGGCGAGGTGGTCCGCCTCCAGCCCGCCAACCCCACGATGCAGCCGATCCGCGTTCCCGCCCGGGACGTGAAGGTGCAGGGTGTGGTGGTGGGGCTGATGCGGAAGTTCTAGGGCCGGGGGCGGCACGGTTTCGGGGCGCCCGCGGCCTGCGACCTCATCCCCTATCCCCTTCTCCTCCTGAGGCCGCTCCTTCAACGCGCAGCCGGAGGCGTTTCTGTTTCCGGTGTCGGGACTGCCAAGAGGCCCATTAGATCCTCCCCGGTGACAGCGCCGGCCTGTTATAGTCCCAAAACCGGAGGGAACTGCATCATGGCGATCGGACGTGTCATCGTCGTCGGGGCGGGGCCCGCAGGAGCAGCTCTCGCCTACCTACTCGCCCGGCGCGGGGTGGAGGTCACCCTGCTGGAGCGGCACCCCGGCTTCGAGCGCACCTTCCGCGGCGACGGGCTTCAACCCAGCGGCATCGATGCCTTCGACCAGATGGGATTCGGGCACCGGCTCCGCCAGCTCCCTCAGGCCATCGTGAACACGATCGACCTCTACCAGGGGGGCCGGCAGCGGGCACGGATCACCACCGAATCACTCGGCTTCATCGCCCGCTTCATACCCCAGCCGGCGGTCCTCGCCATGGTGGTTGAGGAGTCCCGCAAGTACCCGTCCTTCCGCCTGCACATGCGGACGGCGGTCCGGGACCTGATCCGGGAGGGGGACCGGGTGGTTGGGGTGCGGGCCGACGGCCCGGAGGGGCCGTGCGAGTTCCGGGCGGACCTCGTCATCGGCACCGATGGCCGATACTCGAAGGTCCGGAAGTACGGGGCATTCACCGAGCTGCCCTCGCCGCAGCATTTCGACGTCCTGAACTTCATCGTCCCCTTCCCCGACTTTTGGCCCGACCGCACGACCGTGCGGCTGGAGCTGGGCCCAGGTTGCCTCACGGGCGGAATCCCTACGGCCGACGGCCGGCTGTGGGTAGGGATGACCATTCAGAAGGGCCAATACAAGGCGCTGCGCACCGCCGGGCCGGACGGGCTTACCGAGGAACTGTTGCACCGCACCTCCCCCGACCTGGCCGCACACCTGCGGGCTCACGCCGAGGCGCTCAAGCACCCGGTGCTGCTGGATGTCATCGTCGGGCGCCTGGAGACCTGGACGGCCCCCGGCCTGCTGCTCCTGGGGGACGCGGCGCACCCGATGGCGCCCAACGGGGGGCAAGGGATCAATGTGGCCTTGCGGGATGCCCTGGTCGCCGCCAACCATCTCTGCCCGGTACTCACTCGGGGCAACGACACCGCCGCCATCGCCGCCGCCGCCCGGCAGGTTGTGGCCGAGCGGATGCCGGAGATCGTCGCCATCCAGGAACACCAGCGGAAACAGACCCAGACGTTCCTGAGGCCGGACCGCTTCTTGTCCCGGCTGTCGATGTGGCTTCTCCCCCTGCTCGCCAAGACCGGCCTGGGCCCCCTGCTAATTGGGAAGCGGCTCCAGGCCTTGCAGCATGGCGTGGTGCCGGTCCGGTTGACGGCCTGAGGCGGATTGTCGAAGGCCGTCCGTCACTCTAGGAAGCATCGGCTCAGATTTTCTATAAGCTCGGCATACTTCGCGCTTTCGCCTGTCCCTGAGTCAAGACATCCCGCAACGGTCCCTGCCATTGAGGCCACAAAGCCTGCCGCCTGGCCTCATCGCTCTGTGTGCCTTCTTCCTTTTCGGGGCCTCCATGAGCGGTCTGACCTGTGTCCTACTGCTGTTTCCTGGCAGCGGGCTTGAGCCCCTATGGCTCCTGAATCCGCAAGCCCACGAGTCCTTCCTGCGGATGGGTTCCTGGGCCGTCGTCCTGATGGTGGCGGTTTGCGTGACTTGCGCGCTCTCAGCCCGAGGGCTCTGGCTCCGGGCCCTCTGGGGACATCGGCTCGCTCTGGGCGTCTTGACCGTCAATCTGATCGGAGACACGGCAAACGCCTTCCTCCGTGGAGATTTGCGGACCTTGATCGGTCTCCCGATCGGAGGCGCTCTGATCGGCTACCTGCTGAGCGCACGAGTTAGAAAGCTGTTCGGACGCCCTTGACCACCTGTAGGAAAGTAGGGCTCGGCGCAGCTCCTTGTCCTGAGGCGGGGGGAGGTCAGAAGGGGGGCTTTGCGGAGTCCGCGGGACCGCTCCTTGTCTGGGGCGGCCCCCTCCTGACCTCCCCTGAAGGGGGAGGAAAAAGGCCGCTTCCTTACCACCATCTGCTCGCCCGCCGAGTTGCCGAAGCTGAAGGAGAAGGGGGACGCCTGCGAACGTGTGGCCCGTAGGGCGCGCTGTGCGCACCATGAACGACCTCGAAGGTGCGCACAGCGCACCCTACGAGCTTCCCCCGTCCAGCAAGGCCCTCCCTCTCCTTCAGGAGAGGGACCGAGGGTGAGGTCGCAGGCCACCGAAGTTTCCTCCCCCTATGGCCTTTCTCCGTATCTCCTGTAGAATGCGCGGCACTAATCATGGATCTTGATCGTCTCCTGAAGTTCATGACGGATAAAGGGGCGTCGGACCTTCATCTGAAGCCGACCCGTCCGCCCTTGCTGCGCATCAACGGCAAATTGCTGCCGATCGAGGCGCCCCCGCTCAAGCCGGAAGAGCTGACCGAGATGCTGATGGGGATCCTCTCCCCGCGGCAGAAGGCCAAGCTCGAGGAGCGGATGTCGGTCGACACCGGGTACGGTGTGCGCGGCCTTGCCCGCTTCCGCTGCAACATCTACGTGCAGCGGGGGAACATCGCCGCCTGCTTCCGGCGCATCCCCTACCAGATCAAGAGCCTGGAGGATCTGGAGCTGCCGCCGGTGCTGCTCGAGTTCTGCGAGATCCCGATGGGCCTCGTCCTGATCACCGGGCCGACCGGCAGCGGCAAGTCGACCACGCTGGCGGCGATGATTCGCTACATCACGACGCATCGCCCCGTGCACGTGATCACCATCGAGGACCCGATGGAGTTCCTGTTCACGGACGACGTGGCCTCGATCTCCCAGCGCGAGGTGGGGACCGACACCAGCGCCTTTTCCGAGGCCCTGCGCAACGCCATGCGGCAGGACCCCGACGTCATCATGGTCGGCGAGATGCGCGACGCGGAGACCGTTTCGACCGTGATCACCGCCGCCGAGACCGGCCACCTGGTCTTCTCGACCCTGCACACCAACAGCGCCCCGCAGACGGTCGACCGCATCCTCGACACCTTCCCGTCCGACCAGCAGCCGCAGATCCGCGCCCAGCTCGCCCAGATCCTCAAGGGGGTCGTCTCGATGAAGCTCGTCGAGCGGCCGGACAATCAGGGGCGGGTGGCGGCGCTGGAGATCCTGCGCGCCTCCCCGAAAGTCTCGAAGATGATCGAGGAGGGGGAGATCAGCCAGATCCACGATGAGATGGAGTCTTCCGTCGGCTACTACCGCATGCAGTCGATGAACCAGTCGCTGCTCGCGCTGCTGGTCCACGGCACGATCACCTACGCCGAGGCGATGCGCCAATCGTCCGATCCGGAAGACCTTTCCCTGAAGCTCCGCAAGATGTTCCCGATGATCGAGGAACGAGGAGGCGAATTGAGCCCAGTCACATCCGATTTCTCGCAGATCACCGAGCTCCAGCAGTTCAAGCGGCTGTACGAGGAGCAGGAGGAGAAGATCAAGCTCAAGCTGGCGGAAAAGGACGAGCAGATCGTCGCCGTCCAGCAGGCCGTCCGCCAGCGCGACCAGCAGATCGAGGAGATCCAGGCCAAGATGGGGGAGGCCTCCCAGGAGCGCGAGCGCCTGCGCGGCGACTACGCCCGCCTGCGCCAGGAGGCCCAGGAGAAGATCGACAAGCTGATGGAGCGCATCAAGGAGCTGAACCAGAAGCTGATGGGCGACGCCGGCACCACCGGCCCGCAGCGCACCGGGATCTTCCGCTAGGAGCAAGCGCGGCAGAAAATCATCTGGCGGGAGCTCCGAACCCCGGACAGCCCCGCGGCGAAGGCGGTAGAGACGTCCCAGGTCCTATACGACACCCTGGGAAGGCCACGGGGACTGCGGGACGTCTCTCGAAGGGCTTGCCGCCCCATCTGCCACTTCCCGCGAGAAGGCCACCAACGACGGGTCGGGAAGGTCGGGCCTTGTTCAGCAGGAATGGCTTCTGCCTGCCCCGGTCCGGCAGCGCCACTGGCAACGGCCTGCCCTCTGGCGGAGACGTCCCGCAGTCCCCGTGGCCTCCGAAAGGGTGTCGTTCAGGACCTGGGACGTCTCTACCGCCTTCGCCGCAGAGCGTCCTGGGCTGTGGCTTTCTAAGGCAGAATGGCCCCTCTGGTTGAACCTTCAATCTGGAGGGGTCGATGCTCCGAATCCGCGCTCGTTTCGCCGCTGCTGTCCTCGCTCTGCTGTCCGGTCCCCCTCTCGCCGCCCAGCCGCCGGCGGTCACTCTCGAACGTCTCCTGAGCGCGCCGTTTCCGGAGGAGCTGCTGCCCTCGCCGGCCGGGGGCAGGCTCGCCTGGATCGACAACGCGCAGGGAGTCCGCAACGTCTGGGTGGCCGAGCCGCCGGAGTACCGGGGCCGGCAGGTCACCCGCTACACGGCCGACGACGGCCAGTCGATCGGCAATCTGGAATGGACGCCGGACGCGAAATCCCTGATCTACGTCCGCGGCGGCGGCCCGAACCGGGCGGGGGAGGTCCCCAATCCCGCGAGCGATCCGGCGGGGGTGGAGCAGGCGATCTGGCGCGTGACCCTGGACGGCGGCGAGCCGGCGCGGATCGGCACCGGGGGCGGGGTGGCGGTCTCGCCCAAGGGGGACGGCATCGCCTACTCCCGCCGCGGGGAGATCGTCTGGCAGCCGTTCGCGGGCAAGGAACCGGTTTCGTGGGTGAAGGCCCGGGGCGGCCTCCGGTCGCTCCGCTTCTCGCCGGACGGCTCGCGGCTCGCCTTCGTGAGCGCGCGCGGGGACCACGCTTTCGTCGGCGTCTACGACCTCGCCGCCAGGGCGCTGCACTGGATGGCTCCGAGCGTCGACGAGGACAGCGAGCCCGCCTGGTCGCCGGACGGCTCGCGTCTGGCGTTCCTGCGCGTCCCGGCGTCCACCAAGACCACCCTGTTCCACCCGAATCCGACGAGCGCCGAGCCCTGGTCCATCCTGGTGGCGGACGCAGCGACGGGGCAGGCGAAGACCGTCTGGCGCACCGAGCCGGGCCCGGGGAGCGCCTTCGCGGAGATGGTCGCCGCCAACCAGGTGCTCTGGGCGGTGGGGGATCGCCTCGTCTTCCCCTGGGAGCGGGACGGCTGGCTGCACCTCTACTCGGTGCCCGTCGCCGGCGGCGCGGCGACGCGGCTCACCCCGGGCGAATTCGAGGTGGAGTCCGTCAACCTGACCCTGGACCGCCGGCAGGTCCTGTTCAGCTCGAACCAGGACGACATCGACCGCCGCCATCTCTGGCAGGTCGATCCGGCCGGTGGGCGGCCGGTCGCGCTGACCCGGGGGGAGGGGATCGAGTGGCTGCCGGTGCGGACCAGCGACGGCAAGGCCCTCGCCTACTTGCGGTCGGGGGCGCGTAAGCCGGCGCGGCCGGTGATCGAGATCGCGGGTGGCCCGGCGCGCGAGCTGGCGCCGGGGACGGTTCCAGCCGAGTTTCCCGAAAGCTCGCTGGTAGTGCCCGAGCCGGTGGTCTTCAGCGCCTCGGACGGCCTGCGCATCCATGGCCAGCTCTTTCTGCCTCCGAACGCCCAAAAGGGGGAGAATCACCCGGGAGAGCGTCACCCGGCGCTGCTCTTCTTCCATGGCGGCTCGCACCGGCAGATGCTGCTCGGCTGGCACTACTCCGGCTACTACAACCGCGCCTATGCGATGAACCAGTACCTGGCGAGCCGGGGCTACGTGGTGCTCGCCGTGAACTACCGGTCCGGCACCGGCTACGGGCTGGCGTTCCGCGAGGCGCCGAACCAGGGCGCGAGCGGCGGGGCCGAATTCAACGACGTGCTGGGGGCCGGGCTCTATCTGCGCGGCCGGCCGGACGTCGATCCCGACCGGATCGGCCTCTGGGGGGGCTCCTACGGCGGCTACCTGACCGCGCTCGGCCTCGCCCGCGCCTCCAACCTGTTCGCCGCCGGGGTGGATCTGCACGGCGTCCACGACTGGAACGAGGGGATTCGCAACTTCATCCCGAACTACCAGCCCAAGCCGGAGGAGGAGCGGCTCGCCTTCGAGTCGTCGCCGATGGCCTGGCTCGACGGCTGGCGCTCGCCGGTGCTCCTGATCCATGGCGACGACGATCGCAACGTCTTCTTCAGCCAGACGGTGAGGCTGGTCGAGGCGCTGCGGGAGCGGAAGATTCCCGTGGAGCAGCTCGTGCTGCCGGACGAGATCCACGGCTTCCTGCGTAATGCGAGCTGGCTGGCGGCGTATCATGCAACAGCGGACTTCTTCGACCGCAAGCTGAAGAGTCCCCCGATCCGATAAGAGGGAGGAACGCCATGCGGCCTCTGAAAAACGTGCCTCCGGGCCTCTACCCGATCCGAGGCGCCATGAGCGTCTGCCACCTGCTGGTGGAAGGGGAGGACGCCTGGCTGATCGACACCGGCCTGTTCGGGGAGCTGGCGCTGGTCCGCGCGCGGCTGCGCCGGCTGGGGCTCTCGCCCCAATCCATTCGCGGCATCCTGCTCACGCACGGCCACCTGGACCACGCCGGCAACCTCGCGGCGATCAAGGAATGGACGGGCGCGCCGGTCTACGGCCATAGGGACGAGCAGGTCCACGTCGACGGCCTCTACCCCTACCAGGGGATCACCCGCTGGTGCGGGCGGCTGGAGGCGGCGGGGCGCTGGGCGTTCCGCTACCGGACGGCAGAGATCGACGAATTCATCGCGGACGGCGACGAGCTCCCCTTCTGGGGCGGGCTGCGGGTGGTGCATCTGCCCGGGCACAGCGAGGGGCACTGCGGCTTCTACAGCGCGCGGCACGACCTGCTCTTCTCGGGGGACCTGTTCGCGAGCTACTTCTTCAACATCCACCTGCCGGCGGCGATCCTCAACAGCCGGCCCGAGCTGATCCCCGAAAGCCTGCGCAAGACCCTGCGGCTCGATCCGCGGTGGATCCTCCCCAATCATTACGACCTCTGCGACGGGGAGCTTCACAAGCGGCGGTTCGTGGAGCTCTGCCGGAAGCGCCTGAGCCGTCCTCTCGCGCTGAGCCCGCAGGGGTAGGGCGCATGGCCGGCGCGGAAAACGTCTTCCTGCTCCTGGGGGGAGCCCTGGTGGTGCTCGGCATCATCGGCACGGTGATGCCGGCGCTGCCCGGGGCGCCGGTGGTCTTCGTGGGGCTGCTGATCGCCGCCTGGGCGGAGGGTTTTCAGAAGGTGGGGTGGTTCACGCTGTCCGTCCTGGCGGTGCTGACCCTGTTGAGCTTCGTGGTGGAGTTCTTCGCCTCGAGCCTGGGGGCCAAGCGGGTGGGGGCCAGTTGGGCGGCCCTCTTCTGCGCCGCCGTTGGGGCGATCGTGGGGCTCTTCTTCGGGCTCCCCGGCTTCATCCTCGGGCCGTTCGTGGGCGCGGTGGCCGGCGAGTACGCTGCCCGCCGCAACTGGCGTCAGGCCAGCCGGGTGGGCCTCGGCACCTGGATCGGCATGCTCCTCGGCATCGCCGGCAAGCTGACGCTGGTCTTCACGATGGTGGGGATCTTCCTGACGGCGTACGTGCTGTAAGGATTGCCACGATAGAATCTCCGCGAGGTCCATTATTTCCGCGAGGCCATGATGAGTGACGATCAACTGCTCTCCCGAATCATCATCAACCCTGGCATCATGGTCGGAAAGGCTGTGATCAAGGGGACCCGTCTCACCGTCGAGTACATCCTCGGGCTGCTCGCGCACGGAGCCACGGTGGGGGAGATCCTGGAGGAGTACGAAGGGCTGGCCCCCGAAGACATCCAGGCCTGCTTTCTTTTCGCATCCAAGTCTCTCCAGGACACCTCGTTCATGCCATTGGCAGTCTGACGCGCGCCCGCCGATGCGCTTCCTCGTGGACGAGTGCACGGGGCCGGCCGTGGCCCGCTGGCTGGAGAAGCAAGGGTTCGAGGTCTTTTCGGTCTATGACGAGGC
>JBDSHF010000293.1:0-21894 GCA_039918595.1 Thermoanaerobaculia bacterium
GTTGGCGGAGATCCTGCGCCAGAAATTCAACCTGCTGCCGGCCGAGGCGGAGCATCTGACGCGGCTCGCCCTGGAGGAGCTCGAGTCCGCTCAACTGCTGGTGCCCGCGGCCCTCCCTCTGGCGGCCACATTCTCCCGCCGTCAGGCGCTGGGCGCCTTCGCCACCCTGGGCCTCTCGCTGGCCCTCCTGCCGCTCGTCCAACGGGTGGCGGAAGCGCAGGGCGGGAACGTGCTGGTCCCGTTGCTGGAGTGCGTGGACGACAACGGGGACGGCACATACACGGCCCACTTCGGGTACCTGAACACCACCGGCAGCGCCATCACCCTGGCCGTCGGGCCCAAGAACATGTTCGTGGGCGGCGACAAGGACCGCGGGCAGCCGACCGTGTTCTATCCGGGCGAGCACCTCTCGGAGTTCACCGTGGTGTTCGACGCTCTGGACACCCTCAAGTGGATGCTCAAGGCGGACGGCGACCGCCGGCATCAGGTGGAGGCGAGCGCGACCTCCGAGACCTGCGCCACCCCGACGACAGAGGCTCCGCCCCCGACGACAGAGGCGCCGCCGCCGACGACAGAGGCGCCGTAAAGGGAGCAGGGGAGAATGGGGGACGACATGAAGATCATCGCTTTTCCTTTGTACGAGCATGCCGCCGTCCTCCGCCCTTCTCCCGAGCCGAGGGCTCGGCCTCAGACCGGCGAAATCGCTTTCGCCGGTCTGAGTTTCGACCTGCTCTGCCCCCAGGCTTTTGAAGCCACCTGGAACGGCGGCCCCGACGCCGGGGACGTCGAGATCCATGGCACGGCGGACGCCTCGCAAGGCTTCGTGCGCGGCGAGGGAGAGGGGCGGCTCACGTTCCATCCCGGATATCAATTCAAGACCGAAAGCGATCAGCTCCTGTGGGCGCGCGGCCCGGTCCATGCGTCCAAGGACGGTCTGGCCCCCTTGGAAACGATGATCGATTCGTCGGTCCTGCCTTGCACCCTCGCCCTGAGCTGGCGGTTCGCCCGCCCCGGGCAGACCGTGCGCTTCGAGGCCGGCGAGCCTTTCTGCACGGTCCTGCCGTATCCCAGGAGCGGCCTTCAGAAGGTGGCGCTGGAGGTGATCCGGCCCGACGATAGCGACGCCTTTGCGTGGGAGCTCCATCGGATAATCGATACGCCGGCGATCGCGGAAGTCTTTCAGCGTTTGGGCGCAGGGGCGGCGGAGGAGCCGGCCCGGTCCCCGGAGAAGCCCGCCGCTCTCGACCCGGAAGAGATTCCCTTCCCACCGCCGTTCCACGTCATTCCGCCGCCGCGGGCCTTGCCGGCGGAACGAGTCAAGAAACTATTTCGTGGTGACTATCCCGCCAGGATCAGCGTGATCCTGCCGGCCACCAACGAATCCGTGCTGTTGCGGCGCACCGTGGAGCAATTCGAGGCGACGCTGCCCGCCGGCAGCGAGATCCTGGTGATCGACAACGGCTCCACGGACGGTTGCGCCGATTTCCTGGTGGAAGAGCCGCGGGAGACCGTGCAGCTCATCCGCACCTCCGAGCCCCTGGGCGTGGCCGCCGCGCGCAATCGCGGTCTGGCCCAGGTGCGTGGCGAGATCGTGGTCTTCGCCGACGCCCACATGGACCTTCCCGAGGCCTGGTGGCAACCGCTCGTCGACACGCTCAACCGGCCGGAGGTGGGAGTAGTCGGCCCCGGCATCGGCTCCATGGGCAAGCCGGACTACCCCGCGGGGTATGGCCAGCGGATCGCCGAGCCGACTCTACGCTTGAAATGGTTGCCCCGGCAAGCGGACGAGCCCTATCCCGTACCGGCGTTGGGAGGCGGCTTCATGGCCATGCGCCGCGAAACCCTGGAGCGGGCCGGGGCCTTCGACGAGGGCATGCCACAATGGGGCTCCGAGGACGTCGAGCTCTGTGTGCGGTATTGGTTGCTGGGATATGAGACGTGGGTGGTGCCGGAGGTCACCGTGCTGCACTACTTCCGCAAGCAGCGTCCCTACGGGGTCGAAACGCGATTGCTCACCCACAATCAATTGCGTGTCGCTTTGCTCCATTTCAATCCGGCGCGCATGGGACGCGTGCTGACCGCGCTCCGCAACCAGGCCCGGTTCGGAGCGGCCCTCGCCCTGGCCTTCGAGAGCGACGTCTGGCGGCAGCGTGCCGACCTCGCCGCCCGCCGGGTGCGCGACGACGACTGGCTCTTCGAAAAATTCAGCGATTGTTGTCATGTCTAGGAAGGTGGATATGCCCGGGATCAGCATCTTGATCGCGTGCCGCGACGAAGCGGACACGCTCTGGTTCACGCTCCAATCGCTCCAGATGCACACGCGAGGCCCTTTCGTCGAGCGGGACGGCATGGAGATCGTCGTCGCCGACAACGACCCCGGCGCGAAGACGTGCGGCAGGACGGTGCGGGAGGTCTGCGCCGCGTTCGCCAACGCCCGGTTCCCCGTCCGCTACGTTGCCGCCGGCGAGGTCAAGTCGGTGTACTTCCCGCGCAACCAGGCCGCGGCCGCGGCTCAGGGCGAGCACCTGATCTTTCTCGACGCGCACGTCCTGCTGACGCCGACCACGATCGAGGCGCTTCACCGCCTCTTCCTGAGCCGGTCGGGGCTCGACACGCACGCTCTCCTGCCGGACCTCTATATGGCCCATATCCCGATCGTCTTCGACAACCCGAACTGTCTGCTCGGGCCCTACAAGCTGCGGCTCCACGGCGACTTCTGGGGCGAGTGGACACCCATGTCGGAGCTGCCGCCGCCGAGAAACGGCACCGGCCTGGAGGTGGCGACGTACCCGATCGCAGCGAGCGGGCTCTGGTGCTACTCCACGCCGAAGGCCGCGTTGGAGGCCGTCCGTGGCTACAACCCGTGCTTCACGGGCTACTCCGGTGGCGAGGTCTACCTCGAGCTCAAGTACTGGCTGCTCGGCGGACACGTTTTGCTCGTCCAAGGCCAGGAGAACGAGCAGGAGACGGTCTCTGGCGTCCACTGGTCCGCGCCGCGGCGCTACCATGTCGAGTGGGAGGAGTCGATCCGCAATATCCTGCTCGCCGTCAGCGTCGTGGTGCCGGACTGCCTCGACGAGGTCACCGATACCCTGCAAAAGAATTCAAAGATCGATAGCTCGACGCTGGCCGCTCTGCGCGAGCAAGGGCTCGACGACGGCGCGGAGGAGGCCCAGTGGATGCTCGAGAACCGCAAGTACGTCGACACCGCGGCGCTCGAAGCCTCCTGGAGGAAGCACGGGGTTTTCTTTTAGCCGTCCTCCCCGCCCAGGGCGTTGCCCTGGGCTAAAGAAGCCCGGACCTTCGGCCCTACCGTCCCCCCGAAAAACGCTGTCGGCGTTTTCAGGCCGTGTCGCCGCTGATGGCGCCAATCCTCAGCTTTGATCCTTGTACAGCTGCGGGTAACGCGCTCGATCGGCCGCTGAGGCTCCCAGGCGGACGGCGCCTTCGTGCGGATAGCGTTCTTCGACGGGCACGTTCCGTTCCGATTGCAACGCTTCGGTAGCGTAGCGAACCCGCAGGTAGGCCGCTGGATTGCGAAAAGTTCTAAGGCGCACGCCCTCGAAGAGCAGCTCGATGGAGGGAAGTATGTGCTCCTCGCGCAGGCGTTCGCCGAGAGCCTCCGCATTGTCCAGAGCCGAAGTCACGAAGACGCCGTTCTCGATCCAGAACCTGGCAGATGTCGACCTGGAGACCTCCATGCCAAGGAGATCTCTCGGAGCCGGCGTAGTGGGCATGCAGATAGCGGAGCTTCTCGACCGTCGATTCGTAAAGGGGATCCGTTTCACTGGACTGGTACCAAAAATCGGCGGGACAACTGGCGCGAATCCGCGCTTTGAAGCGCTCGAAGTCATCCCGATGGACGAGGATGTCGGCGTCGGCGTCCCAGGGAACCCATCCTCCGCAATTGACGGCGCCGATCAGCGTGCCCCCCCAGGCCATGGCTCGGATTCCATCGGGTTCGCAGACCTCTCCGACAGTGACTTCGTTCAGGCCATTTTACAGCAGGTGCGGCGGGCCGGAGAGTATCGCCCCTTTCGGGGCTGAACCCTCACTCCCCAACCCCTCTCTCCCAGCCTCCCCCCATCCGCCGGGAGAGAGGGGCTTGAAAAGCTTGCTTCGACTAACTGCTCCCTCTTCTCCCGGCGGATGGGGGGGAGGCTGGGAGAAGAGGGCCGGGGTGATGAGGGCCAACGGAACGGGAACACGGAACCGCCCCTTCAGGGCGAGGCCGCGCCCAGGTCCTCGGCGCGGCCGCTTCCGCGTTCCGCGACACGGTCATCGGCTGGGCCGCCAGCGCCCACCCCTCTCGCGTCTCCGCCCTCGCGAATTGCGGCACGCGCCCCTCGAATGGCCGAGCAGCCCACTCCTCTTGCGCGGCTCCCCTCGCGGATTGCGCAGCGCTCCCCCTGGAATGCGTCACGCTCCCCGCGTCTTGCGCAGCGTACTTCGCGAATTGCGTCATGGGCCCCGTGTATGGCGTCACGCGCCCCACGAGCGGCGCAGCGCGCTCCTCGGGAGCCGCTTCGCAATTCGCGGGGCGCGTGACGCACGAGCCGGGGCGAGAGGCGCCGCGGCCTTGCCTGGTGTCGCGATTCGCTTCCCGCGTGACGCAGGAAGGGCCGCCGCGTGGCAGCCGCTCAGGGGCGCGTCACGATGGAGCTCTGCGGTAGCGCGCGGGCTGGTTGCCGGAGCCGCTCGACTGACGGGCGAGATGCCCCTGCTGCCTCAGCTCCTGCAATACGCGGTAGAGAGAGCCGCGGTCGGGAGTGTAGCCGATCGCCCCGCAGACGTCGGCTTGCGTAAAGGATTCCGGGAGCCGGGGGAAGGCCGCGACGATGTCATGGTAGAGCTCCCCGGCCTTCTGGCGCCGGCGCGCGGGAGCAGCAGCGGGTGGTGGGGCGGCGGCCGCCCGCGGCGGCAGGGGCTCCGCCGAGCCCTCTCCGGACATCATCCGCCAGACGATCTCCAGCGCCCGGAGCTGAGTCTGGTGGGCGGTCTCCACCATTTCCAGGAGAGCCCGGTGCTGCTCGGCGAGCCGCCGCTTCTGCTCTTCGTAGTCTTCGCGTGTCATGGCTCGTGTCGCAAAGGGCTCGTGGCAGAATGCCGGGATGGCCAAGGATACACTGGAGAGGCTCCGGCAGCTCTGCCTCGCGCTGCCGGAGACCACCGAACGGCTCAGCCATGGCGAGCCGACCTGGTTCGTGCGCGGCAAGAAGACCTTCGTGATGTACGCCAACCACCATCACGACGACCGGCTGGGGTTCTGGTGCGCCGCGCCGGACGGGGCGCAGGAGGCGCTCGTCGGTTCGGACCCGGAACGGTTCTTCGTTCCGCCCTATGTGGGGCATCGCGGCTGGCTCGGCGTGCGCCTGGACGTGCCGGTCGACTGGGACCAGATCGCGGATCTGGTCACCGACGCCTACCGCGTGGTCGCCCCCAGGAAGCTGGCGGCTGAGCTGGACGCCTAGGAGCGGCGGATCGGCCGCTTCGGGGCGGGCGGGACCGAGGCCGGCCGCAGGCCGAAGGAGCGGCGGAGTTGCCCCCGGATGGGCTGCCTGGGGGCCGAGCCCGGGCTCGCGCGGCGCGAGCCCGGGGGGCGATCGCCGGGCCGCAGCAGCGGCGCCAGGAGCCAGTCGGGGAAACCCATGCGGTCATCCATCCGGCTCAGTGTATCCCTCCCGCGAGGTAGACCTACGAGGTAGAATGACGGCATGGCTCACGAACGCGAACAAGGCGACCTCCTGATGGCCCTCCTCCGCGGCACCGACATTGAAGTCTGGCTCGACGATTCAGGCCAGCCCAATGCGAGCCGTAGCGATGGCGGCCGGATCGTCGCCGACGACATCTTTGATCTGCGGCGGGCGGGGTTGGTGAGCTGGACCGGCCCCAGCCTGCAGATTCCTCAATCCGTCACCCTCACTCCGGAGGGGCGGCTCAAGGCCGATCAGCTCCGGTCCCCCTCTCTGAGTTAGTCCGCAGAGATTATTTCCCAGAGGTTATTTCCCATGAAAAAGAGGTCCGCGGGTGCCCCCCGGACCTCACCAGACGTTGCCGGGCTGGGCGGAGGTGTTCTCCGGGTGCTCCTCGTTCTCGGCGGACCGCAGCAGCTCCGCCGGGCTCTCCTTGAGCTCCAGGGACTCGCCGCTGCCCGCCAGGATGACCACGCAGCCGTCCTGCGGCCGCTTCGGGACGCGGTCGAGGATGGCCGCGATCTGGCTCACCTGCAGGTTGACGTGCCGCTCGTCGAGGGTCGTTCCAAGGATCCATGCCATGCCGCGAGGGTAGCACGGGCAGGATACGGGGACGGGGTCCCTCCGGCGGTTTTTTCGCTAAACACGATAGAGTTCTGAACCGGAGGGAGTCATGGCAGAAGACGCAGGACAAGCAGGACAAGAAGAGAATGAAGAGAGGGACACGGTGACCTTCGAGAGCCTGGGGCTCTCCGCGCCTATCATGAGGGCGATCACCGAAATCGGATACGAGGCGCCGACGCCGATCCAGGAGAAGACGATCCCGCCGATGCTCGCCGGGCGCGACCTGATCGGCCAGGCGCAGACCGGCACGGGCAAGACGGCGGCGTTCGCCATCCCGATCCTGGAAAAGATCGACCTCGCCGTCCCCGAGGTCCAGGCACTGGTGCTCGCTCCCACCCGCGAGCTGGCGATCCAGGTAGCGGAGGCGATCCACTCCTATTCCAAGTACCTCGGCCGCGTCGGGGTGCTGCCGGTCTACGGCGGCCAGCCGATCCAGCTCCAGCTCAAGCGGCTGGACCGCGGCGTCCACGTGGTCGTCGGCACGCCGGGCCGGATCATGGACCATCTGCGGCGGGGCTCGCTCCGCCTCGACGCCGTCCGCGTCGTGGTGCTCGACGAGGCGGACGAGATGCTCCGCATGGGCTTCATCGAGGACGTCGAGTGGATCCTCTCGCAGGCGCCGGAAGGCCGGCAGACGGCCCTCTTCTCGGCCACCCTGCCGCGCGAGGTGCGGCGCATCGCCGAGCGCCACCTGCGCAATCCGCTGGGGATCGAGATCGAGCACAAGACGATGACGGTGCCCGCCATCGAGCAGCGCTATCTCCATGTCGGGCCGCAGCAGAAGCTGGACGCCCTCGCCCGTATCCTGGAGACCGAGCAGACCGACGCGGTGCTGATCTTCACCCGCACCAAGAACGGCGCGGCCGAGCTCACCGAGCGGCTCCAGGGGCGCGGGTACGCCGCCGAGGCCATGCACGGCGACATGAACCAGGCGCAGCGCGAGACCGTGATCCGCCGCCTGAAGGGGGGGCAGGTGGAGATCGTGGTGGCCACCGACGTCGCCGCCCGCGGCCTGGACGTCGAACGAATCAGCCACGTCGTCAACTACGACATCCCCAACGACGTCGAGGCCTACGTCCACCGCATCGGCCGCACCGGCCGGGCCGGACGCTCCGGGGTCGCCGTGCTCTTCGTCTCCCCCCGCGAGCGGCGGATGATGACGGAGATCGAGCGCTACACCGGCCAGCGCATCACGCCGATGAAGATGCCCACCCAGGCCGACGTGGCGGCGCGGCGGGTCGCCCTGTTCAAGGACAACATCCGGAGCACCGTGGAGGAGGGGGACCTCGACCTCTATCTCTCGCTGGTCGAGGAGCTGGTCGAGGAGGGGCTCGACCTCGCCGAGATCGCCGCCGCCGCCGCCCGTCTCGCCCGCGGCGACAAGCCGCTGGAGGTCGAGGTGGAGCCCGCGCCGGAACGGGTCGCCCGCACCGAGGAGGGCATGGTGCGGCTGTTCATCGACGCCGGCAGCCGCGCCGGCGTGCGGCCGGGGGACATCGTGGGGGCGATCGCCAACGAGGCGGGAGTCCCCGGCAAGGCGATCGGCTCGATCGACATCTACGACGACTTCACGTTCGTCGAGCTCCCCTCGCAATTCCGCGATCAGGTGCTCCAGAGGATGGCCCGCGCCACCATCCGCGGCCGGGCGGTGGAGATCCGGGTGGCGACCACGGAGAGCGCCGGCGGCCCCCACGAGCGCGGGCGGGATCGCCGGCCGCCCCCGCAGCAGGATCGGGGACGGGGCGGGTACCGGGACCAGGGACGGCGGCGGTAGGGGGCGCTATAATCCGATCGAGGTGAATCGATGAAATTCAAAGTCGCGCTGCACTCGTCCGAAGAAGGCTTCAGCGTCTCGGTCCCCGGGCTGCCTGGATGCTGGTCTCAGGGAGAGACCGAAAGGGAAGCTCTCCTGAATATCGAGGACGCTATTCGCGAGTACTTGGCCGTCGCCATCGAGCTGGTTCGGGGCGCCGAAGTCCGCGAGGTGGAAGTGGCGGTGTAGCCGGGTGGGAAAAATCCCAGGCGTTCCCCACCTGAAGGCGGTGCGTGCCCTGGAGAAGGCCGGGTTCCGCGTCGTCCGTCAAAGCAAACACATCGTGATGACGGACGGAATCCGGATTCTTACGCTTCCTCGTCACGATCCGATCAACGCGTTTACCCTGGGCGGTATCGTACGGGACGCGGGACTGACCGAGGAGGAATTCAGAAAGCTTCTCTAGCCCCTCACCCGACGTTCCACGTGAAAACCCTACGAGGCCAGGTCCCGAACCGCCGGCAAAATCCCGAACCCATCCGCCGCCGCCACTCCGGCGAGGATCGCCTCGGCCACCGCGCGCTCGGCGAGCACGCCGATCTGGTTGACATGGGCCTTGCGCGCTCCTGACGAGAGGGCGACCACGAGGTCGCCGTCATAGAGCGAGAGGGCCGGGGCGAGGGTGCGGTGGAAACCGCCGAAGGCCATGTTGCAGACCTTGAGGAGGTTGGCCTTGGTGAGGGCGGCGTCGGTCATCACCACGGCCAGGGTGGTGTTCCCCTCCCAGGGTCCGACCGTCTCGGGCGGCAGGTTGGCCAGGATGCGCTCGGCGTCGGCGAGCTTGTGAGAGTCCGCCGCGGTGCGGCAGCCGGCGAGGAGGGTGCCGTCGAGCCGGCGGATGTCCCCAAAGGCGTTCACGGCCACGGCGGCGGCCACGGTGGGCCCCCCCGGCACGGTCAGGCTGGCGAACCCGAAGCCCCCCTTCATGCCGTTGGCCGGGCCGCCGTTCGCCTTGCCCACCGTCGCGCCGGTGCCCGCGCCGACGCTCCCCATCTCGACCGGCCCCTGCGCAGCCCCGACGATCGCCTCGTCGACCAGGACCGGGCCGGGGAAGACCTGATTGCCGAACGCGAGGTCGAAGAGGATCGCGGTGGGGACGATCGGCACCGTGGCGACGCCGGTCTGGAAGCCGTAGCCGTGGCGGGCCAGCCACTTGACGACCCCATCGGCGGCGGAGAGCCCGAAGCCGCTGCCGCCGGCGAGCACCACCGCGTGGGCCTTGCTCGACACGTGCTGGGCGGAGACCAGGGAGTCGAACTGCCGGGTGCCGGTGGCCGACCCCCGCACCTCCGCCGCCGCCAGCGCCCCCTCAGGGCAGAGGATCACGGTCAGGCCGGTGAGGTTTTTGGGGTCCGTGCCATGGCCGAGGGTGAAGCCGGGGATGGTGAGGGCGCGGGAGGCCTCGGGAAAGGGGGGCGTCGTCATGGCCGGGCCATTCTATACGCCCCCTCCCCCGGCTCCGTCCTTGCAAGGAACCCTGCCTCCGGAATATCCTCTGCTGCTTCGAGGAACCCGCCAGCCGGCGGAGACAAGGTAGGAATGCCCGAATCAACGATGGAACCCCGCGCTGAGGCCTCGGCCGTCGCCTGGAACTGGCGCGGCCGCTCCGCCATGGGCGCCGCGGCGCTCGCCCGCGAGGCGGCGGCCAACCGCCGGAAGGGGATGATCGGCGGCGCCATCGGCCTCGCCGTCGCGGCGCTGTTCTACTTCGTCCTCCACCGGCCGCTGGCGGCGGAGGTGATCGCGGCGATCGCGGTCCTGATCGCCCTGATCGCCCTGGCCTCGCCGCTCGGCCTCTATAAAGGCCTGACCCGGGTTCTCGACCGCTTCGCCTACTTCGTGGGCGCCGCCTTCACCTGGCTGCTGATGCCCCTGCTCTTCTATCTCGTCTTCCTGCCGGCCGGCCTCTTCCTGCGAGCGCGCGGCAAGCTCGGCATCACTCGCGGCAATCATCCGGACGCCGACCGCCGCCTGCCCACCTACTGGATCGCGACCGACGAGCGCGAGCGCGCGCGGACTCCCGAGTCCTACCGCAAGCAGTTCTGATGAAGCTCCTCGGCATCAGTTGCTACTACCACGACTCGGCCGCCTGCCTGGTGGACGAGGGGAGCATCGTGGCCGCGGCCCAGGAGGAGCGCTTCACCCGCAAGAAGCACGACGAGGGGTTCCCCACCAACGCGGTGCGCTACTGCCTCGCCGAGGGGGGTGTCGGCCCGGGGGAGCTCGACGGCGTCGTCTTCTACGACAAGCCGCTGCTCAAGTTCCACCGCATCCTCGAGACCTATCTCGCGACGGCTCCCAAGGGGCTGCGCTCGGCGGTGATGGCGCTGCCGGTCTGGCTGCGCGAGAAGCTCTGGATCCCGCCGCAGATCCAGGAGGCCCTGGAGTTGTGCGGCGTCGGCGAGGCGAAAGAGATCTTCTTCACCGAGCACCACGAGTCGCACGCGGCGTCGGCCTTCTACCCCTCCCCCTTCGAGGAGGCGGCGGTGCTGACGCTCGACGGCGTCGGCGAATGGGCCACCACCACGATCGGCGTCGGCGAGGGGAACCGCCTGCGGCTGATCCGCGAGATCACCTTCCCCCACTCGCTCGGCCTGCTCTACTCCGCCTTCACCTACTTCACCGGTTTCCGGGTGAACTCGGGCGAGTACAAGCTGATGGGGCTCGCCCCCTACGGCGAAGGGAAATACGCGGACCTCATCAAGCGGGAGCTGGTCGACGTCCGCGAGGACGGCTCCTTCCGCATGAACATGGATTATTTCGGCTACCTCGACGGCCTGGCGATGACGAACGACAAGTTCGCGGCTCTGTTCGGCGGCCCGGCGCGGCCGCCGGAGTCGCCGATCACCCAGCGCGAGATGGACCTCGCGAAGTCGATCCAGGACGTGACCGAGGAGATCGTCCTCAAGCTCGCCCGCCACGCCCGCGAGATCACCGGCAAGCGCAACCTCTGCATGGCCGGCGGCGTAGCGCTCAACTGCGTGGCCAACGGCGTGCTGCTGCGCGCGGGGATCTTCGACGACCTCTGGATCCAGCCCGCGGCGGGGGACGCCGGCGGCGCCCTCGGCGCCCCGCTGGCGGTCTGGCACAACGCGATGGACAAGCCGCGAACGGTCTCGCTCTCGGCCGCGGGCAAGCCGCGGGACGCCATGCGCGGCTCGCTGCTCGGCCCCGAGTTCACGCGCGAGCAGACCCGGGAGTTCCTCGACTTCCACGGCTATCCCTACGAAGAGCTCCCGGACGCCGACTGGGCGCGGCGGATCGCCGAGGTGATCGCGGGGGAGAACGTCATCGGCCTCTGCCAGGGGCGGATGGAGTTCGGTCCGCGGGCGCTCGGCGGCCGCTCGATCATCGGCGACGCGCGCAGCCCCAGGATGCAGTCGGTGATGAACCTGAAGATCAAGTACCGGGAGAGCTTCCGGCCGTTCGCGCCGAGCGTGCTGGAGGAGCGGGTGTCGGACTACTTCGACCTCGACCGGCCGAGCCCCTACATGCTGCTGGTGGCGGACGTCGTCGAGAGCCGGCGCGTTCCGAAGCGGGGGGACGAGCGCGACCTGCCGCTGACCGAATGGGTGAACCGGCCGCGCTCGGACGTGCCCGCGATCACCCACGTCGACTACTCGGCGCGCATCCAGACAGTGGGCGAGGAGAGCCCGCGCTACCACGCCATCATCCAGGAGTTCGAGAAGCTCACCGGCTACGGGGTGATCGTCAATACCAGCTTCAACGTGCGCGGCGAGCCGATCGTCTGCACGCCGGAAGACGCCTACCGGTGCTTCATGCGCACGGAGATGGACTATCTGGTGCTCGGTCCCTTCCTCCTCGATAAGAAAGCGCAGCCCGAGATCGAGGAGAAGGGGGACTGGCGGCAGGAATTCCAGCTAGACTAGAGAAGGCAGAAGGTAAGGAAAAATCATGCGCAAAGTCCGCTATTTCGGCTCCTTCATGGGCGAGATCGTCCAGTTCGCCCGGCAGAACAAGGTCTACTGGATCGTCCCCCTGGTGCTCATCCTGGGGCTGGTGATCCTGCTGGTCGTCACCAGCCAGGCCACGGCGCCGTTCATCTACACGCTGTTCTAGGGCGCTCTGCACCGCCCAAGGCAGTCCATCGTCGGACCGCCCTGGAGGGGCGGAATTTGAATAGCCTGGGGCGTAAGCCCCAGGACCCGGCCCCCAAGGAAATCTGAACCCCGAAGGGGTGACACCCACCGCTGGATTATGTGCCGCCCCTTCGGAGTTCCGGGAGGATATTCGCCTCCCCACCTGGGGCTTACGCCCCAGGCTATTCAAATTCCGCCCCTCCAGGGCGGCTATCCTCAGCATCCTTGCCAAATCTTGCAGAAGGACTACACTTCGTATTCCCATGTATTCAACAAGGAGGTTTCCATGCAGAGTCGGAAGATGTTCCAGGTTCTGATCGTGGCCGTCCTGTGTACCGTCGTGTTCGTAGTTGCCGCATTCGCCGGAGATCGAGAGGACCGGAAGGGGAACCGAGAAGGTAAAGCGCCGCACCAGATCGTCATCCAGAAGGCGGGACCGGTGGGACATTGGACCCCCATCAAGAGCTTCCACCAGACCGTCCCGTCCCCCTTTGGCAAGGCGGTCGATTCCTGCTCGGGATCGTGCAACTGTTCCAGCTGTTCTTGCTACGGCACGTACTCTTGCTGCTCGGCCGGCTGCGACGCTTGCTTTGAGGTCGCCTGCACCATTTAGACGGCGCGCTTCAGTCCATCGGGAGCAAAGGGCGGGGCCATCCCCGCCCTTTTCGTTCTGAGGAGATCCGGCCCGGGCCCCCCGCACTTGCCGTCCCGGGGGGGTTGGGCCACAATAGCCGCACGATGCGTCGTTTCAAACCGGTTCATGGTGTGCTGATCGTCCTGCTGTCCCTGGGGGCGCTCTGGGGGGCCGAGATGGCTCTCGAGGGGCGGCTCAACTCGCAGGGGTTCCAGCGGGTGTCGCCCGGCCGTGAGGGCCAGGTACGGATCGACGTGGCGGATCTGAAGCCGCAGGAGGTCCGGTTCTTCCAGTTCCTGAATTCCGGGAACCAGGAGGTGCGGTTCTTCGTCGGCCGCGACAAGGCGGGCAAGGTGCAGGTCGCCTTCGACGCCAACGAGCAGTGCGCCAAGTTCAAGCGCGGCTTCCGGCACGACGGGGAGTGGATGGTCTGCAACAAGTGCGACAAGGCCTTCCGCCTCCTCGAGATCAACTCCGGGGGCGAGGGGTGCACGCCCATCCCGGTCCACCATCAGATCGCGGGCTCGGAGCTGGTCCTCGCCGAGACCGACATCCTCCAGGGGTGGCGGCTGTTCCATTGACAGCCGTGGCCACCGGAGACAACTAACGTGAAATCAGAGCTTTGACGGCCAGCCCCGCGATGTTGTATCTTCGCCCCGTCCGGATCCGGAAAGGTTAGCTAATGTGCGCAGACTTCGTGCTCTACGAGGAGGAGTTCAAGCACCTTGAGGAGGCCCTGCGCCGTCTGCGGCAAGAGGCCAACGCCAAGGCTGTCTTCCTCATCGACAAGAACGGCCAGCAGATCGCCTCGGCGGGGGAAGTCGAACAGTTCGACACCACCTCGCTGGCTTCGCTGACGGCCGGCAACGTGGCCGCCACGGATGGTCTGGCGAAGCTGATCGGGGAGCGGGAGTTCTCTGTTCTGTTCCATGAGGGGCAGCAGGACCACATCCACATCTCCATCGTCGCCAAGCGCGCCATCCTGGTGGTCATCTTCGACGACCGCTCCTCTCTGGGTCTCGTGCGCCTGCGGGTCAAGCGGGCGAGCGTGGATCTCGAGAAGATCTTCGAAGTGATGCTGCAGAAGGGTGAAAAAGGCGCGCAGGGACCGGCCCACGCGAGCCCCTTTTCGGAGATCACCGACGACGACATCGACGCGCTCTTCGGCGAATAGCCGCGGAGGGCGGCGCCGGCCGGCGGCGGCTCGGCACCTGGAGCGCGGCTTCAGGCGAGCCCGGCGGAGCGCCCCGATCACGCAAAGGCACCGACGACGATGACTTTCATCAACTACGCCAGCAAAGAGATCAACTGCAAGATCGTCTACTACGGCCCCGGCCTGTGTGGAAAGACGACCAATCTGCAGTACATCTACAACAAGACCGCCCCGGAATCGAAGGGCAAGATGATCTCCCTGGCCACCGAGGCCGACCGCACGCTCTTCTTCGACTTCCTGCCGCTCGACCTCGGCAGCATCCGCGGTTTCACCACCCGGTTCCACCTCTACACCGTCCCCGGCCAGGTGTTCTACGACGCCAGCCGCAAGCTGATCCTCAAGGGGGTCGACGGCGTCATCTTCGTCGCCGACAGCCAGGACGCGCGGATGGAGGCCAACATCGAGTCGATCCGCAACCTGGAGCAGAACCTCAAGGAGCACGGTTTCGACCTGGCGACGGTCCCCTATGCCCTGCAATTCAACAAGCGGGACCTGCCGAGTGTGGCGCCGGTGGACGAGATGTATCGCACGCTCAATTACAAGCGCGAGCCCACCTTCGAAGCGGTGGCGACGACGGGAGTCGGCGTCTTCGACACCCTGAAGTCGGTCGCGAAGCAGATTCTGATCGAGCTGAAGAAACGCTAGCGAAAGGGAGCCATGGCCAAGGCCGCCAAGCCCAAGACGCCGTCAAAGACCGAGCCCAAAGTCGACGCCCCCGCCGCTCCAGCGGCGGCACCGCCGGCGCCCAGGAAGACCGTCGGCGGGACCGATCCCTCCCTCGAAGCCCTGAGCCGGGGGCTCGCCGCCCTCCAGGCGCAGGACTGGAAGAAGGCGGTGGAGCACTTCGAGCGGGCCGTCGAGCAGAGCGACCAGCCCGAGGTGAAGGACCGCGCCAGGCAGTTCCTGACCGTCAGCCGGCAGCGGGCTCAAGGGTCGGCGAAGCCGGCCGGCGCCAAGGGTGCCGCCGCCGAGCAGCCGGACCCCTATCTCCAGGCGGTCTACGAGAAGAACCGGGGTAACCTCGCGGAGGCCCTGGAGATCAGCCGCAAAGGCGGGCAGGACCAGAAGGACGAGCGCTTCGCCTATCTGGCGGCCTCCATTCACGCGGTCGAGAGCCGGTGGGACGACGCGGCGCAGGCGCTTGCCCGAGCGGTCGAGCTGAACCCCAAGAATCGCATCCATGCCTTCCACGACCCCGACTTCGCCGAGCTCCGCAAAAATCGCGACCTCCGCTCCCTCTTCGGCCTCTCCTGAGCCGGCGGCCACGCCGGACAGGGCCCTGGTGGCGATCGGCGGCGGCACCGGCCTGTCCGCCCTCCTGCGCGGCCTCAAGCACTATGTAGGAACCGCGCGGCTGCGCCAGCTCACCGGGGTGGTAACGGTCACCGACGACGGCGGCTCCTCCGGCCGGCTGCGCCGCGAGTTCGGCGTGCTGCCGCCAGGGGACATCCGCAACTGCATCGCCGCCCTCGCCGACGACGAGGACCTGCTGACCCGCCTCTTCCAGTACCGCTTTCCGAACGGCGGCGGGCTGCTCGGCCACTCCTTCGGCAATCTGTTCCTGACCGCGCTCACCGGCATCACGGGCGACTTTCACCAGGCGATCCTCACCGCCGAGTCGATCCTGTCGGTCCGCGGCAAGATCTTCCCGGCGACGCTGACCGACGTGCGGCTGCGCGCGCGCGGCGCCTCGGGGAAGGTCTACGAGGGGGAATCCGAGGTGGGGCTCTCGGGCGAGGAGCTGACGACGGTCGAGCTCGACCCCGGGGCTCCCCCGGCATTCCCGCAGGCGGTAGCCGCCCTGGAAACCGCCGACCTGATCCTGCTCGGCCCCGGCTCGCTCTACACCTCGATCCTCCCTAACCTGCTGATCCCCGGCATCCGCCAGGCGCTCGCCAGATCGAGGGCGCGGGTGGTGCTGCTGCTCAACCTGATGACCCAGCCGGGCGAGACCGACCACATGATGGGGATCGACCACCTGAACGCCCTGGTGCGGCACGCCGGCGACGGGATCATCGACGCGGTGCTGGTCAACTCGACCGAAATCCCGGCGGCGCTGATCTCCCACTACGCCGGGACCTACTCGGAGCCGGTGGCGGTCGACCGCGCCGCCCTGGAGGCGGTGGGCGTCGAGGTCCACGAAGCCGGCCTGCTGGCGGCCGACGGCGACCTGATCCGACACGATTCCGAGAAGCTGGCGGAGGCGGTGCTGGGGTTGACACCAGAAGGAGAATGATCCCATGCCCAACCCCCGCCCCCGCGTCGCCGTGATCCTCGCCGCCGGCAAGGGGACGCGCATGAAATCCTCCCTGCCGAAGGTGCTCCACCGGGCCGCCGGCCGTCCGCTCCTCCAGTGGGCGGTGGACACCGCGCGCGCCGCCGGCTGCGAGCGCATCCTGGTCGTCGTCGGCCATGGCGCCGAGCGGGTGCGCGAGGAGATCGGCGGCGAAGATCTCGGCTGGGCGCTCCAGGCCGAGCAGAAGGGTACCGGCCACGCCCTCGCCCAGGCCGAGGCCGGGATTCCGGGGGAGGCGACCGTGCTCGTGCTCTCCGGCGACGTGCCGCTGGTCCAGCCCGCGACGCTCGACCGGCTCGCCGCCGCCGCCGAGGACGGGTGGGGCGCCCTGGCGGTCGCCGAGCTTCCCGATCCGGGCGCGCTCGGCCGGGTGATCGTGGAAGACGGCGCCTTCCGGGGAATCGTCGAGTTCAAGGACGCGACCCCGGAGCAGCGGGCCGTCCGGCTGATCAACGCCGGGATCTACGCCCTCCCCGCCCCGGAGATCTTCGACTACCTGCGCAACCTGACCACCGACAACGCCCAGGGGGAGCTCTATCTGACCGACGCCGTCACCAACGCCGGACGGGACGGCCGGCCGGTGCGCCTGGTCACCCTCCCCGACTTGGACGAGGCGCTGGGGGTCAACGACCGCACCGAGCTCGCCCAGGTCCACCGGCTGCTGATCGGCCGCCACCAGGTAGCGCTGATGAAGGCCGGGGTAACCATCCTGGAGCCCGAGCGGACGTCCATCGAGCCCGGGGTGCGGATCGGCGAGGACACGGTGATCCACCCCGGGGTCGCCCTGCTGGGAAACACCTCGATCGGCCGCGGCTGCGTCCTCCATCAGGGGGCGTGGCTGCGCGACACCACGGTCGCCGATGGAACAACCATCGAGCCCTACAGCGTTCTGGAGAGCGCCGAGGTGGGGGACGGCTGCCGGGTGGGCCCCTTCGCCCGGCTGCGGCCGGCATCACGCTTGCGTAAGGGAGCCCGGGTGGGCAACTTCGTCGAGGTGAAAAACTCGGTGCTGGGCGAGGGCGCCAAGGCGAACCATCTCGCCTACGTGGGCGATACCACAGTGGGCGAGAAGGCCAACATCGGCGCCGGCGTCGTCACCTGCAACTACGACGGCACGCGCAAGCACCCGACCGAGATCGGCGCCGGCGCCTTCATCGGCAGCGACACCATGCTGGTGGCGCCCGTAAAAATCGGGGCGGGCGCCTCGACGGCGGCTGGATCGATCATCACCAAGAACGTCCCGGACGGGGCGCTCGCGGTCGGACGGGTGCGGCAGAAGAACCTGGAGGGGTGGGCCGGAGGGCTCCGCCGGGGGCGGCCGGACGACAAGAAAGGGAACGAGTAGCCAACTATGTGCGGAATCGTCGGATACGTTGGACAGCGTGAAGTCGTGCCCCTGCTGATGGACGGCCTGCGCCGCCTGGAGTACCGGGGGTACGATTCGGCCGGTGTCGTGGCGGTGCGCGACGGCGAGTTCCAGACCGTCAAAGCCGAGGGCAAGCTCGACCGCCTGAAGGAGAAGCTCGAGAAACAGCCGCTGACCGGCCACTACGGCCTCGGCCACACCCGCTGGGCCACCCACGGCCCGCCGAGCGAGCGCAACGCCCATCCAATGGTGGACTCGCGCCGCCGGCTGGCGCTGATCCACAACGGCATCATCGAGAACTTCCTGCCGCTCAAGAAGCGGCTGATCGCCGAGGGGTGGACCTTCACCTCCGACACCGACACCGAGGTGGTAGCGAACCTCATCTCCTCCTATCTCGAAGGCAGCGACCTGCGCGCCGCGGTGACGCGGGCGGTCAAGGAGCTGGAGGGGATGTACGCCTTCGCCGTGGTGAGCGTCGAGACTCCGGGGCAGGAGATCGTGGCCGCCCGCCAGGGGCCGCCGCTGGTCATCGGCCTGGCCGAGGGGGAGCAGTTCCTCGCCTCCGATCCCTCGGCCCTGCTCGCTTACACCAAGAACGTGATCTTCCTCGAGAATGGCGACATCGGCCGCATGACCCCCGCCGGGGTCGAGATCCAGGACCGCGCCGGCAAGCCCGTCGAGCGGACTATCCAGCGCCTCAACTGGGATCCGATCCAGGCCGAGAAGGGGGGCTACAAGCACTTCATGCTCAAGGAGATCCACGAGCAGCCGCAGGTCGTGCAGGAGACCTTCGCCGGGCGCGTGGACTTCGAGCGGGCCGAGGTCCTCCTCGACACCGTCAAGATCACCAGGGAAGAGGTCGAAAAGATCGAGCGCCTCCATCTGCTGGCCTGCGGCACCTCCTGGCACTCGGCGCTGGTGGGCAAGTTCCTGATCGAGAACATCGCGCGCGTGCCGGTCGAGGTCGACTACGGCTCCGAGTACCGCTACCGCGACCCGATCGTCTCCGACCGCGTGCTCGCCGTGGGCATCTCCCAGTCGGGCGAGACGGCGGACACCCTCTCGGCGATGGAGGCGGCCCATGAGCGGGGCGCGCGCCTGTTCTCGATCTGCAACGTAGTGGGGAGCCAGGCGACCCGCATCAGCGAGGGGGTGATCTACACCCACGCCGGTCCGGAGATCGGCGTCGCCTCGACCAAGGCGTTCACCACCCAGCTCGTGGCCCTCTACCTGCTCGCCCTCTACCTGCGGCAGTGCAAGCTCGGCAAGCTCGAGCGGCACTATCTCGACGACCTGACCCGCCTGCCGCAGGCGGTCGACGAGGTGATCCGCCGTCAGGAGACCCACATGGAGGAGCTGGCCCGCAAGTATCACCGGGCGCAGAACTTCCTCTACCTGGGCCGGGGGATCAACTATCCGATCGCGCTCGAGGGGGCGTTGAAGCTCAAGGAGATCTCCTACATCCATGCCGAGGGGTACCCCGCCGGCGAGATGAAGCACGGGCCGATCGCGCTGATCGACCAGAACCTGCCGGTGGTGGCGATCGCGACGGGGGACCAGCTCTCCGAGAAGACCAAGAGCAACATGCAGGAGGTCAAGGCCCGGGACGGCATCGTGATCGCCGTCACCGACCGCGACCCCGAAGAGCTCGGAGGCGTCGCCGACGAGGTGATCGAGGTTCCCACCGTCTCGCCGCTCCTGCAGCCGATCGTCAACGTGGTGCCGCTACAGCTCCTCGCCTACTTCATCGGCGTCCGCCGCGGGGCGGATGTGGATCAGCCGCGGAATCTGGCGAAGAGCGTTACCGTGGAGTAGGAATCAGGGTGTCTGTTATCGTGGAAGAGAGGCCGAGATGACGATCCAGAAAACGTTCACCGCAATCCTCCATAAGGAAGGCGCTCTCTATGTGGCGGAGTGCCCCGAGGTCGGCACGATCAGCCAGGGATCATCTCTGGACGAAGCGGTCGCCAACCTGAAGGAAGCCACGGAGCTCTTCCTGGAGGAATTTCCGCTTCCCGAGGGTGAGAGATCTCTCCTGACGACGTTCGAGGTCGCCGTTGGTACGGCTGCCTAGCGTCTCCGGGGAAGATGTCGTCCGAGCCTTGGGCCGCCTGGGCTTTCGAGTAGCCCGTCAGCGGGGAAGCCATGTCGTGCTGAGGAAGGACATGGAATCCGGCGCCATCGGCTGCTCCGTGCCTCTTCACCGAGAGCTGGCGCTCGGAACTCTTCGTGGCATCCTCAAACAGGCGGGCGTGGCTCTCGACGATTTCTTGAAGGTCCTGTGAGGCTTGGCCGAAGGGCCGGGCATGAGATGCCCAGGCGCCAGATGAATCCGGCTTGAAGCCCTCTTCAGGGGGCGCTGTTCCTAGACCGGCGATTTATCGCCGGGCTGCGGTGTCTTTGTCCCAGGAATCGCGCTCGGCCCGGATGTATTCGGCGGCGTCGATGCCCTCCCAAAGCTCCTTGCCCAAGCCTTGTAAACCCATGATGGACAAAGTCTTTTCCGGCCCTAGGGCCTCGTCCAAGAGGTGGATCACTTCTTGTGACAGCGAGCGGTTCCTCTGGCAAGCCTGCTCCTTGAGCCTCTCGTAGAGGGAATCGGGGAAGTCCTTGACCTTCAAGGTTGCCATGTGTATTCCTCCGTTTGCCTCCCCATGATACAGACCGAATCGAAGTAGGGGTCAGCTTCAGCTTCCGATATGGTTGCCGGATGCCTGACCCGTCCACTGCTCCCTACGCTGTCTACACCCAACGACGCGACACCTTCGCCGCCGAGGAGTCCCGTTTGGCCGGGATCTCCTCCCGGTTCTCGCTCCTGCGCGGCGCCTTGTTCCTGGCTTTCGTCGTCTGCCTCGCGGTGATCCTGGTGCAGCGGGGCAACCCAGGCTGGGGGTGGTGGGCCGGCGCCGGGTTCTGGCTGGTCGTCTTCTTCTGGGTCCTCCCCCACCATGACCGGGTCATCCAGCGGCAGCGGCGGCAGGGGGAGCTGCGGACGATCAACGAGGAGGGACTGCTGCGGATCGCCCGCGACTGGACGCGCCTGCCTCTCCCCTCTCTTCCTGAGCCGGACGACACGGAACGGCCGATCGCGCGTGACGTCAACCTCTTCGGCCGCGCTTCGGTGGCCCAGTTGCTCGGCACGGTGCATACCCCGCCCGGCAAGACCGCCCTCGTGGACTGGCTGCTCCACCCCGCGAACCCTGAGGAGATCGTCCGGCGGCAGGAGGCGGTGGCGGAGCTGGCACCCGAGATCGACCTGCGCCAGCGGCTCGAGGCGCACGCCCGGCCCATGGATCAGGCGCGGCTCGACCTCGAGCCCCTCCTCCGCTGGGCCGAAGGGGGGCCCTGGCTCCTCCGCCGGCCCGGGCTGATCTGGCTGTTCCGCCTCTTGGCCGTCCTCACTCCCGCCGCCGGCCTCGCCGGCTGGCTGACACCCCTGCCCATGGCGCCTTTCCTGCTCCTGGTGACGGTCAACATCGCCCTCGGCTATCTCCTCGCGGAACGAACGTTCGGGAGCTTCGACCGGGTAGAGGCGCGAGAGGGGGACTTCCAGCGCTACGCCGAAGCGCTGGAAGCGATCGAGACAGGACCCCGCGCGTCGGCGGAGCTCCGCCGGATCGCCGCGGAGCTCACGCACCAGGGGCGGCCGGCCCACGCCTGGATGGGGCTCCTGCACCATCGGGTCGGACTGTCGGAGGTCCGCCACTCCGCCTATCTCCATATGCTGCTGCAGTCGCTCTTCCTATGGGATTTCCACGCCCTGCTCCTGCTGGAGAAGTGGCAGCGGGACGCCGGCGCCCAGGCGCGCGGGTGGCTCGCGGCGCTCGGCCGCTTCGAGGCGCTCGCCGCCCTGGCGAGTCTCAAGTTCGAGCAGCCGGAGTGGTGCTTCCCGGTGGTCAATCCGGCGGTGGACCGCTTCGCCGCCCAGAAACTCGGGCACCCCCTGATCGCGGACGGCCAGCGGGTGTCGAACGACGTCGAGGTCGGCCCGGCGGGAACGTTCCTTCTGGTGACCGGCTCCAACATGTCGGGCAAGAGCACGCTACTGCGCTCGATCGGGGTCAACGCGGTGCTCGCCCAGGCAGGGGGGCCGGTCGCCGCCACGGCGCTGCGCATGCCGCCGGTGATCCTGGCGACCAGCATCCTGGTCGAGGA
>JBDSHF010000294.1:0-7609 GCA_039918595.1 Thermoanaerobaculia bacterium
CTCGGTCCAGCGGAAATCGGCTTCGTTGATGGGGCGGCCGAGCTTCAGGAACTCGGTGCGGGCGGCGGCGAGGACGTGCGGCATGGTCACCGGCGTGCCGGCGTCGGCGGCGAGGAAGGCGGCGTTCATGGCCACGTTGTTGATCGCTCCGCCGTTCAGGCCGAGACGGGCCAGGCGGCTGAAATCCAGGCCGGCCTGTTTCGTCTCCGGCGGGAAGATGCGCTTCCAGATCTCCCGGCGCTCGCCCTCGGCGTGGGCGGGGAAATCCAGCAGAAAGCGGAGGCGCCGCAGAAAGGCGGAGTCCAGCGAGCTCTTGAGGTTGGTCGCCAGGATCGCCAGCCCGCGGTAGGACTCGATCCGCTGGAGGAGATAGTTGATCTCGATATTCGCGTAGCGGTCGTGGCTGTCCTTGACCTCGCTGCGCTTACCGAATAGGGCGTCCGCCTCATCGAAGAAGAGGATGGCCCCGCCGTCCTCGGCGGCGTCGAAGAGGCGGCGGAGGTTCTTCTCGGTCTCACCGATGTATTTGCTCACCACGGTCGAAAGATCGATGCGGTAGAGGCTCAGGCGCAGCTCGCTGGCGAGCACCTCGGCGGCCATGGTCTTGCCCGTGCCGCTCTCGCCGGCGAACAGGACGCTGATCCCCAGACCCCGGTTGCGCCGGGCGGCGAAGCCCCAGTCCTCGTAGACCTGGCTGCGCAGGCGGACCTGGGCCGCGATCTGGCGCAGCAGGTCCAACTCGCGCTGCGGCAGCACGATGTCGTCCCAGGTCGCCCGCGGATCGAGGCGCTGGGCCAGTCCTTCGAGGCGCGGCCTGGCGCTCGCCAGCGCGGCGTCCCAGAGGCGCTCTCCCAAAGGATTTTCCGATTCGACGCCTTCCGGCCTGGCATCCTCCTGGGTGGCGCGAGCGATGCGGCGCAGGGTCTCGAGGTCGAGGCTGAACTGGCTGGCGAGCCGCGACGGCAGATCCGCCGCGGACTCGCCCAGGGCCGCGGCCCAGGCCTCTTTCTGCTCGGCGGGCGTGGGCTTCGCCACGTCCAGGGCCACGCTGGTTTCCCCCAGCCCCGGGCGCACATCCTGGGTGGCGACAAAGAAGACGCCGTTGGCGCCCGCGAGGAAACGGCCGAGCGGCGGCGCCTGGCCTTCGGCGGGCGTGGCCCTCTCGGTCTCCTGGGCGTCGAGATAGAGGGCGAAGGGGGACAGCGCGCTCTCGCGCTGCACCAGGCGGGCGAGGGTCTCCAGATCGGCCACCTGCGTGGGCATCAGCTCGGCCGGCAGGCGGTAGAGGCCCAGGTCCAGTGAGGACGCCGCGTGCCAGGCCACCAGACGCTTGCTTGGCACGTCCGGACCCAGAAGCTGGAAGACCGGCAGCCGGCGGCCCGGTTGGGCGGCCTCCAGCCGGCTCAGGATCTGGCGGACCACGGCGGCCTGCGACGGCGGCAGCTCGGCGTCTCCCTCCGGCGGCCGCAGGGGGAGGAGGAGCGGGCTGAGGCGGTCGTCCAGATAATTCAGGCCCTTGAGAAAGTTGACGATGCGCTCGTCCGCCCGCAACGCGCTGGTGGTGAGCGGCTGCGCTCCGGGCTGGTTGATCTCGATCATCCGCCAGTGCCTCAGGGGGCGCTCGGGCGAGAGCACGTCCCAGGCCGGATCGTCGAACAGGGCCATGGCAAGCGCGAAGGTCGGCCACGGGCGCGCGGGGTCGTCCTGGGCGCGGGCGCAGAGCGGGGCGATGCGCGTATCCAACTCCAGGGCGACGCAGAGCAGAAGCACGTCGCGCTCGAATCTGGACAATCCGAACCGGCGGGCCAGCACCACCAGGGCCGGCGGCGGGTCCATCTCCTCGGCCGCGGCCATGGCCTTGGCGGCCTCTTCGATATGTGCCTGGGTGACGGCCTCCGAAGCCGGCGGCAGGGCGAGCAGAGGCGGCGGCGCGTTCTCGGAAGAGGGCCGGCGCCGGAAGCGCTCGGCGAACGAAGGGGCCTTGGGCTCAGCCGCCGGCGCGGCCGGCAGCGACGGCGCGGGCGGGATTTGCTCCCAATCCACGAGCCGCTCCAGGCGCAGGCGCAGCCAGGCGAGGGCGGCCGAGAGGAAGGCGTCGTTCGCTTGCGGCCAGTCGGCGGCGTCGCTCATCAGATCGTCACTTTCTGCGCCGGGTCGAAGAAGGGCGGCTGGCCTTCCGGACGCTGCACGAGCAGGCTGTCCACGCCGTCGATCCGCAGGCGGACGAAGTGCTCTCCCAGGGGCGCCTTCTTCACGATGAACTTCAGGGTGTCCGTGGGATTGGGAGGGTCCGGCGGCGGCGGGATCGGCGGGAGCGGCTCGGCGTGGACCTCGCGGTCTCCGATCAACAGCACGGCGCGCTGGCCGGGCCGGAACTTCGGCCGGAAGCTCACGTCGATCTCGGAGGTCCCGGCGCCATCGGGGGGAGCCGTAGCGGGCAAGGCTGTGATGCGCGGCGCCACGGTCAGCGGCAATTCATTGGTGGTGCGGACGTCGTCGCCGCTGGTGAGCTCCACCGAGACCGTGTAGAGCCCGGCCACCCACAGGTCGGCGTCGTCGGTCAGCTTGACCTTGATCTCTTTGTCGGTGGCGCCGGGCTCGAGGGTCACCGGGGCCGGATCGACGAGGCGCGGATTGAGGAAGAGCACCTTGGCGGTGCCGGCGTCCAGATGGTTGCCTTTCAGCGTGACCACGTCCCCCAGCCGGGCGCTGAGCTGCCGGTCCGGCAGCTCGACGCTCAACAGCTCGGGGAACGGAGAGCTGACATCCGCCCGCGCGGTCACGCCGGTGTCGTCCTTGCCGCGCTTGAGCACGGGGAGCGGCGTCTTGGAGGCGCGCTGGCTTTCGATCAGCACCACGGAAACCTGATAGCAGACGGAAGTCCGGTACTGCGTCTGGAAAGCCGGCCAGAGCTTGGCGATCTCCTCCGCCGGCAGCGTCTGCTGGGTGATGCGCACGCGCTCGATCTGCTCGTGCAGATCGCTGCCGAGGACGTTGGACTGCGTGGCGCTCTCGATCTCCCCGGCGTCGAGCACCGGATGGTCATGGAGCACGCTCATGGCCCGCCCGAGGAGCGCGTGGCTGAGCACCTCGTTGGCGTCGTCGTTGTAAGCGGTCAGGAGATAGAACAAGTTCAAGGGCAGCGGCGGATGGCCGGTCTCGCCCGGTTTGAGCAATCGCGGCATGTCCATGTTGCTGAAGGCCGCGTTGATCTGCGTGTGGTACAGGAACAGGTTGACCTGATCGTTGGCGAGCCCATCCCGCGCCTTGTCGAGCGAGCGGACGGTCACGTTGGCGATCCCCAAACCGTTCGAAAGCAGTTGCCGCAGGGTCGCCGAGACGGCGGCAATGGCGAGTCCGTTGCTCATCGTCCCTCTCCCTTGGACCGTTGGCGCAGGTATTCGTCGAGGTCCACCGCCGGCCGGGCCGCCGGCCGTTCCCGCGCCGGCGCCTTGGGCGCGGCCGTGGCCCGGACTTCGATCCGGCCGATGGTGACGTGGATGACCGGCTCCTGCACCGGCGCCTCCCGAAGGGGAGCGAAGGGCTGGCGCTCCGCGAGGGTGACCCGGGGTTGGAGTTGCGGGACCGGCGATTCCCAATGCTGGGGCTTTTCCGCACGTAATTGCCGTGGGCCTTCACCTTCCGGCCTCCTCTCCCGCGGGGAGAGGAGGGACGTGACGGGAGCGTCCTGCCTTGGCGGGATCTGGACGACGGTCAAGGGCTGAAGAAGAACAGGTTTGGCCACAGCCGCCGCGGCCAGGTTCCCCCTCTCCCCCCGGGAGAGGGGGCCAGGGGGTGAGGCCTCGAAGGGTTGAACGCTCCGGTCGGCAAGGACGCTCTGAACCCGCTCGGGCTCCGCCTCAACCGGCGCGGGCAACCGCCGACGCGCCGGCGCCGGCTTCGTCACCGGCTGCGGAGACTCTTCAGAAATCTTTTCAACCGAGGCCTCATGAGTGTGTTGCTCTTCAGACCGCTCTGCCCTTCGAGGCCTCCCCCCTCTCCCGGGGGGCGAGAGGGGACGGGATTCAGTCTGCACAGGAATGGGCGCGGGCGGCGGAGCCGCGACTTCCGTCACCGTCTCCTCCAGGAAAGCTGGCCCCTCCCGAAGCTCCGGGGCCGCCGGAGCCAGGGGCTCGAACCGCGAGGCCAGGCGCGGCTGGAGAGCCGGCGCGGAGGCCAGGCTTTTCGCCGCCAGGTTGCCGAGATAGTCACTCATCCGCGGATCAGCTCCAGATAAGAACGGCGCCGCCAGGGGCTCAGCGCCAGGATGTCCGCTTCGCGCCAGCCATAAGCCGAGGCGAGGATGTGGATCTCGTGCAGGAGCACCCGCGCCCAGGCGTCGATCTCGGTCCAGAAGAACGAGGCGATGTCGAACGCCGCCAGCCAGGAGTGACGGCAGGCGGGGCAGTCGAGGGCAAGCTCGACATCCCCCTGCGGATCGGCTTCGGCCATGCGGTGGGCCACGGCCGCGAGCGCCGTCTCGGGCAGCCGTTCCACCGGGACGTCTCCTCCCTCGGAATCACGGGCGGCAAGCAGGCAGCGGCCCAGCAAGCGCCTGCGGGCGCCGTCCAGGTCCCCGGCCGTGGTCATCGCGGACACGTCCAGGCTGTTGGGCAGGCGGAAGGTCAGCTCGAAGCCGCCGGCCGTCAACGCCAGCGGTTCTTCCACCATGCTCTCGGGCGTGCGGATGTCCGCCACGTCGAAGGCCGTCTCCAGCCGTTCGCCACAGGCGGGACACGAAGCGAGGCTGACCAGACGCGGCCCGAAGGTCCACTCGCGGAGAGTCAGCAGGCGGGCGTCCCGCCGGCCCACGCTCTCGCGGGCGAGATCCTCGAAGGTGGCCTCGGGGCAGGCCGCGGCCACCACGATCAGCGCCCGCCGGACCGGCGGCTCGGCCAGGCCGCGCTCCCACGCGTCCAGCAACTCCTGCGCGGAAAAGGCACGCATGACGAGTCCCTACGCCGCGGGCTCGGTGAAGCTCGGCTCGCTCGGCTCCTGCAGCTCGTAATCGCGCTCCCAACCCTCGTTCTCCAGCTTGATGTGCTGGATGGCGACCGCGTTGGCGTTGGCGTCCAGGTCCGGCAGCGCCTGGAACTCCGAGACCCAGCAGCGGAAGACCTTGTAACGGATCGCCGGCTGGCCGGCTTCGTTGTAAACCTCGATGAGGACGTCGCGCCGGAAGTCCTTGAGGGAGACCTCGGCGCCGAGCCCGGAGCCGAAGTTCCACACCTTGTTGGCCCACTTTTCGAACTCTGTGTCATGGGTGACTCCGCGCTCGAGCATGATGGCCTCGAACTTGGTGCGGCCGGGGGACTTGCGGGAGGTGCTGGGATCGCCGCCCTCGCGGTGCTCCACCACCTCGGTGGTGCGCTTCAGGCCGCCGACCTTGCTGATGCCGGCGACCGGCGCCGTGCTCCCTACCCAGAAGACACGGAACTTGAAGTTCTTGTACGGATCGAAACGATTCGCATTGACATTGAACTGGGCCATGACCGTGTCTCCTTAGGTCTCGATCTGTCCGGCGAGCTGCTGGATCTTGATGATCACGAACTCGGCCGGCTTCAGGGGAGCAAAGCCGACGACGATGTTGACGATGCCCAGGTTGATGTCGTTCTGCGTCGTGGTCTCCTTGTCGCACTTGACGAGGTAGGCCTCGCGCGGCGAGCTGCCCTGGAAGGCGCCCTGGCGGAAAAGGTTGTTCATGAAGGCGCCGACGTTGGTGCGGATCTGCGACCACAGCGGCTCGTCGTTGGGCTCGAAGACCACCCACTGCGTGCCCCGGTAGAGGCTCTCCTCGATGAACAGGGCCAGACGGCGGACGGGGACGTATTTGTATTCATCGGCGAGGACGTCCGCTCCGCGCATCGTCCGCGCGCCCCAGACGACGCGGCCGGTGACGGGGAATGAGCGCAGGCAGTTGACGCCCAGAGGGTTCAACGTCCCGTTTTCCTGATCGGTCAAGTTGACGGTCAATCCCTGAATGCCGTTCAGAGAGGCGTCGAGCCCGGCAGGGGCCTTCCAGACGCCCCGCGCGACGTCCGTGCGGGCCATGACACCCGCGACGGCTCCGCAGGGCACGAATTCCGCGATCCGCCCGTCCTGGTTGGGGTCTGCTTCGAGAACCCGAGGGAAGTACAGCGCGGCGTTCCGAGCCTCGTTTCCGGAGAGGCCGAGGTCCGTGAGCGCCTGGTTGTTGTTCTTGGTGACATCAGAAGGCTTTTTCCAATCCGCGGGTGGATCGACGATGAGCATGGCGCGACGCTTCTGGCTATAGGTGAGCGCGGCTTGATAGATCGTCGTCTCGGTCGATCCTTCGCGCGTTTCAGGCGGAATGCAGAGCAGGTTGAAGAGATCGGCCTGCGCGAGGGCGTACAGCCCCTTCTTGTCGATTTCGCCTCCGGGCGGAGTGAAGTTCTTCAACTTCAGCGACAGACCGTCCGTCAGAGCGCTCGACGCATTCGTCTTGGCCGTCGCGAACGCCTGCATCGCGGTGTTCAGCGCGGTCACCTCCGCCGCGGTGTCTCCTCCCGCCACTTGCTTGTCGTGGAGCGCCTTCTTCTTGGTCGCCACGTCCTGCTCCGCAAGCGAGACCGCGTCACTGCCGGCGGTCACCGCGGGAGCCGGATTGGCGTCGAGGTCCCCGACCCAGCGCACCAGGCTCGACTCGGCTTTCAGGACCCGGTCGACCCGCCGGGGGCTGTCCTTCTGGGTCGACAAGCTGAGGAACTTTTCCGTCAGGCCGCCGGGAGAGTCATCGCGGACCGTGAGATTGAACGAGTCCGCGGCGACGCCGTCGATGGTGGCGCGCAGGTTCGCCCCCCATTTTCCCGGAGAGGCGGCTTCGAGGGTCACCGCGCCAATTTCGATCCGCGCCTTATTGACGGGTGCGGCGCCCTTGACCGCATCCGCGGCAGCCTTCTTGACGGCGGCGAGGTCACCGCCACCTGCCGCGGCGGCTTCAGCGGCCTTCGCCACCGCGTCGGCGGCCCCATACTGGGGCGTGTTCTTGGACTTATCGGCCTCCGTACGCGCGGCGGCCGCGGCCGCCGCGCCATCGGCGCCGTTGGTGGCCGCCGCGACGGCCTTGGCGACGTCCTCCGAGCTCTGCCGGGCCGCCTCGTCGGCGAACGGCGAATTGAACAGCCGCACGATAATCGCCTGTCCGCCGCCGTTCATAAAGAAATCCCGGACGGCATATCCCATCGGGTAGCCGTAGGTCACCGCTCCGAAATTTCGCTCGAAGTCGCCGAGTCCGAAGACGGTCACCGCTTCGTCCTCCGGCCCGCGAGGCGCCCGGCCGACGAACGCCGCGATCGACGTCGCCACTCCGGTGATGGTGCGGACGCCACTCGGAATCTCCTCGATGTAAACGCCTGGATAGCTGACTGTGACTGGCATAAGGGTTCCCTCTCTAGCCGCAGAGCCCGGTCGCCCTGACGCGGCCCGCTGTCCATTCAGCGTTCCGCAAGGTCTACGCGACACCTGGACAGATAGGCGAACCGCCCCACCATTTCGTTACACGCTGATTAAAAAATAGCGACGCCGCCTCTGGACTGGAGGCTTCGACGCCCGCCCTTCCGGGAGAGGAGGGAGAAATACCAGGCTGCGG
>JBDSHF010000295.1:0-25905 GCA_039918595.1 Thermoanaerobaculia bacterium
GGGCGCCCGGCCGCTCTACGACGCCATCCAGAGCTGCTGCGCCGACACCGAGATCGGCCGCCGCTCGCGCAAGGTCAACGCGATCACGAATGTCGAGGACGCCTGCCCGGCGGATGTGAGGCCGAAGGGGGAGGGAGACTAAAGAGAGATCAGGCCAGCAGCTCTGCGAACGGCCTGAACTTCCGCCTCTATCTCGGCTTCGGTCAAAGAGGGAGGGGGGGCGGCCGCCAAACGGTCGGCAGCCTCGAACAGGCGATCGATGCGCCGCTTCCGCAGCGCCTCGCGGAGAAGGGACTCCATGGATTCAGGCGCGAGCAGACCGCTGGCCTGTACCTCGCGAGCGACGCTATCCGGCAAGCTCAGCCGGATCTCGAGTTGAACGTTGCTTTCCTTCTGAGCCATAGATCCTCGCTATTGCTGAGTATAGTTCTCCCGATCCAAATCTGATACCCGGTATCATCCCCCCCGTGCCCCCCTCCCCGCTCCCCGCCCTCCTCCGTTTCCACTTCGCCGTCGGCGCCCGGCTGGCGATGCGGCTGCTGGTGCCGGTGATCGCCGCCGCGTTCGGCGCCGGGATGCTCCTCGGACCGGACTTCCTGAATTCGATCTCCCACGTCCTGTTCGGCGTCCGGGCTTCCGGCGGCACGTCGGTGCTGTTCGCCGTGGTGTTCCTGGGCGGGGCGGCGGAGGCGGCTCCCCGGGTCTGCCGTGGCCTCGGCGGCTGGCTGCGCCACCTGCCGGTGAGCGGACTCGCCCATCGCCGCGCCGCGGGCTTCGCGATCGCCCTCGCCCAGCTCCCGCTCCTGCTCGCGTTCCTCTTCCTGGCCACCTACGCATCGCTTGCTCCCGCCGCCCTGCTGGCGGACGCTCTCAAGCTGCTCGTCACCGCCCTGGCCGCGGCCCTGTGCGCGACGCCGGTCGAGCGCCCCTGGGCGGCCCGGCCGCTCGCGCTGAGCGCCGCCGTCCTGGCGGGCTCCGGAGGGTGGGGCCTTCTGGGCATCGCCGCCTCCCTGCTGGTGGCGGCCGATCTGGCGGCGGGCTCCCTGGCGCGGTCCGGCGCCCCGGCCGTCCACCTCTCTCGCCGATCAATTGGCGGCCTGATCGAGCTCCGGATCGCTTGGCGGGCGCTGGGCGGCAGCCTCTTCGGCGCCTGGATTCTCGGCCTGCTGCCGGTGGGCGCGGCCTTCGCCTTCACCGCCAACAACGCCCTGGCGCCGGAGTACGTACGGCTCGCGGCGCGGCTCGGCGCGGCCCTCGGGATCGTCTTCGTGCTGGCGCAGATCGCCGAAGCGCTCGCCGTCCGCCGGCCGGCGTGGCCCTGGTCGCGCTCGCTGCCCTGGTCCGCGGCTCGCCGGGCCGGTGCGGACGCCCTGCTTCTGGGGGCTCACGCCCTGCCGCTCGTGCTGCTGGCGGCGCGGATCGATCTTGCCGCGCTGGCAGTGCTGGGCATCCTCCCCTTCCTGGCGGTGCGAGCGGCCGGCGCCATGCGGCGGGCTCCCGAGCGGCGGACCGGCGCCGCCGGGGAGATTTTCTTCGAGGGCGCGCTCCTCGCCGCCCTGGTGGCCCTGCTGCCGTGGACCGCCTTGCTCCCTCTCGCCGCGATCCCGTGGGCGCTGCGGGCGGCGGCGGAGCGCGAGCGGCGGCAGAAGGTCAGCCGCTGGCTGGAGCTCCACCACCTGGCGGCCGGCGATCCGCAGTCCTGGAGCGCGTCGTGATCCGGCTCCATCAGGCCGCCTTCTCCTACCGCGACGCCGAGCCCGTGCTCGCCGGCGTCGACCTCGAGATCGCGCCCGGGCTGACGCTGCTGCTCGGCCCCAACGGCTGCGGCAAGAGCACGCTGCTCAAGCTCGCGGCGGGGATCGAGCGGCCGGACTCGGGACGGATCGAGATCGACGGCCACGACCTCTGGACCGACGAGGTGGCGGCGCGGCGGGGGCTCGCCTACGTCCCCGAGCAGCCGGACCTGACCCCCTACGCCACCGTGCGCGAGGTTCTCGACCTCGTCTGCCGGCTGCGCGGCGAGCCCCGGGAGCGGGGGCGCGAGGCGCTGGAGCGCGTCGGGCTCGGCAAGCTCTCTCATCGCTCGGTGCGCGAGCTGTCGATGGGCCAGCGGCGGCGGGCCGTGCTGGCGGCGGCCCTGGTGGGCACGCCCCGCAACGCCCTGCTCGACGAGCCGCTGGAGGCCATGGACCGCGGCGCCCGCGAGGACCTCCTCGCCTGGACCGACCGGCTGGTTGCCGCCGGGGCCGCCGTGGTGGTGGTCTCGCACGAGATCGAGCCCTTCGCGCCGCGGGCCACCCGCGCCATTTCCGTGCGCGACGGCCGGTGCGTGGATGCCGGCCCCCTGCCCTCCGATCCCGCGGAGAGGCTGGCGCTGCTCGATCGGATGGCGCGCGGGGAGGCCCCGGATCTTGAGGTAAGGTTCGCCCCATGACCGACACCGGCCACCCGCTCGAGCTTTCCGGCCCCGAGATGCGCTCGCTCGTCAAAGCGGCGCTCGACCGGATCGTGGCTCATATCGAATCGCTCCCCACGCAGCCGGTCTCGGACACCCGGGCCGGCTTCGAGCTCGCCCCGTCGCTCGCCGAGCCGCTGCCCGAGGAGGGCGCCGCGGTCTCCGGGCTGCTCGACCTGTTGTTCGAGCGGGCGATCCCCCCCTCGTTCAACACCGCGAGCCCCGGCTACCTCGCCTACATCCCGGGCGGCGGCCTGTTCCACTCCGCGGTGGCGGATCTGATCGCCGATTCGACCAATCGCTACACCTCGGTCTACGGCGCCGCGCCCGCGCTGGCGCAGCTCGAGGCGAACGTGATCGCCTGGTTCTGCCAGATCGCCGGCTACCCTGCCGAAGCGCGAGGGACGCTGACCAGCGGCGGCTCGCTCGCCAACTGGACCGCCCTGGTGACCGCCCGCCGCGAGCGCCTGCCCGAGAATTTCCTCTCCGGGGTGATCTACGCCTCCGACCAGTCGCACTACTCGGTGGCCAAGGGGGCGATCCTCGCCGGCTTCCCGGAAGCCAACGTGCGCGAGGTGCCGACCGACGGCCTCTTCCGCCTGCGCGTCGACGCGCTCGCCGGGTTGATCGCGGAGGACCGCCGCCGCGGGCTCACCCCCTTCCTGATCGCCGCCAGCGCCGGCACCACCAACACCGGCGCCGTCGATCCGCTCGCCGAGCTGGCGGACCTCGCCGCCCGCGAGGCGCTGTGGCTCCACGTCGACGCCGCCTATGGCGGGTTCTTCCTGCTGACCGCGGAGGGGAAGCGGACGATGCGGGGGATCGAGCGGGCGGATTCGATCGTGCTCGATCCGCACAAGGGGTTGTTCCTCCCCTACGGCACCGGCGCCGTCCTGGTGCGCGACGGCGAGGCGCTGCGCCGCGCCCACAGCCTGACGGCGGACTACATGCCGGGGATGCAGAACGATCCCGACCGGGTGGACTTCAGCCAGTACTCGCCCGAGCTCTCGCGGCCATTCCGCGGCCTGCGCGTCTGGCTGCCGTTCAAGATGCATGGCGCCGGGGCCTTCCGCACCCAGTTGGAGGAGAAGCTGGCCCTTGCCCGCCTGGCGGCGGACCGTCTGCGCGCGATGCCGGGGATCGAGATCCTCGCCGAGCCGCAGCTCTCGCTGCTCGCCTTCCGGCTGGCCCCGGCGGGCGTGCCTGAAGCTGAGCTGAACGAGCTCAACCACCGCTTCCTCGACCGCGTCAACGCCCGCCAGCGGGTCTACCTGACCCCGACGCGCCTGCGCGGACGGTTCGCCCCGCGGATCTGCGTCCTGTCGTTCCGCACCCACCGCGAGCGGATGGAGATGGCGCTGGAGGACATCGCGGCGGCGCAGAGAGAGGTGCTGGGGGCCTAACGAAAAGGGCGCCCACAAAACCGGGGCGCCCCTACGACCTTCCGAACCACCAGAGCCCTTACTGGGTCGGCGGCTTCTGGCTGGCCGGCTCCTTCGGCGAGCTCTGCTGCCCCTCGCCCCGAGCCCCGGGGGCGGCCTTGGGCTCGCCGATCGAGAGGAGCTCGACCTCGAAGATCAGCGGCGAGTTGGGGCCGATCGTGGCGCCCGCTCCCTTGTCGCCGTAGCCGAGGGCGGCCGGGATGTAGAACTTGTACTTCGAGCCGACCTTCATGAGCGACACGCCCTCGGTCCAGCCCGGGATGACCTGATTGAGCACGAACGTGGCCGGCTGGCCGCGGTCGTAGGAGCTGTCGAACGTCGAGCCGTCCATCAGCGTGCCCTTGTAGTTCACGGTCACCGTGTCGCTCGCCTTCGGAGCCGGGCCGGTGCCCTCCTTCTGGACCTCGTACTGCAGGCCGCTGGCGGTCGTCTTGACCCCGGCCCGCGCCTTGTTCTTCGCCAGGAAAGCCTCACCCTCGGTCTTGTTCTTCTCCCCGATCACCTTCTGCTTCGCTTCCTGCTGCGACTGCACCTGCTTCTGGAACTCCTGCATCGTCGACTGCATCTCGGCGTCGGTGAGCATCCCGTTCGCACCCGCCAGGCCGTCGCGCAACCCCTTGACGATGAGGTCGGAGTTGGCATTGACGTCGTTCTGCTTGAGCGTGCGGCCGAGGTTGTAACCGATCACGTAGCTGGCCCGGTCCTGCACGGATTCCGGCTTGCCGGACGGCTGGGCAGGGGCGGTGGACTGGGCCACCGGCTTCGCGGGCTGGGCCGCCGGCTTCTGCGCGGGCTTGGCCGTCTGCGCACCGGCCACCGCGGCCGCCGCGAAGAGCAGCGCGGCGGGGAGAATCAGGGACTTTCTCATACAGGTCTCCAAGACGTTGGGGGTATAAATTCCAAGGGAGAGGACGTATCGCGCTCTCCGGCGATCAGGACATCTTAACCCAGCCGCCCGGCCGTCGATTCCCGGTCCGATTCCCGCCCGTAACGCCGGTCTGGGTTCCCGCGCCGAAAGGTAGTGCCTGATTCCGTCATCTATGACAAGGTACAATCTCCCAATCCACCCATGACCCGACTCCGCGTTTCCTGGATTCCCATGCCACTGCACAGCTTGCGCGTCAGCACTCTCTTCGCCATCCTCTCCGCCATCGCTCTCCTCCCCGCCAGGGCTCAGGAGAAGCCTGCGCCACCGGCTCCGCCGGTTCCATCGGCTCTCCAGCAGCGCCTGCAGCCGATCCTGCGCGCCCGCTTCCCGGCCTCGGGCGAGCCGCCGGCCCTGCCGGCCGCCGGCGGCTCCTTCCGTGCCGCTCCGGACCTCTCCTGCTTCTACGACCACCGGCGCTACGCTCCCGCCTGGATCGGCGACAGGGGGGTGCGGCCGGAGGCCGACGACCTGATCGCCGCCCTCGCCGACGCCCCCGCCGACGGCCTCGACCCCGAGCGCTACCGGCTCGCCGATCTGCGCCAGCGCCTCGCCCAGATGAAGGGCGCCCCCTCGCCTGGCGACCTCGCGGAGATCGACCTGCGGCTCACCGACGCCTTCCTGCGCCTCGCCGCCGACCTGCGCAACGGCGCGGTGAATCCGCAGTTGATCTACCCCGACTGCGAGCTCGACATCCCCGAGGTCGACCTCGCCGCCCTGCTGGAGGACGCCCTCGCCGCCGGCCGCCTGCGTCCGGCGATCGCCGGGCTCGCCCCCGCTCACGACGGCTACCGCGCGCTCAAGACCGCCCTCGCCCAGGCCCGGAGCCTCGCCGCCCGCGGCGGCTGGCCCGCCGTGCCGGACGGCCCACCCCTGCGCCCCGGCGACCGCAATGCCCGGGTGGCCGCCCTGCGCGCCCGCCTCGAAGCCTCGGGGGACCTCGCCGCGGACGCTTCTCCAGCCGAAGCGCGCGACCTCTTCGACGCCCCCCTCCAGGCCGGCCTGCGCAAGTTCCAGGAGCGGCACGGCCTCGATCCCGGCGCCGCCGGCAAGGGCACCCTGGCGGCCTTGAACATGCCGGCCGAGCAGCGGGTGCGGCAGATCGAGATCAATCTCGACCGCTGGCGCTGGCTCCCCCACGACCTGGGCGAGCGCTACATCATGGTGAACATCGCCGGCTTCACCTTCGACCTCGTCGAGGGAGGCGTTCCCGCCCTCTCGATGCGGGTGGTCGCCGGCAAGCCCACGAACCGGACGCCGATGTTCACCGGCCGGATGACCAGCATCGTCCTCAATCCCTCCTGGCACGTGCCGGCGAGCATCGCCAAGAAGGAGGTCATCCCGCACATGCAGCGCGACCCGAGCTACCTGGCGCGGGAGGGGTTCGAGGTCGCCGGCAGCGGCTCCAGCATGGAGATCCGCCAGAAGCCGGGCCCCAAGAACGCGCTGGGGAAGGTCAAGTTCCTCTTCCCCAACCGCTTCGACGTCTATCTCCACGACACGCCGTCGCGCTCGCTGTTCAGCCGCACCGTGCGCAGCTTCAGCCACGGCTGCATCCGGGTCGAGAAGCCGGTGGAGCTGGCGGAGTACCTGTTGAAGGACAGCCCGGCCTGGACGCCGCAGAAGATCGCCGCCGCCCTCGCCAAGGGGCGCGAGCAGTGGGTCACGATCCCCCGCCCGCTCCCCGTGCATCTGGTTTACTGGACCGCCTGGGCCGACGCCGCCGGCACGCTGCAACTCCGGGACGACATCTACGGGCGCGATAAGCCGCTGCTGGAGATCCTGGGGACCGAGGCGCCGGCGGCGCAGGTGGCGGCGCCGTAGGAAGACCGCGGAAACCTCTGTAGGGGCGGCCCCTACAAAGCACCCTAACCCACCCGCCGCCCCGGAAACACCGCCACCTCCGAGCCATCCGCCAGAAAAGCCGAGCTCGGCTCCCCCGCCAGCGGCCCGGCGAAGCGCGGGCCGTAGAGGCCAGCCACATCGCAGTCGAGCACCGGCCGCGGGAGCTGCCAGACCCGCCAGCGCGGGTGATCCACCCGGTACTCCACGGAGCCGCCGCCGCGCAGCGATGAATATCCCCAGTAGTGCTCGGTGATGAACTCCTCCTCCGAGCCAGGCTCCGCCTCCTGCGGCGCGCCCCCCACCACCGCGCCGATGCCGTTCCACCGCCCCCGGAAGCGCCAGCCATACGTCACGTACAGGCCGCCCCGGGACGGATCCCCCGTGATCGAGTGGCGCATCGGCAGCGAGACGTACTTCTCGCCGTAGAGCAGCCGCGCCGTGGTGGCGATGGCGAAGCGGGGGACGATCTCCTTGACGAAGACGACGCCGCGCCGCCAGCCGTCCTCCGCCTGCCGGCGGACGTAGAAGCGGAGGTTCACCTCCTCGAAGTCGCGATGCCCGGGGATCGCGATCCCCCGCACCCGGGTGTCGAGGAAGAGGAAGCCGACGACGCTGGCGAAGGTCTTCCCCTGCCAGGAGTCGAGCTCGGTGCCGGCCGGCACCAGGGGCGCGAGGGCCTCCGGCGGCACCTCGTAGTTGAGCATCGCGAGGTACTCCCAGCGCGCGGTCAGAAAGGGGCGGAGGTCCACACGCCGATGGTATCTGATAATTCTCTGGCCGAGGATTTCTGGCGACGCTTGACAATCCCCTGCCGCGCGCGTACCTTCCCCCTCCGGCAGGCAACGGACAAGCCTGTCTCAGTCACCAGTGAACGTGAAGGGACCTGGCTTTAGAGGGGTCCCTTTCGTGTTTCTGGGGTAAAACCAAAGAAAGAGAGCTCAGGAATGCGCAACACCGGAAGAGTGAAGTGGTTCAACGACAGCAAGGGTTTCGGGTTCATCACGCCGGAGGACGGTCAGAAGGACTGTTTCGTCCACCACTCGGCGATCCAGGGCGACGGCTTCAAGTCGCTCGCCGAGGGTGACCGCGTGGAGTACGACATCGTCGAAGGCAACAAGGGCCCCGCCGCCAACAACGTCGTCAAGATCTGAGCCACGGTTCACTCGCCGACCGATGGAGCCGCTCCGCCTGGGAGCGGCTCTTTTCGTTTTATCCCCCCAGCGTTTCCTGGAACAGCAGATCCCCGATCCCCGTATCCTGGATACCCGTGTCCTGGTAATAGGAGACCGTCGCCGTGCCGCCGGCGTCGTCGAGCTTGAGGATCACGTAGCCGTGGTTGTAGACGCCGCCCGTGGTGCCGAGCATCACCGGAATGCCGGGGATGGCGGGGTTGGCCGGCAGCATCGGGATCTTGTCGCCGCCCGCGCAGACCTTGTAGGGCTCCTGGGCGGCGAAGACCGGCACCGCGCTGCAGCCGATACAGCGCCCGCGCCGCAGCCCCGCGTACGGAGCGTAGATCTCCAGGTTGTGCTCGTGCCCCCAGAACCACGCCTCCACCGAGTCCAGCACGTCGCCGAACTGTGACCGCAGGAGGGTGTTCATCGTGCGGTCGGGGTTGTCCTTGGGACCGATCTGGTTGAACGCCGAGAAGAGCTGATGGTGCGAGAGGAGGATCGTGCGCCGGCCGCCGGCAGAAGCGATCTGGTGCTTGTGCCAGGCGAGCTCGGTATCCTCGAGATAGGTCATGTCGGTGGCGACGTCGAAGACGTCGCTGTCATGGAGCCCGGTGTCCATCCCCAGGAGCTGCCAGCGGGAGCTGCGCAGGCCAAAGAAGCTGTGGGTCTGCATCTGCCCCGGCGGCGCCAGCGGCGGCTGGTTGAGCTTCCCGAGCAGATCGTAGAAGGGACCGCCCCCCGAGTACATGTCGTGGTTGCCGGTCATGTTGAAGACCGGCACCGGGTTGGCTGGGCCGCGGCCGAGGACCTCGTTGACGAGGTCCAGCAGGTACCTGGCGTTCTCGCTCGTGGTGCCGGAGTAGTAGACGTCGCCGAGATGAATCAGGACGTCCGGCTTGTGGGCCGCCACCCGCTCGAGCAGCGCCTTCGCCTCGGCCGTGCCGGTCCCCCAGTCGGCGATCAGCGCCACGGTGGCGTTCTCGGGTAGCGTCAGGGGCGCGGGATCGTCCGGCCCCGTCGACAGCCGGTAGGGGATCGTCCCCTTGTCGACGTCGAAATGCTGGATGTACTCGGTCACCGCCTCGGCCCACAGCGGATCGCAGGCGCTGAAGCGCAGCGAGTCCTCGAGCTGCTGGATCTCGGCCTCGGGACGGTGCTCGATCCTGGCCGTCGCGAGCTGCAGGGCGAGGTGGGCGCATTCCGTGTCGGTGCAGCCGGCCGGCGCCGCCTTGGCCGGAGCGGTCGTCGTGGACGCTGCTGTCGAGATGCCGCTCAGCGCGGCCGAGCCGGCGGCGGTGGCCGCGGCCACCACCGGATGATCCAGGGTCGGACGGACCGCCGTGCCGCCGGTGCCCGTCCCCTCCTTGCGATTCAGCACCTCCTCGACGGCCGACTGCCAGCGGGAGATGTGCGGATCGCGGAACGTCTTCAGGCTCATGGCTTGACGTGCCTCACATAGGTGTCCCAGAGCTCGCCGAGGAAGAAGCGGCCGAACTTCGCCATCGCCTCCGAGGTCTCGGTGAACGACGTGGCGCCCGGCGCCTTCATCGTCGACATCAACTGGATGAGCTGCTTGACGCCGAGGGTCAGGATGCCGGCGCCCACCACCGGACCGCTCTTGTCCGTCCCCTCGTGGAGCTTGGAGTAGAGGGTGGTCGTCGCCTTCCAGAGATCGAAGATCGGGTCCTGCCGCACGTCCTTCTGCCCCGCCAGGTAATAACTCTTGCCGGCGTGCTGGAAGCCCATCTCGTAGACCATCAGCTTCAGCTTGGGATCGCCGGTGGGGCTGAACAGGTTGAAGATGCCGCTGGTCGACGCCAGGCCGTCGCCGAACGGCGTGAAGTCGAGCGTGCCGGTCAGCGCTCCCGGATGAGCGGCCTCGGCGATGAAACGGTCGAGGTCCTGGATGTCGATCGCCGCGTGCAGGGTCATCTCCGAGCCCTCGGCGCGCCCCCGCTTCTCGCCATCCGCCGGATCGATCGCCCCCTGCGCGAAACCGCCCGACATCACTTCACGAAACGAGATCCCTATCTGTCCGCTCATCCGCTCCTCCTTCGGCACGATGACAAAAATGATTTCAAAGCTCGGCGTCCGGGGCGATCCCGGTGATCCCTTCCGCCACCCGCTCCGACAGGGCCGAGATGGTGGCGGTCGGGTTGGCCCCTACCGCCGAAGGGAGGAGAGCGCCGTCCGCGACGTAGAGGCCGGTGTAGCCGAAGACCTGGCCGAAGGTGGGCAGCGCGGCGCTGGTGACCCCCTTGGCCGGATCGTCCGCCAGCACGCAGCCGCCCAGCGGATGGACGGAGACGTTCTTGCGCACGGGGGGGTACCAGGTGGGGAGCACGAAGAAATCCTTCCCCTCGACCTCCTTGCCGTAACGCTTGCACTCCTCGACGATCGCCTTGTAGAGCGGCATGCTGTCCTGCTGCGGCCAGTCGATGGTGACCGACCCCTCCTTGTCGAGCGACATGGTGCCGTTCGAGCGGTCGAGCCCCATGCAGAGCAGCACGCTGGTGTTCCAGGAGATGTCCCCCGACAGCAGGTCGCCCAGCGCCCAGCCGACGCTCCCCGGCGAGGTGCCCCGGAACCAACGCCCGACCAGGTTGCGCAGCCAGAGCCAGATCGCCTGGAGGTGCATCCAGCGCGGCTTGATCCCCTCGGTGAACCAGGCGGCGAAGACCGGGTAGCTGGCGTCCTCCATGATGAAGGCGCGGTCCTTGATGAACTTCTCGAAAAGGTTGCAATCGATCCGCTGGGTGATCACCGGGCCGTAGTTCGGGTTGGCCGGCGGTATCCCCTTGGCCGGTTTCTCGTGCCCGATGACGAACGAGAGGAAGTCGCCGTTGCCCGAGAAGCGCTTCCCCAGTTGCGCGCTCAGCCGCGGCAGGGTCTTGTAGAGGTCGCGGCAGCGCATCAGCAGCTCGGTCGAGCCGAGCGTCCCCGCCGATACCACGACGCGGTTGGTGAGCGCCTTGTTGACCAGCTTCTTGCCCTGGTTGAGGTCGTAGTAATAGACCGCGTAGCCGTGCGAGCCGTCGGCCGCGGGGTCTTCCTCGCCGCCGGCGCCGAGCGGCACGATCGTGTGCGCCAGGTGCTCGGTCAGCACCTCCGCGCCGTAGCGGTGCTCGGCCACGTGCAGGTAATTGAGATCGATCGTGTTCTTCGAGTGGGTGTTGCAGCCGACGTCGCACTCGGCGCAATAGACGCAGGAGGTCTGGAGCGCGCCGTAGCGGTTGCGCGCCTGCTCGCCGATCGGCAGCGGATTGTCGAAATCGTTGCCGAAGAAGACGTTGATGTCGACCAGCTTCGAATCCCGCCCGACGGTCTTCGCAAACTGCTCGAAGAGGCGGGTGCGGGTGATCTCTCGGCGGGGATCGCCGTTGCGCGGGATCGGCCGTGAGCCCAGCACCTCCTTGGCGATGCCGTAGTAGGGGGCGAGCGCCGCCTTTTTGGTGGTCGCCGGCCAGCGCTCGTCGAAGACGTGCTCGGGGGGCTCCATGAAGACGTTGGCGTAGATCAGCGAGCCGCCGCCGAGGCCGGCGCTCAGCACCACGTCCATGCGATGGAAGTTGCGGATGTCGAACAGGCCGTGGGCCTCGGAGTCCTGCATCTCCTTCGGCCGCGGGCGCTGCTCCCCGGGAACGTCGCAGACGTTCCAGAAGTTCCGCGCGAAGTCGTGCGGCGCGCGGGGGAACGCGCCCATGGGATACCGCTTCCCCCGCTCCAGCACCATCACCTTGCCCGGCCACCGCTTGCTCAGCCGGCAGGCGCTGATCCCGCCGCCGAACCCGCTCCCGATGACGATCGCCTCGTATCTATCGGCCATCCGCGGACCCCCACTTTTAAGATCAAGTGAATGTACAAGATGGTAGCACAGGGCAGGCGGCCGGAGGCCCGAAACGGGAGACGATAAAAGGGGCGCCCCCGACCACCGGGCGCCCTGAAAAACAGAGTCCTAACAGAAGCAGATGGATCGGCCCGGCGACCTCACGGGCCTTCCGATGAATGGCTCTCCCCCCAAGGGCTGACCGCCCCAGGATCGCGGCCCGGCGCCGCGGTGACAAACAGCAAAAAATCAGAGGACTTCAGGACCAGAGTGTGACCGCCCGGCGGAAGCGGGACAGCGGGTGGAAGCGTTTACTGAAAGCGCTTCCACCGACGCTGCGAATCGGACGCGGTTACCCCCACGCCCGGGATTGAAATCCCGGGCTACCGACAGTCGCCCCTTCCCGGGGCTCTGCAAACCGGGCTTGGAGTCCCGGATGGGACAGCCGTGGGTAGCCCGGGATTTCAATCCCGGGCGGCGCGGGACAAGCCAAACTCCCCCCAAATCTTGCCTCCCCACCCCCCCACATCCTAGACTGCCACCCTCCCATGCCCCTCTCCTGGACCATCGACGCGGACATCCGCCGGGCGGCGACCCTGCCGGCCGAGGTCTACAGCGATCCGCGCTGGTTCGCGGCCGCCCGCGACCGCGTCTTCGCGCGGAGCTGGCAACTGGTGGCGGACACCGACGCCGTCCGCGTCCCCGGCGCCACGTACCCGTTCACCCTGCTCGACGGGATCCTCGACGAGCCGCTGCTGCTGACCCGCGACTCCGGCGACCAGGTCCACTGCCTGTCCAACGTCTGCACCCACCGGGGGACGCTGGTCTGCGAGCACGCCGGGGTGCAGCCGGCATTGCGCTGCCGCTATCACGGCCGGCGCTTCGCCCACGACGGGCGTTTCCTCTCGATGCCCGAGTTCGAGGGCGCGGAGGGGTTCCCCTCGCCGGCGGACAATCTCGCTAAAGTGCCGTTCGGGACCTGGGGGAAGCTGGTGTTCGCCGCGCTCGATCCCGCCTTCCCGCTGGCCGAGCTGCTGGCCGAGGTGGACGCGCGGGTCTCCTGGCTGCCGCTCCACGAGGCGGTGTTCGACCCGGCCCGCTCGCGCGACTACCTGGTGCGGGCCAACTGGGCGCTCTACTGCGACAACTACCTGGAGGGGTTCCACATCCCCTACGTCCACGCCGGGCTGGCCGGCGCGCTCGACTACGGCGAGTACCGCACCGAGCTCTTCCCCTGGGCCAACCTCCAGGTGGGCGTGGCGAGCGGCGGCGACGACGTCTTCGATCTCCCGCCCTCCTCCCCCGATTACGGGCAGCAGATCGCGGCCTACTACTTCTGGCTCTTCCCCAACACGATGCTGAACGTCTACCCCTGGGGGATCTCGGCCAACGTCGTCCGCCCGCTGGAGCCGGACCGCACCCGGGTCTCCTTCCTCTCCTACGTCTGGGACCCTTCACGGCTCGACCGCGGCGCCGGCGCCGGCCTCGACCGCGTCGAGCGCGAGGACGAGGCGATCGTCGAGAGCGTCCAGCGGGGGGTGCGCTCGCGCCTCTACCACCGCGGCCGCTACTCGCCGTCACGCGAGCAGGGCCCGCACCATTTCCACCGGCTACTGGAGAGATTCCTAGGCGAGGGATAGCCATGCCACGCACCCGCATTTCAGAAACGACCGGCGCTTGGGCGATCCTCGCCCAAGAGGTCACACCGGAGACCACCGCCGGCTCGCCGTATCTCCAGCAGGCGCACGCCAAGCTCCAGGGCTTCCTTGACGAGGTCCACCGTCTCCAGGCCGAGCAGGCCGACCATCAGGCGCGCAAGCAGGAGGCGACGCGGCGGATCAACGAGATCCTCGCGGAGGGACGGCGGCTCGCCTCCAACATCCGGCGCGTGCTCAAGGTGGAGATGGGGATCGAGAACGAGGCGCTGGCCCGTTTCGGCATCCAGCCGTTCCGCGGCCGGAAGTTCGCGAAGCGCCCCGCCAGAGCCGCGAAGAAACCCGCGAAACGGGCGGCGCCGAGTCCGACATCTTCCGAAATCCCCGAGAAGTAGTTTGTAGATCGAGGGAGCGCGACGCTCCCCCGATCTCCAGACCGTCGCCGCGAGGGAGCGCAACGCTCCCTCGATCTACAGACCGTCGTAACGAGGGAGCGTCACGCTCCCTCGATCTCCGAATCGTCGTCAGCAGGGAGCGCTTCGCTCCCCCGATCTACGGAACGTCGTAAGCAGGGAGCGTCACGCTCCCCCGATCTACGAGCCGTCAGAAGGAGGGAGCGTCATGCTCCCTGGATCTACAGAGCGTCGTAACGAGGGAGCGCAACGCTCCCTCGATCTACAGACCGTCGCCAGCAGGAAGCGCTCTGTAGATGCGGGGAGCGTCACGCTCCCCCGATCTCCAGAACGCCGTCCAGGGAAAACGCCTTGCTGCCCGGGGAGGCGGGCCGCTGATATCCTCTCGCCACCCAAGCCCGGGGAGACGGGCGCGTTCAACGGGAGATGACGATGATCAAGCTGGTCCTGCTCCGTCATGGAGAGAGCCTCTGGAATTTGCAGAACCGTTTCACCGGCTGGACGGACGTGGACCTCACGCCGAAGGGGATCGAGGAGGCGCGCGAGTCCGCCCGCCTGCTCCAGGAGGGGGGCTACACGTTCGACGTCGCCCATACCTCGCTGCTCAAGCGGGCTATCCGCACGCTCTGGATCACTCTCGACGGCATGGATCTGATGTGGATTCCGGTGCACCGGAGCTGGCGGTTGAACGAGCGGCACTACGGCGCACTCCAGGGCCTCAACAAGGCGGAGACCGCCGCCCAGTACGGCGACCAGCAGGTGCTGATCTGGCGCCGCAGCTACTGCGATCCGCCGCCGCCGCTCGACGCCGGCGATCCGCGCTACCCCGGCCACGACCGGCGCTACGCCGGCCTCGCGCCGGCGGAGCTCCCGCTGGCCGAGTCGCTCAAGGACACCGTCGCCCGCTTCCTCCCCTACTGGCACGAGACGATCGTGCCGGAGCTGAAAGCCGGCCGGCGGGTGCTGATCGCCGCTCACGGCAACAGCCTGCGGGCGCTGGTGAAGCACCTCGACGGCATCTCCGAGGAGGAGATCGTAGGGCTGAACATTCCGACCGGCATCCCGCTGGTCTACGAGCTGGACGACGACCTCAAGCCCCTCCGCAGCTACTACCTGGGCGATCCCGAGGAGGCCCGCAAGGCGGCCGAGGCGGTGGCGAAGCAGGCGCAGCGGTAGGCGCCCTCATCCCTTCTTCCGCGGCGCGTCCTCCGGCGGGTCGGGGAGGACGCCGCGGAGCACCGTGCGCAGGGTCTGCATCGGGCTGACCGAGCTTTCCAGCCCTTCCACCAGGCCCTGATCGAAGCGGTTCAGCGGATCTTCGTAGGCGGAGCGGGGCACGGCCTTCGGCTCCATCAGATCCCGGAGCTTCCGGGCGCAGGCCGGGCACCCCTTGACGAGGTGCGCGACGACGGTCCGGCCCTCCTCTCGCGAGGCGGTCCCCGAGACGAACCGCTGCAGGATGTCTTCGGAAGGGTGCTCCATCTGATGTCCTCCCTGCCCGTCGAGGGCTCAGTTGCGCTCTCAACAAGGGTGATCCGGGGAGGACATCCATTTCAGGAGGGCCGGAAATACGGCATCTCCGGCCGCTATATCACTGGCACGAGGTCGCGTATCCCGAACAGCAGCCGGTCCCCGTGCAGGTCGTCGTGATCATGTTGCGCTGAATGATCCCCGTGTTGTTCTTGGCCCGGAAGTGGCCGACTCCGTCGGCGTCTCCTCCTGCTGTGTTGTATACGCTCCAGTCACTGAAATTGTAATCGAACTGCGCCGCGGTCGAACCGCGCCCTACATTTAGTTGCGATTTGACATTGGTGTACGAGTCGAACTTCGAGGTGTCGCCGCACCCCACGTAGTAGGAGGAGGTCGAGCAGGCGATCTGATCGTTGTAGCCGGCGCGGATCGAATAGAACTGTGTCGTTCTCCCCGAGGGCTTGTCGCGATAGCCGCCGTCGCCCATCCGCGGGTTGTAGCCGGGAGAGATGTGGGGGAAGAAGCCGAAGATGTTGGAGTCGAAGACGTTCTGGCCGCCGCAGGTGGTGACCGCGGCGTTGGCGTAGCCGGCCCAGTAGCAGGAGGAGAGGCCGCGCAGCCCGCCGGAGATGGCGATGAACTTGCGCACGCTCCCCCACAGATTGCCGTAGTCGATGCCGTGGATGCCGACGGTGACCCCCATCGAGTGAGCGATCACGTCCACCTGGGATTTGCCGGTGTAGGTTTTGACCGCGTTGATGAAGTCGCGCACCATCGCCGCCCGGGTGGAGTTGTGATAATTGAGCTGCGGCGCGCCCCGCTCAGAGGAAGATAAATAATTGATCCCGAATAGCTCACAATCGTTATAGCCGGCGGCGCGGAACTCGTCATAGACGGAGGGCACTCCGGTCGCCGAGGGGTAGTCCCAATTCTTGGCCTCGTCGCCGTTGCCGTGCAGGAAGACGATCGGCGTCCTGGTGGCCACACAACTGCCGCCCCCGAAGCCGCCGTTGGAGGCGCTGGCGGGGTTGAAGCCGCCCGCGAACTGGGTGGAGGTGCCGGTGTAGTCGAGGGCGTGGGCGGGGAGGGCGAGCAGGGCGAGGATGGAGAGCAGGCGGAACGGTTTGTTCATGGTTTCCTCCTTGGAAATACAAAACAAGGACGTAAAGGACGGCAAGGACATTAAGGACAGAAAGCCAAAGTCCCAGCAGTGTCCTTTTCGTCCTTGATGTCCTTTTCGTCCTTGTTGGTCCTTGCTCAGGCCCGGAACGCCACCGCCGCCTGGTTGTACCCGACTCCGGAACCCACCAGCACCACCAGATCCCCGGGCCGGATCTTCCCCTTCTCGCGGGCGTCGTGGAGGGCCATCGGCACGCAGGCGGAGCCGGTGTAGCCCCACTCCTCCATCACCGTGTGGGTGCGCTCCGACGGCAGGCCGAGGTCGGCCATCACCAGCGCGATCGAGGGCTTGCGGACCTGGGTGAAGATCAGGAGGTCGATGTCAGCCACCGCGAAGCCCCCCTCCCCGGCGAGGCGGCGCACCAGCCGGGGCCAACCCTCATGATTGATCTCCGGGGGGTAGCGCTGGACCATCCGGACGCGGTTGCGGCCGGCGCGCACCGACTCCTCGGTCGCCGGCTCGGCGGAGCCGCCGGCGAAGATCCCCCAGTAGTCGGCGTAGGCGCCGTCCGCCTGGAAGGCGGCGTTCAGGAAGCCGGGCTCCTCCGCGGACTCCAGCACCGCCGCTCCGGCCCCGTCGCCGTAGAAGAAGGTCATCGGGTCCGCCGGATCGGCCAGCTTGTGCATGAGATAGACGCCGATCACCAGCACGGTCTTCAGCCCGGCGTTGGTCGCGATCAATCCGGCGGCGGCGGCGAAGCCGGTGGGGAACGAGGCGCAGGCGCAGCCGACGTCGAAGGTGCCGGCGTTCTTCGCCCCCAGCTTCTCCTGGACGATGACCGAGGTGGCCGGCGTCAGGTAGTCGGGCGAATCGGTGCCGAGGACGATCAGGTCGACGTCCCGCGGGCGCCGCCCCGCCGCGTCGAGGGCGTGGCGGGCGGCGCGGACGGCGAGGTCCGAGGCGGCCCAGTCGTCGGGCGCCCACCAGCGGCGGCGGATGCCGGTGGAGGCCTCGAACTTGTCGATCAGGTCGGCCGGCTCCGGGAAGCGCTCGCGCAGCAGGTCGTTCGAGATCTCCCGCTCGGGAAGGTAGAGGCCGGTCGAGATCAGGTGGGCGTAGCGCGGCATGCGGCCTCCAGCCTAGGACACTACCGTGGCGAGGAATTCCAGCAGGATTTTTGCCACCACGCCGGGCTTTTCGATGACGATCCCATGGCTGCCGCCGGGGACGATCTCCAGACGCGCGCCGGGGATGGCCGCCGCCAGCAGGCGCGAGCGGTCGAGCGCGAACATGCGGTCCTCCGCGGCGGCCAGAACCAGCGTCGGGCTCTGGATGCGCGCGAGGTCGGGCGTCAGGTCGAGCCCCTCCAGGGAGGAGATGATCGCCGCGATCCCCCGGTACCAGGCGGCCGGGAGGAGCGCGGTCTGGCGGCGATGGGCGCCCAGCACCTCGGCGTTGGCGGCGAGGTACTCGGGGCTGTAGGTCACCGGCAGGATGAGGTCGAGCACCTTGCCGCCGTCGCCGCCGGCCGCCGCCGCCAGCGCGGCCTCGCGGACGAGCGCGGAGCCCGCCCAGAACTCGGGATCCACGCGGTCCGCGGCGGTGACGGCGGCGAGCGAGGCCACGCGCCCGGGGTAGAGCGCGGCGAACCGCAGCGCCACCAGCGCCCCGAACGAGGCGCCGGCGACGTGGACGCGCTCGAGGCCGAGGCTGTCGAGCAGGGCGGCGACGTCCTCCACGTGGGCGTCCAGGCGGGGTGGAGCCTCCCCCGGCGAGAAGAGCTGCCCGCGGAAATCGCAGCGGATCACCCGGTAGGCCTCGCCGAGCGGCGCCGCGACCGGTTCCCAGGCCCCCATGGTCATCATGCTGCCGTTCAAGAGGAGCACCGGGGGGCCGTCCGGATTGCCGGTGAGGCGGTGGGTGAGGATCGAATCGGTCATGGAATCTCCCTGGAAGGTTCCCTGGAAAGATACCGCTCCCGCAGCTCCCCTTTCACCACCTTGCCGTACGGCGTCCGCGGCAGGACGTCCACGAAGACGAATTCCCTCGGCACCTTGTAGCGCGCCAGCCGCGCTTCCAGGAACGCGACCAGCTCCTCTTGCGCCGGCGGCTCGTCGCCGGGGACCACGAAGGCGATCCCGACCTCCCCCCAGGTGGGGTGCGGAATGCCGACCACGGCCGCGTCCCGCACCTGGGAATGCAGGAGCAGCTCGGCCTCGATCTCGGCGGGATAGACGTTGACGCCGCCGCTGATGATCATGTCCTTCTTGCGGCCGGCGATGTAGAAGAAGCCGTCGGCGTCCCGCCGGGCGAGATCGCCGGTGTGGAACCACCCCTCGGCGTCGAGCGCGGCGGCGGTGGCTTCCGGGTTGTTCCAGTACCCCCGGCAGACGTGCGGACCGCGCAGCAGCAGCTCCCCCACCTCTCCGATCGCCGCCTCCGCGCCGTCCTCGCCTTCGAGGCGCGCCTCGGTGAACAGCAGCGGCTTGCCGATCGCGCCAGGCTTGGCGAGCGATTCCTCGATCGTCATCGCAAAGCAGTTCACCCCAACTTCCGTCAGGCCGTACCCCTGCCGGAGGGGAGCTCCCCGGCGCTGATAAGCCTCGACCAGGTAGGCCGGCAGCGGCGCGCCGCCGCTCACCAGCTCGCGGACGCTCGACAGATCCGCCGTCGCGAATCCGGGATCGTCCATCAGCAGCTTGTAGATGGTGGGCACGCCGAGGACGATCGTGCAGCGCTCCTGCTCGATGACCCGCCAGACCTCCGCCGCGTCGAAGCCGCGATGGAGGATGAGGGTGCCGCCGATCGTGAACAGCGGCACCAGGAAGACGCAGAGGCCTCCGGCGTGGTAGAGCGGCGTGAAGATGGGGCTGACGTCGTCCGGCCGGAGCTGCCAGGAGGCGGCGGTGTTGTAGCCGTTCCAGAGAATCATCCGGTGCGGCAGCATCACTCCCTTCGGCTTCCCCGTGGTGCCGGAGGTGTAGAGCAGGCACCAGAGATCCTCGGGATCGCAGCGCTCGGGAGCCCAGGATTCGGCCGGCGCGAGATCGGCGAGGCGGAGGTGTCCGGGGAGAGCCGGCTCGTCCAGGGAAATCCAACAAGGGACTCCAGGCTGGAAAAGCTCCGCCAGGCTCCGCACCGTCTCAGCATGCTCCCCGCCATAGAGCAAACCCGAAACCCCGGCGTCCGCCAGAATCCCGGCCAGCTCGCGCGCGGTGAGCCGGGTGCCGAGCGGCACCAGGATCACGCCCGCCTTGGCGGCGGCGAAAAAAGCGTCGACATATTCGACCCGGCTGTCGGCGAGGATGGCGAAGCGGTCCCCCTTGCCGACGCCCAGAGCGCGCCAGATCCGGGCGAGGCGGACCGCCCGGGCGTCGAGTTGCGCGTAGGTGAAGCGCTCGCCCGTGGGAACGTAGACGAGCGCGGTCCGGTCCGGAGTGAGGCGCGCCCGTTCGCCGAGAAGATCTCCAGCGATCTTCATTTCAGGTCCCGAGCACCAGACCGCCATCCACCGAGAGCACCGTGCCGGTGATGAAGCCGGCGGCGTCCGAGGCGAGCCAGAGGTAGGCCTCGGCGATGTCCTCGGGCTTGCCCAGACGCCCCAGCGGCGTATGGGCGACCATTCCTTCTAAAACCTTTTCAGGAATCGAGAAGGCCATCTCGGTGGCGATGAAGCCTGGCGCGACGGCGTTGACCCGGATGTTGTACTTACCCAGCTCGCGCGCCCAGGTCTGGGTCATCGAGATCACGCCGGCCTTGGTGGCGGCGTAGTTGGTCTGGCCGAAGTTGCCATAGAGCCCGACGACCGAGGAGGCGTTGAGGATGGCCCCGCCGCCGCCGGCGATCATCCGCGGCGCCACCGCCCGGGTGCAGAGAAACACCCCCTTGAGATTGACCGAGATCACCGCGTCGAAGTCCCGCTCGCTCATCTCGCCCGTCTTCTCGCCGTTCTTCCACTTCACGAGCTGGGCGTCGCGCACGATGCCGGCGTTGTTGACCAGCACGTCGATCCGCCCCCACCGCTCGAAAACCTCCGCTACCGCGGCCTCGACGGCGGCCGGATCGGTGACGTCCACCTGCTGGAAGGTCCCCTCGCCGTCTGCGCCCTCCTTGACATCCCAGACGGCGACCCGGGCCCCGGCCGCGGCGAAACGCCGGGTCGTGGCCTTGCCGATGCCGGCGGCGCCGCCGGTGATGATGACGACTTTGTCTTGCATCCCTATTTCTTTCTCAAGTCAAAATGCCCACCGCAGCCCGAGCTGGATCTCGCGGCCCGGCAGGGTCGCCCGCGCCCGGCCGAAGTTCGGGTTGGCCCGGAGCGGCAGGGTGGGGTTCGCAAGCGTCGGCCCGGAGAGGAACTCGGCGCTGTCGATCGAGGTGACGTCGTAGTTGACCGTGTTGAAGACGTTGAACCCCTCGACGATCACGTTCAGGCTCTGGCCGGTGAGGATCGGGATGCTCTTGGTGATGCGCAGGCTGAGCTGGCGGAACGCCGGGCCGTCCTCGTCGTTGCGGTCGACGCCCGCGGGGCGGTCCGAGTTCTTGCCGTCGCCGTTGAAGTCGTAGCCCAGGCGATGGTTCCACGGCTGGCCGGAGCCATACTCGTAGATCGGCGCCAGCGTGAGCTGCCACGGGAGGTGGATGATGCCGGTGAGGACGAAGCGGTAGCGCTCGTCGGCGCGGCTGCGGCCGTACTCGGCGTCGATGTTCGACGGGTCGTTCGGATAGCCGAAGGGGAACTCGGGGCTGAAGTCGTCCGAGATGTTCTTCTTGTCGGCGTAGGTGACCGAGGCGGTGATCAGATCCCCCCGCTTCAGAGCGCCGTTCAACTGCAGGATCAGCGCCTTGTACTCGCTGCGCCCGTCGTTGGTGTACTGGTTGATCTGGTTGTAGGTCGCGTTCGGCCGCACCGGATGGGCGTTCCCCGCGAAGTTGACGTCGCGGATGACGATCTCCTTGCGACCTTTGGCATAGACCGCCGACGAGTCCAGGAAGATGCGGGAGGTCAGCGCGCGGGTCCAGCCGACGCTGGCCTGCGTCGACTCCGGCGTGTCGAGCTCGGGGGCGAGAATCGAGATGTCGGGCTTCAGCAGGACGCCGGTGTTCCTCGGGTTGTTGGGGTCGAGCACGAACGGCGGGGTGTTGAGGCCGAGCAGGGCGCCGTTGACCCGGGTGCGGGAGACGCGGCCGGTGACCCCGTTCTGCTGCCGCTCGACGCCGGCGGGCACCAGCAGGTAGCGGCCGTTGAACAGGCCGACGCCGCCGTGGAAGACGTTCCTGCCGTGGGTCGACGGATCGAAGGAGAAGGCGACTCGCGGCTGGATGTCGTTGGTGTCCTTCGGCCGCGCCTTGGTGACCAGCGGATGGGTGAAGCCGGGGTTGTTGCCGCCGTCGTCGAGGTCGTAGCGGATACCGGCATTGACGCTCAGGTTCGGCCGCGGCCGCCAGTCGTCCTGGAGGAAGACGGCGTAGCGGTTGGTGTCATAGGTGACGTCGGCCGAGCCCTCGCCGTAGAGGTAGGCGAGAGGGAGCGCCCGGGTGTCGGTCACATAGGTGAAGAGCCCGTACTGGAAGGTGTCGATGCGCGACCGCTCCTGGTGATGAAGGTACGAGGCGCCCGCCTTCACCTCATGCGCGCCGCCGCTCCAGTGATAGGTGTCGCGCAGCTCGTACTCCTTGCCATCCCCCAGCAGGTTGCCCAGGATGTTGGCCCCGGTCTGCAGGGTGTTGCCCGAGGAGAACCACTCGCCCACGGCCTGCGAGTTGGTCGGCTCGAAGAACTTGCGCCGCCCCCCCTGCCCCCGCAGCTCGTTGAGGCGGCCGCTCGACAGCACCGCCACGTCCTCCAGGGTGATGTTCCAACTGTCGCGGTCGAGCCGCTGGCCGGTGGACACGTCGCTGACGCCGCCGACGCGGAAGTTCTTCTCCCGGTAGCGCTCGATCACGAAGTTGCCGCCCAGGGTGTTGGACTGGGAGAGGTTGTGGTCGAGCCGCAGGAAGCCCAGGCTCTGGTCGAAGGGGTGGTCGAGGTCGTCGGCGCGCGAGGCGTAGGCGCCACCGGGGCGGAAGAGGGTGACGTTGCGCTCATTGATCTGCTCGAAGTTGGCGAAGTAGTGGGCGTAGTCCTGGACGATCGGGCCGCCGACGCTCAAGCCATATTGGTCGCGCGAGAAGTCGTTCTTCTTCTGCTCCAGCGCTCCCTGCGAGCGCAGGGCGTCGGCGCGGTAGAAGCCGAAGGCCGCGCCCTTGATCTGGTTGGTGCCGGTGCGGGTGACGATCGAGAGCGCGCCGCCCGCCGTGCCGCCGATCTCGGCGTCGTAGCGGTTGTTGATCACCCGGAACTCGCCGATGGCGTCCTGGCTGAAGCGGATCTTCGAGAGGCCGAGGGCGGCGTCGGTGAAGTCGACGCCGTTGACCAGGATGGTCGCCTGGCTGGCGTTGCCGCCGGCGCCCACCACCGGGCCGCCGCTGACGAAGCGGAAGGCGCCGCGCTCGCGCTGCACGCCGGGGGCGATAAAGGCCAGGCGCTGGAAGTCGCGGTCGGGCACCGGCAGCGATTCGATCTGCTCGGGCACGATGTTGGTCGAGGTGTCGGTCTTGTAGACGTCGACCAGCGGCACCGTGGTGCTGACGTCGATCGACTCGGTGACCGCGGAGCTCAGCGTCGCCCGCACCCGGGCGGTCTGGCCGACCCGCAGCGCCACCGCTTCCTGGGTGACGGGCGAGAAGCCCTGCAGCTCGAGGTCGGCCCGGTAGGTGCCGGGCGGCAGGGCGGACAGCGTGGCGGTGCCCTGCGCGCCGGTGACCTCCACGCGGGTGAGGCCCGTCTCCGTGTTGCGCAATGTGACGGTGACCCCGGGCAGGGGGGTGCCGTCGGTTCCTACAACTTGAACCTCGACGCTGGCGGTCGAGACCTGGGCGGCAAGACGATCCACTCCCAGCACACCCAGCGCCAGGGCGAGGGCCAGCCCCAGGACTCCCCTCCAGCGCGGCAGAAGCTCCATCTTCCTCGACATTAGATCCTCTCCTCGCGTCCGACGGGACGCTTCAAGATGCATGGCGTTCAATCCCGCGGCTCGAGGCCGCGGCGCAGGATGTTCGAGAACTCGTTGACGGCCTGGTGCGCGTCCAGGCCGAAGTGCATGGGGACACCGAAGCACTTCTCGACGGTGAAGAAATAGAAGAACCAGCGCGTCGCGAGCATCACCGCCACCAGCGGATCGACCTCGCCCAGCTCCCCCGCCTGCCGCCGCGCCGCGAAGCTCTCCGAATAGGCCGCCGCGAAGCGGTCCGCCATCCGCTGGTAGAAGGCGCGGATGTGCTTGCCCTTGAACTCGATGACGTCGATATAGATCAGCAGGATGTGCGACGAGTTGCCGGCCACCACCTGCTCGATCGCCGCCGCCATCGCCTCCAGATCCTCGGGGAAGCGGGCGGCGGCGAAGATCTTGTTGAGCGGCAGCTCGGGGTCGAGCAGCACCTCCCAGTACTGGTCGATCAGGCGCTGGAAGATCGCCTCCTTGCTGCCGAAGTGGTGGTAGAGGTTGCCCACCGACAGATGGCAGCGGCTGGCGATCTGCCGCATCGAGGTCGCCCGGTACCCCTGCCGCGAGAACAGGGAGAGCGCCGCCTTCAGGACCTTGCGGGTCGAGGCGTCGGACTTCTCCTCCTGGGTTTTCGGTCGCGGCATCGGAATCTGCGGATCAGACGGTACGAAGTCAGTTACGGAACGAGCGTTCGGTTTTTTTGATGGTAGGGGCGGAGGGGCGGGATGTCAAGGGGATAGCTTGCTGTGCGTCCTTGATGGTTGGAGCGGCCCCCACCCCGAGTCCTCACCCCCGGCCCCTCTCCCACCGCACTCCCCCCGACCGGGAGAGGGGGGACGACTCAGAACCGATGGCGCCTGTAGGAGACGCTTTTCCATCAGAACTGATGGTGCGGATTGTCCCTACAAGCGAGGTCGCTCCCGTTAAGCTCCCCTCTCCCGGTCGGGGGGAGTGCGGTGGGAGAGGGGCCGGGGGTGAGGATTCGGGGTGGGGGGCCGTCCCAGCCAGGAAAACGTTTTTGAGGCTGCCTATTTCCCCCCGATCATCCCCATCACCCCCGCCCGGATCATCGCGACCGAGATCGCGGCCAGGAAGAGGCTCGCCACCTTGGCGATCGCCCGCGAGCCGGCGGCACCGGTGACGCGGCCGACGTAGGGGCTGGCGACCAGGGTCAGGAACACGAGGGCCATGTTGACGATCAAAGAGCCCAGGGTGGGGATGTAGCCGTAGGCCTCCCGCGAGACCAGGATCGAGGTGATCGCCGCCGGCCCCACGATCAGCGGAATGCCGAGCGGGACGATGCCGACCGAGGCCAGATCCTCCCCCTCCGTGCCCTCGGTGGGGTCGCGCCGGCGGTAGTCGCCGAAGATCAGGTTGGAGATGCTGAGCACCAGCAGGATCAGCCCGCCCCCCACCCGGAGATCGTTGACGGTGATGCCGAGAAGCGAAAAGATCAACTGGCCGGCAAACAGGATCAGCACCGACAGCCCGATCGCGGTGAGCATCGCCTGCAGCGTCAGCCTGCGGCGGTCGGCCGGTGAGAGGTTCTCGGTGACGCTGAGGTAGATGGGAATGATCCCCATCGGATTGATGGCGACGAAGAGCGGCAGGAAGCTTTGGATGTACGGGGCGATATAGGAGCGCATGGTCGGGATCCGGAAAGGGTCCCGGGGAGCATATCGCGAGGTCGAGGGGAATGTAGGGGCGGCCACATAGGACCGCCCCTGCAAAATCGATCTACTGGCCGACCGGCGCGGCCGCCGCCGGCTCGCCGATCACCTGGATCTGGTTCGTCACGTCCTTGACCCCGTCGGTCTGGCGGGCGATCCTCTCGGCGATGTCGCGCTGGCCGGCGAGGGCGACCTTGCCCTTCAGGGTCACGTGGCCGTTGTCCGTGTCGACGTCGATGTAGAGGGCGTTGATCCCCGGATCGGCCGCCAGCTTGGACTTCACCTTGGAGGTGATGGTGGCGTTGTCCATCACCTCGTTGACCACCGGGCCGATCTTCTCCTGCGCCCTCTCGGCGCCGCGCTCGATGGCGGCGCCGGCCGAGTTGACCCCGTCCTTGATCTGTTCGCCCGCGGCCTTGAAATCCTTGTTGGCCTGGTTGACGTTCTGATCCACCTGCTTGCCGTTGACGCGCACGGTGGTGTTGCCCTGCGCGTCCCGGTCCGCGTGCACCGCGTTGACATCACGATCGCAACCGGCCAGCGGGATCATCACGACTCCCAGCCAGACGGCCGCCATGATGGGAAGTGATCTCGTTCTCATGGTGTCGTCTCCTTTCGAGAGGATGTTCCTCCAGGCCGGGGAGTAGCAATTCCCGCACCCGGCAGAGGCATCCGCTCAGACCTTCAGGATAAAAAAGGGGGAGGCGGACTGGTCTCGTTGACTCAGGACGCCTCCCCTTCAGGGAGGGGCCGCGAAAGGCTGCTTCGCGCCGGTACTGCGTTTACGTCTCTCGGGATTTCTCCCGAGTGCTGCCCGGTTCGCCGTGCTACCGGTCCTGCGGTTTCAGGTAAGTGCATCGTTC
>JBDSHF010000296.1:0-8136 GCA_039918595.1 Thermoanaerobaculia bacterium
GCAATCGCCTCGTCATCTGTGCCTCCAGACATCCGCGGGCGGGCTGGGATGAGGCGTTCCAGGCCATGGCACGCCAGGGTGATGACGCTCTTTTGGATGGTGGCGAGCTCCTGCCGACTGAGTGGGATGAGAAGGAGTGGGAGTGGCGGTAGAGAGATCGGACGTCTACCTCGTCAATCTCGACCCCACGATTGGAAGCGAAATCAAGAAGACCCGCCCCTGCGTGGTGATCTCGCCGGACGAGATGAACCGGCATCTTCGCACCGTCATCATTGCCCCACTGACGAGCCAAGGCCGCCTCTACCCTACGCGCGTTCGTTGTCTTTTCGATGGCCAGGAGGGACTGGTCGTCCTGGATCAGATCCGCACCGTGGACGTAGCGCGGCTCGTGAAAAAAGTAGGCCGGATCGAACCGGCAACCATGACGACTGTTTTGATGGCCCTGGGGAGGATCTTCGCGGAGTGAAGATCGATCTAAACCTTTACGAGCTACCTTCGCGGATCTCGCCGAGAGGCGGCCATTCCGGCGGCGGGAGTTTCAGCAGCCAAGCCCATATCTGTCTGGAGCGCCCCAGGTACCGGATCAGATGGGCCAGAGGCGCCCAATCTCGTCGGAGGTAACGAAGAGCCAGATGTCCCGGCTGTTGGCTCCCGCAGCAGGGCGCCCATCCAGTAGGCGCGCTCTTCCAGATCGGGCGAGACGAGGTGCTCCTTGAATTGGCCGACGGTGGCGTCCGTCCACCAGAGAAAATAAGGCCGCGCACTGTCGTCCAGGAGAGACTCCGTGGTCGGTGGCAAGCGACCCGCGGGCAGGGTGGGATGGGAACTGCTTCTCATCGGGATGATCCCTTCGGGAACAACGCTACCACCAAAACGAGGGCGCAGGGAAACCCCAGGAAAACGGCGGGCACTATCCCCCGCACCTCCTCCAACAGGGCTTATTCCGCCAGATCCCGAATCTGGTTGATCCTGCAGAAGCTCAGAGTCGTCCTTTTATCCAAGTACCTGTCACGCTTTTCGGCTGCTAGGCAGTACTACCCCCGGTAGCTGGAGTGCTCTTTGGCTCGCTAGCTGCGGTGAAGTTGAGATGTCTTTGTCTCCAGCGATTCGACCAGGGCCGCGGTTGATTCAATCGACGAGCAGGGATGGGGAAGTACGCAACCGCAGCGACGGCGTTGCCCCAAAGAGCAATGGCAGGCATTGCAACCCCCGACCAAGTGTCCGGCGTCATCCGAACACCGATCCTCTCCTCGACTAGGTGTAGAAAGAGAGCTCTGTGAGCCCACAGAGTAGCGGAGACAAATCTGGTTTCGAGGCGGTGACCACCTTTGCAGGCCTGAGCGATGGCTTCGTTCAGCTTTCGGCTTCTTTGACGGACCTCTTCGACGAGAAACACCGCGCGATCATCGGAGAGTTGACCTCGAATCTCTAAGAGTGCGGCGTCGACACCAGCGAGCACACCTGAAAAATAAGACCCCTTCTTACCACATTTGGGGCAGAGTCTGGCAACCTTCTTGCCCCGTTCGAAATCGTGACACTTGGCCAGCGCAATACGAATTACTCGTCTCACACGTCTCGTTTCTGCAACCCCAGGTCTGCTCGTCACGTCCGTAACCCCTCCTTGGAAAGCTGTTCTAGGAATATCGGTGTCTCCGCATAGTCGTCGACAGCGATAATGTCCGTACGAAATGAGTGCTTATATTTGACGAAGACCTTTGTGGCTTTGTCGCGATGAAGCAACAAGAAGGTTTGCGGATGCGAAGACGGTTCGCCTCCCCGAAACAGATGGATCAGTTCCTCCAGGAGATCCTCCAAGTGCGGATCGCTGGCGCCGTAACCAACGAAGAGAGTTGAGAATCGTAGAAGGAGACTTTGCACAACTACCGCAAATGCCTTGTGGTCATGCTTGATACGGAGATAGTCCTCTGCGGTGAAGACGATTTGGTCGAGACTGGCGTCTTCGTAACGACCATGCAAGTGGATGATACAAGGCTCTTCTTCGTAGACGGCGGCAGCGATTTGGTCCGACTCCTGGTAACTCAGCGCTCGGCCCCCCAAGCGGGGAAAGCCGGCCTCTGTGGCTGCCTGGGAGAAAAGGTCATCGTAGTTGGATGTAAGGATAAACGGGTAATTTGTTCTAACGATGGCAAGATGATTTGCGTTTGGCCGTGCCGGAGCGAACACGCGTGTCATCCAACGAAGAAATGAGTTATTTAGGCGATACTTTTTCGTCAGTTCCTTATCTAGGACTTTCCGCTTTAGAACGGACGCCACCCGTATGGGATTCCTTGAACGCTCTTTTTCGGCATCTAAGAGCACGTCGATGAAGTCGTCGCCAGCAGGCAGAACAGGGGCGACCTCCTTTTGGCAAAACTCGATGAAGCCTTTAAGGAGGTCGTCCCAGCTAGGGAGGTTTGAAGGCGGGGGAATGGAGATCCCGCTCCCGGCAACGAGAACGAGCTTTCCGCGCTTGAGGAGGGGCGCGAGTTGAGTCAGGGCATCAGCGGTCGAAATGAGCATGAGTGCCTCCGGCGAAGGTCGACGAACGAGTACCGCCTAACTTCGAGGTTACCTTTCCCGTTTTGCTCCAGATTGCCTATGGCGGCCAAACTCTCCGTTCGAGCAGCCGGGGCAGTAGGCTCCGGTCGTCGCATGTCCTTGATTCTATAACTCCATTCAATCTTACGCCTCATCCTAACCAACGTCAACGCTCCGAATCGCGCCGCCTAAAATCTTACCGGGGCTGGTACGTCGCGCCACGAAAGAGCTTACCGGGGCGTCGCCTTTGGCCAGCCCTGGGAGGCCAAGATGAGTCCTGGATCTCGGCGAGAGCTTCTGGTGTCGGTTCATCCTCAATACCGCAAGGCGGGTCGGCGCGAGAAGGCGTTGATTCTCAATGGCCTCTGCGCTGCCTCCGGGTACCACCGAAAGTACGCAATTCATCTGCTGTCGCATCCTCCAGAGCCCAAGCCGAGACGGCGCCGAGAGCATTTACCTCGCTATGGCCCCCAGGTCCTGCGGGTATTGAGCAAGGTCTGGGAGGCCGCCGGCTACCCGTGGTCGGTGCGTCTGAAAGCTCTACTGCCGGTGTGGCTGCCTTGGATCCGGCAGCGGCTGAAGATCTCGCCCGAACTCGAGCAGCAACTATTGGCGATGAGTCCGCGGACCATGGACCGGCGGCTCCAACCCTTCAAGCGGCGTCTGGGGCGCCGGCTTTATGGCCGGACCAAGCCGGCACCAGCCACCTTGGGTATGCATTAGTCTTGTACAAGAAGATCCTACTGTCATTGTCTGGCACTTGACACCGGCATGGCCATAGTGAATCCTATGCGCACCAAACGTTCACCAATTTCGGTGTCGGCTGGCTCGGGGACCGGAAAAGGGGCTCCGAAGGAGAAGACCATGACGAGAGAGACCACGAACGCGGGGAAGTTGGGAAAGCTGCAGAAGCTGCGGCGCTGGCGGCCAACAGCGGCGATCTGCAGCACCTGCAAGGGAGCCTGGCGCAGCTCGCGACCCTGTTGACCCAGGCGCAGGAGTCCGCCAAGCAGCAGGCGGCCTTTGTGGCCGGCAAGCAGGAAGCCAGCAAGCAGTTCAATACCTTCATCACCGAAGGGGAACGGCTGGCCACTGTGCTGCAACTGGCCGTCAAGCAGCACTACGGCATCCGGGCGGAGAAGCTCTCCGAATTCGGACTGCTGCCGTTCCGCGGCCGGAAGGCGAAGACGGCCCCGGAGCTGCGGCCGCCCACCCCCTCGAAAGCCCCCGACTCCTCCCCCACTGAAACCACGTAGCCCCGCCTTACGGGGGCGTGCTCCGGCACGCCCCCTTTCTTTATCCCGACTCTCCCTGTCTCACAATTCAGGTCCGCGGCGGCCGAGATCCGCGTATTTTCCCGCACTGGAAGCTCCCGGAACGCCGCCGTAAGCTTCCAGCGTCCCACGGAAGCTTACCGAGCCGGAATGGAAGCTTCCGGCGAGACTCCGTAACGGTATCTGGCGCAATGGAAGCTCCCGGAGTGCCACCGTAAGCTTCCGGCGGGCGACGGAAGCTTACCGAGCCGCAATGGAAGCTTCCGGGGTGATTCCGTAGCGGTATCTGGCGCGATGGAAGCTCCCGGAGCGCCGCCGGAAGCTTACGGCAGGCGACGGAAGCTTACCGAGCCTCAATGGGAGCTTCCGGAGTGACTCCGTAAAGGTATCTGGTGCGATGGAAGCTTACGGAGCACCGCCGGAAGCTTCCGGCGGGCGACGGGAGCTTACGGAGCCACAATGGGAGCTTCCGGGGTGATTCCGTAACGGTATCTGGCGCGATGGGAGCTTACAGAACGCCGCCGGGAGCTTCCAGCGGGCGACGGGAGCTTACGGAGCCGCAATGGGAGCTTCCGGGGTGACTCCGTAAGCGTATCTGACGCGATGGAAGCTTCCGGAATGAGGCCGGAAGCTCCCCGGCGGGATTTCCGAGGGCCCGCCCGCAGGGCGGAATCTATCCAGCCTGGGGTGTCAACCCCAGGTAGGGTGTCGGCCCTTCGGGGCTCATGAGGTTTTGGGCTCCCACCTGGGGTTGCCACCCCAGGCTGGATAAATCACGCCCTGGGGGCGGTCCGGACAGACGCCCTCCGAGATCCGCCCCCCTCACGCCCGCCGGAAGACCTCCCGGAACCGGCGCACCGCGTCGCCGCTGCCGCAGATGTAGACGGCGTCGTCCGGCTTGAAGCGGAACTCGGCGGGGAACTCGACGAGGACGTCATCCCCGCGCTCGACCGCGACGACGGAGCAGCCGGTGCGCTCGCGGATGGCGAGGCTCGCGGGGTGGCGGCCGGCGAGACCGTCGGGAACTATCTTCAGGATCTTGAGCTGCGGATCGACGGCGACCGACTCCTGGCCCAGCAGCTTCTTGGCCAGCATCTGGCCGGAGACCTGGCTGATCGAGAGCGCGTAGTCGGCCCCCGCGCGGTGGATGCGCTCCACGTTCTCGGCCTCGTTGACGCGGGCGATCACCGGCACCCCCGGCGCCAGATCCTTGAGAATCACGGTCGCGAAGAGGGTGGCGCTGTCGGCGTCGAGGGCCAGGATCACCGCCTGGGCGTCCTTGACCCCCGCCGTCTCGAGCAGCCGGGCGTCGAGGACGTTGCCCACCAGGTCCACCTCCGGGCCAGGGTGGCGGTCGATCAGAGTCACTTCTTCCCCCACCGCGCGCAGCAGCTCGGCCACCTTGCGCCCCACCTCGCCGCCGCCGCCCACCACGAACGGCCCCTCGCGCCGCAGGGTCACCGCGCCCCCCGCGAGATCCTGCAGGCGGTCGACGCTCTCCGGGCTCCCCACCACGACCAGGATGCCGCCCGGCTCCAGCCGGAGACCCGAGCCGTCGGGCACCCTGAGCTCGCCGCCGATCCACTGGCCGACCACCTTGGCGCCGGTGCGCGTGCCGATCGCCGTCTCGTCGAGCGTATGGCCGGCGAGCGGACTCTCGGGGCTCACCCGCAGCTCGGCCACTTCCAGGTTGCGCCCGAGTTGCTGGATCCCCCCCACGCGCGGGTTGATGCGGGCCGAGGCGCGGGCGGCGAGCGCCGCGCCCAGGATGTGCCGCGGGGTGAAGACGGCCGTGGCGCCGGCGAGCATCATGGGCCGGCGGTGGAAGGGGTCCTCGACCAGCGCCAGGAGGGTGCCGCGGAAGCCGAGCTGGCGCGCCGAGAGGCTGAGCGCGGCGTTCTCGTCGTCGGTGCCGTTGGCGATGATCGCCCGCGCCTTCTCCAGCCGCGCCGACCGCAACGCCCCCTCGCTCAAGGAGCGGTGGACGATCCGCACTCCGCTCTCGAACAGCCGGCGGGCCACGGAGTCGTCCGGCTCCAGGACCAGCGTCGGCACGTCCGCGCCGGCCAGCTCCTCCAGCAGCGTCTCGACCGCCGGCCCGTAGCGGTAGACGACCACGTGCCCCTCGAGGTCTTTCGCCACCTCCTGCGGCAGCCGGGTCTCGAACCGCTCTTCCAGGAAGGGGATGAGATAGATCGGAAAGATCAGGAAGACCAGAAAAACGCCGAGGAACTGGACCGCCACCACCAGCACCACCATCACCGGGTGGCGCCACCCCGAGTCCGCCCCGTAGCCGGTGGTGCTCAGCGTCTCGCCCGCCCACTCCAGGCTCTGCCAGAAGCTGCGCGGCTTCCCCTCGAGCGCCGCCATCCCCCACATGTAGAGGAAGGACGAGGCGAGCACCGTGAGGAGCAGGCCGAGGATCAGGACGGCGAGACGGCGGCGGGAGCGGCGCACGGGGGTATTGTAGTGGCCTGCGGCCCTCATCACCCCGGCCCTCTTCTCCCAGCCTCCCCCCCTTCCCGACGGGAGAAGAGGGAGCAGTTAGTTCTGAGTTAGCTCAAAAACAAACGCCGGTTTTTTTAGCCCTCTCTCTCCTGCCGGGAGAGCGGGGCTTTAAGAGCTTACTTCGACTAACTTCTCCCTCTTCTCCCGGCGGATGGGGGGGAGGCTGGGAGAAGAGGGCCGGGGTGATGAGGGCCAACTCCGCAGCCGCGAAACTGCCTCGAACAAGCGGCCTCCTAATAGGGCATATCCTCCTCCTCCATCCCAAAGTGGTGCCCCAATTCGTGAACCACGGTGTCGCGGATCTCGCGGATCACTTGCCGGCGGTCCCGGCAGTAGCGCAGGATGGGGCCGCGGTAGATGAAGACGCGATCGGGCATGACCGCCTGGTAGAAGCTGTCGCGGTCGGCAAGGGGGACCCCCTGGTAGAGGCCGAACAGCTCCTCGTCCGGTTTCATCCCGAGCGCCTGGAGGTCCTCGGGGTCCGGCTCGTCCTCCACCATCACGGCCACGTTCTCCAGCAGCTCGGCGAATTCCGCGGGGAGCCCCTCCAGCGCGTGCTCGACCAGGGCCTCGAACTCTTCGGGGGGGATACGCATGAGGATAGATTACCAAGCGTGCGCCTCCGCATCCGACCCCTCGCCGCCGTTCTCCTCCTCGCCGCCCTCCATATGGCGATGTTCGATCGCGGCCTCGGCGGCGACGGCTGGGCGAGCTTCGCCACGCTCCAGTCGCTGGCGGACGACGGCGATCCCTTCGTGGAGGACGATCACCACGGCGTGATGAACGGACTGGTGGGCGGCCCCGGGGGGCATCTCGTCCTGCAATATCCTCCCGGCATCCTGGTTCTGGACGCCCTCCCCTTCCTGGCCGGCCGGGGGCTCGACCGGGTGCTGCCGCCGGGGTGGATGGCGAACGGGGTCGACCTGCCCCCCGCGGGCCGGGTGCCGCGCGGGGTGTTCCTCTCGGCGGCGATGATCGTGCTGGCCCGCAACTTCGTGACGCTGCTGGGATTGCTCTGGATCGCCCTGGCCCTGCGCCGGATCGGGTTCTCCGAGGGGATCGCCGCCGCCGCGACCGCCCTCACCTTCTTTGGCGGGCCGCTGATCTTCTACTCGCTGGTGGGGATGACCCACGCGCCGGCCTTCGCCCTGGCCGCGCTGCTGCTCCTGGTGCTCGTCCGTCAGCGGGAGACCGGGAGCGTGAGGCTCGCCCTCGCGGCCGGGGCGATCGTGGGCGGGGCGGTGATGGTGCGGTATGGATCGGTGGCGCTGGCGGCGCCGGCTTTGTTGGCGATCCTTTTGGGCCGTCCGGATATCGACCGCCCGGATGATGACCGCCCGGGATTGAAATCCCGGGCTACCGACCGCCGTCCCTGGGCCGGGACTTCCAAAGGAATTCTTGCTTTCGGGGTTGGACTGGTTCTTCCCCTATTGCTTCTCCCCTTCTGGTGGGAGTGGCTGTTCGGTTCGTGGCGCCCTCCTTATGGGGGGACATGGGTGATCTCGGCGGCCTCGCCGTGGAACGTGCTGTTCTCTCCGGTCCATGGACTCTTCCTGTTCCATCCGGCGCTGCTGCTGGCAGCGGTGGGGTTGGTGGGATTGGGGAAGTCCCGGATGGGACGACCGTGGGTAGCCCGGGATTTCAATCCCGGGCAGCTTAATCCCGGGCGGCAATGGGGGCTCATCGCCACCGTCTGGTTCCTGGCGGTGGCGGTGCTCTATGGCTGGTGGTCGGAGTGGAACAATGCCGGCGGCTATGGCCAGCGCTTCCTGATCGACGCCCTGCCCGCCCTGAGTCTCGGCTTCGCGATGTTCCT
>JBDSHF010000297.1:0-18134 GCA_039918595.1 Thermoanaerobaculia bacterium
AATGCCCTGTCCTCCAGCCAGCCTCCGCGCGTGGACGATCATGGGTTTCATCATGCCAGTGGCGTCGTGGATGGGCCAGTAAAGCAGCACGGCGTTTGCAGGCCGGCCCGCTGGCAACGTTTGATGCACAGGTTCTTCCCGCGCTACGCGCTGGCCTTTGCCTTTGCCGTCTTCTGGCATTTAACGCAGACGCCGAAGATTTCCAAGGTATGCGCAACGTTGGCGTATCCGAGCTGGCGGGCCATGCGTTCGAGGCCATCGGCCACGCAGAAGTCGAGCGTCCGCACGCTGCGGCAGACGCGGCAAATGATGTGGTGATGGTGATGCTCGCCCGTGTTGAACTCGTAGCGATACGAGCCGTCGCCGAAATCGCAGCGGCGCACGAGGTTGATTTCCTCCATCGCGGCGAGCGAGCGGTACACCGTCACCATATCGCCCTCGCCCTTCATGCGCTGGTGGATTTCCTCGACGGTGAAAGGGCCGTGCTCATGCGTGAGCAGGGAAAGAATCGCGCGCCGCGGGCCGGTCACGCGGGAGTGGTTATCGCGCAAGGTCTGGAGCGCGGTTTCGAGCTGGGCTTTGGCTTGGGAACTCGGGTGCGGCATCTTCATTGCGCGGCCGGCTGCGCAGAGAGCTGGCCTTTGTCGAGATATACGGTGCGGCTCGCGCGGGCGGAGGCGTGCGGGTCGTGGGTGACCATGATGATCGTCTTGCCGTGCTCACGGTTGAGCGCCTGGAGGAGGTCGAGGATCTCGTCGCCCGACTTGCGGTCGAGATCGCCCGTCGGCTCGTCGCAGAGCAGCAGCGTCGGGTCGGTGACGAGCGCCCGCGCGATGCCCACCCGCTGCTCCTGGCCGCCGGAGAGCTGCCGCGGATAATGCCGGGCGCGGTCGGCGAGGCCGACGACGCCAAGGGCGGTAGCGACGTGCTGCCGGCGCTGCGCCGCCGAGAGACGGGTGAGCAGCAGCGGCAGCTCGACGTTGCGCTCGGCGGTCAGCACCGGCAGCAGGTTGTAGAACTGGAAGACAAAGCCGACGTGGCGCGCACGCCATTTGGCGAGCTGGCCGTCGGAGAGGCGGTGGACCGGCTCCCCCGCCACCTCGACGGCGCCGGAGGAAGGGCGGTCGAGCCCGCCGATCAGGTTGAGCAGCGTCGTCTTCCCCGAGCCCGAGGGCCCCATCAAGGCCAGGAAGTCCCCGGGGGGCACCTCGAGGTTGATCCCGTTCAGGATTTCGATCTTCTCGTTGCCCCGGCGGTAGACCTTGTGCACGTCCTGGATATGGACCAGCGCGCTATCGTTCATGCGTTCTTTCTCCTCAATTCTTGATCGCGATGGCAGCCCCGTCCTTGAGGTCCGCCGGCCCTTCGATCACCACCCGCTCGCCGACGGCGAGGCCGGAGGTGACCACCGCCTCGTCGCCGGTGCCGGCCGCGACGCTGATCGCCCGGCGCTCGACATGGTCCCCCGGCTGGATCACGAAGACGACGTCGCGGTCGCCGTCTTTGCGCAGGGCGGCGCGGGGGATCACCACCACCGGCTTCGCCGCCGCGGCTCCCGCGCTCTTCTCTTCGCCCAGGAAGGCGACCTTGACCCCCATGTCGGGGAGGATCCGCGGATCGAGCTGCTCGAACCCCAGCCGCACCCGCACCGTCGCCTTCTGCCGGTCGGCCGTGGGCACCGGCATGATCACCCGCGCCGGGATCTGCCATTCGGGATAGGCGTCGAGAGTCGCGACCGCCTTCTGCCCCGGCGTCACCCGGTGGATGTAGCTCTCGTTGACGTCGACCTCGATCTCGAGCGACTTCATGTCGACCAGCGTGCAGATGCCGGTGCGGGTGAAGCCGCCGCCGGCCGAGACCGGGGAGATCATCTCGCCGGGCTGGGCGTCCTTGCTGACCGCGACCCCCGCGAACGGGGCGCGGATCACGGTGTCGTCGAGGTCCTGGCGGCGCAGGGCGAGCTGGCGCTCGGAAACCAGGGTGTCCTGGCGCGCGAGGTCGAGCCGCGCCGCCAGCGCGTCGACGTCGGCATCCGCCGACTCGGCGTCGGCCTGGGTCGAGATCCCCTGCTCGCGCAGACGCCGCATCCGCGCCTGGCTGAGCTTCGCCTGCCTCAGCCGCACCTGGGTCTCGGCGAGCGAGCGCCGCTGCGAGGCGAGCTGCGACTCGGCCAGCGCGACCTGCTTGCGCGGGGTGGCGTCGTCGAGATGGGCGAGCACCTGCCCCTCCCGGATCTCCATCCCCTCCTCGACCAGCACGTCCACCACCTTGCCGGTGATCTTCGAGGAGACGGTCGCCTGCCGGCGGGCGGTGACGTAGCCGGAGGCGTTGAGCACCGCCCCGGCCGCGGCGGAGCCCCCGGCGCGCGCCTCGGCCGCCGCCGCCCGCACCTCGACGGCGCGCGGCCGGGCGAGCCACCCCCAGGCCGCCAGGGCGAGCACGGCGATCGCCGCCAGGGCGATCCACAGCCGCCCCCGGCCCTTCTCCTCCCCGATCGCCGACCGGTCGATGCGCAGTCCCTCCAGCGAGGGCTTCTCCGAAGCCATGCCTTCTCCTCTTCTCTCTCTATGTCGATTGCCCGCCGAACGTTTCCCGGAGACCCGGATACCTGGAGGGATTCTATCCGATCGGCGGACCGATCCGCCGTGTCGTCAGCGCTCGTAGGCGGCGCAGGAGGTGTCGGTCTCCCAGACCTCGACCCGGGTCACCCGCACCCGCTCCTGCCCGGCGAGCCGCCGCTCGATCTCCTCGAAGACGTACTGGGAGATCAGCTCCGCCGTGGTGTTGCGCTCGTCGAACGGCGGGATGTCGTTGATCACCCGGTGGTCGAAGGGGCCGACGATCTCCTCCATCATCGCCTTGAGGTCGGCGAAGTCGAGCACCATCCCCAGCGCGTCCAGCCGCCCGGCCTGGAGGTGCACCCGCACCCGGTAGTTGTGCCCGTGCAGGTTCTGGCAGCCACGGGTGTGCCCGCGGATGGCGTGCGCGGCGGAGAAGCTGAAGTCCTTGAAGATCGTGTGCATGGCCGATCCCATCGTGTCGCCGGGAGGCGGCGGGAGTCAAGGGGGCCCAAAACGTCTTTAACCCTCGGAGCGACCTGCCCTTCGAATCCTCACCCTCGGTCCCTCTCCCGGGGGAGAGGGAGGGCCCGCTGATGAGACGACAACCTCGAGCGAAGAGCCCTCCCTCTCCACGGAGTGGAGAGGGATCGAGGGTGAGGATTCGGAGGGCAGATCGCTCCAGCCAGCAAAGACGGTGTGTAACGGCTTGCCTTGAGTGCCCGGGCGGGCACGGCATGCCCCTTGCTCCCAGCCCTCCTTGCAAGGGGCTCGAAAAGCGCCCCCCCGGGCCGCCACCGCCGCCCGCCGTTCCCCCTGGAGGACGGCGGCGACTCCCGGCGAGGACGTTCAGAAACCTTTTCCGCGCACGGTCCCCGTCGCGGCGCACGCCCCTGTCCGCAAGAATCGATCACCCGAATTCCGTCCGCGAGCCGCGCGTCCAATCTTTCGAATCCTCCGGGCCTGAAGTCCAATTTTATGATTGCCATGGGATGAAAGGCGGCAGGGCCGTGACGAACCGCTCGCGGCATGGGCCGAGTTGCGCCATGCCCACTTGAATTGGCCACACAACAAGGCTTTTGCCATCCGGTACATTGGATTCGATCACCGCGGCCCGTCTTCCTGATCCCGTCGTAAAAAACCGATTTTCTTCAACCGTATCAATCATTTATCAGCCCGGCCCGGCTTCGGCGCCGAGAGCGGCACAGCGCTTGCTCTCTGGAGGCTCGCGAAGGTTGATCGAATCGGAAGGAGGTGAGGCCGCAGGCTGACAGGGAGAAGGTTTATCTCCACAAATCCATAACCTCAACGAGACTTCTACCAGGAGGTTTGATCTCATGATTTTGCATTCGTTTTCAAAGCGCGCGCTTTCACTTGCCGTCCTGCTGCTAAGCCTGGCGATGCCCGCGCTGGCCCAGGTGCAGAGCGGCAGCATCTACGGCACCGTCCTGAGCGGCGGCGACAGATCCTCGCTGCCCGGCGTCACCCTCACCCTGACCGGCGCCGGCGCGCCGCAGGTCCAGGCGACCGACGCTCAAGGCAAGTTCCGCTTCCTGGGCCTCTCGCCCGGCTCCTACGCGCTCAAGGCGGAGATCGAAGGGTTCTCGCCTCTCGAGCAGAAAGACATCTCCGTCAACATCGGCCGCAACACCAGCGTGGAGGTAAGGCTTCAGCCGGCGTTCACAGACACCCTCACGATCGTCGAAGACCGCTCGCCGCTGCTCGATCCGCGCAAGCAGGGGTCGACCCAGATCGTGACGCTGGCGGACCTCGAGAAGACCCCGACCGCCCGCGACCCCTGGGCGGTGCTGCAGACCGCGCCCGGCGTGGTGACCGACCGCATCAACGTCGGCGGCAACGAGAGCGGCCAGCAGTCGCTGTTCATGGGCCCCGGCTCGACCTGCGACCAGTCGGTCCTGGCGGTGGACGGCATGGTGATCACCGACATGTCCGCCCTCGGCTCCTCGCCGACCTATTACGATTTCGACTCCTTCGAGGAGATGCAGGTGTCGACCGGCGGCAGCGACGCCACGACCGCCACCGGCGGCGTGGTGCTCAACATGGTGACCAAACGGGGCACCAACGAATGGCGCGGCTCCGGCCGCTATTACACCAACGACAAGAGCACGCAGGGGGACCTCGGCATCGACCACGGCGACCTCGGCCAGGCCGGCCCCTGGAACGGCAACCACGCCCAGGCCGCCTTCAAGCAGGGGAACCGGATCGACAAGAACGAGGAGCTCGGCGCCGAGGTCGGCGGCCCGATCGTCAAGGACCGTCTCTGGGCCTGGGGCGCCTACTCCCGCCAGCAGATCGATCTGTTTACGATCAACGATTTCAGCGACCAGACCACCCTCAAGAACTGGAACGGCAAGCTCAACGCCCAGATCACGCCGTCCAACTCAGCCACGGCATTCGCCTTCAACGGCGACAAGATCAAGACCGGCCGCAACGCCGGCCCGCTGCGCCCCCAGGAGACGACCTGGGACCAGTCCAGCTTCGGTCCCGGGCCGACCGGCTACAAGGCCGAGGACACCCAGATCCTCGGCACCGATTTCTACCTGACCGGCATGTATTCGGTCGTCAACGGCGGCTTCCAGCTCGCCCCTGAAGGCGGCTCGGCCCTGGCGTACCGCGATCCCAGCCAGAGATGGCACAACAGCTTCCTGCTCAACCAGCTCGAGCGGCCGCAGAAGCAGGGCAAGCTCGACGCCGCCAACTTCTTCGAGGCCGGCGGCTTCTCCAACGAGCTCAAGTACGGGGCCGGCTACCGCACCGCCGAGCAGTCGTCGCTCTTCACCTGGCCCGGAGGCGGTATCGATCTCGCGGTGTCGGAGGACACTCATCTCCTCTTCCTCATCCGCGAGGCCAACTCCAAGGTCAAGACCGACTACGGCAGCGCCTACCTCCAGGACACGCTCTCCCGCGGCAACCTCACGGCCAACGTCGGCCTGCGCTACGACCGCCAGGGGGGCAGGAACCTCGCCTCCTCGGCGGCGGCCAACTCCGTATTTCCGGATCTCCTGCCGGAGACCCACTACGCGGGCCAGGACGCCGGCTTCACCTGGACCTCGATCACCCCGCGCTTAGGGGCGACCTATGCCCTCGGCGCGCAGAAGAAAACCCTGCTGCGCGCGAGCTACTCGCGTTTCGCCGATCAGCTCGGCACCGGCACCGCGGGCTTCCTCAACCCGCTCGCGGCCGCCTCGTATCGCTACTTCCTGACCTCCAACAACGGCGATCCCAATCTGGACCCCGGCGACCTCGGCCCGGAGATCGCGCCGCCGAGCGGCAACGTCAACCCCATCACCCTTCAGCCGCTGCAGTCCAACGCGGTGAACCCCGACCTCAAGGCTCCGATCACCGACGAGCTGCTGATCGGCGCGGAGCACGCCCTGCTGTCCGATTTCGTGGTCGGCCTGAGCTTCACCTACCGCAAGACCCACGACATCCTCGACGCCCAGCGGCTCGTCTTCGACACCGACGATCCCTATGACGCGGCCTTCCTCGGCTCGGTCGGGCGGGCGGAGCGGCCCGGCGACTACGTCGAGGCCGACCCGGTCAGCGTCACCGCGCCCGACGGCCACACCTACACCGTCCATTACTGGGAGCTGCGGGATGGAGTGACGACCCGCAACGGCCTGCTGCTGACCAACGGCGACCGCGAGCAGGAGTTCAAGGGCGCCGCGCTCACCTTCGACAAGCGGCTCTCCAACCGCTGGATGCTGCGCGGCAACGTCTCCTGGCAGGACTGGAAATGGCGGATCCCCGCCAGCGAGATCCAGGACCCGACCGATACCACCGCGGGTGGAGTCGTCGACGGCACCGACGTCCTGCAGGCCTCCGGCACCGCCTCCGGCCCCAAGGGGAACGTGTTCATCAACAGCAAGTGGTCCTACAGCCTGAACGGCCTCTATCAGGTCGCGCCCGACCGCCCCTGGGCCTTCAACCTTGCCGCCAACCTGACCGGCCGCCAGGGTTATCCGCTCCGCTACGCCACGCGGATCAGCCGCGAGACGATCGCCGACGGCGGCGTCGGCATCGACGTCCCGGTCGATTCCTCGCCGGACGCCTTCCGCTATCCGGACACCCACGTGCTGAACCTGCGGGCCGAAAAGGAGATCAGCTTCCGCGACGTCGGCCTGAACCTCGGCGTCGACGTGTTCAACGCCCTCAACGAGTCGTACGTCCTGCAGCGGCAGGGCCTGCTCGGGCGTTCCAACTCCGGGCACGTGCTCGAGGTGCTGAGCCCCCGCGTCTTCCGTCTCGGCGCGCGGCTCAGCTTTCATTAAGCAGCTTGGTTGAATCAGCCGATGCCTCCTCCGATACGCCGCCGGGCCTCGCCCCGGCGGCCCTTTTTGTGAAGGTTTTCCGTAGCGAGGGCGAGAGGAATGAATCTGATGAACTTTCGTAGCGCGAACCTCGAAGACGACTTCCGGGAGCGGCGCCTGGCCGAGCTGCTCGCCGCCGCGGCCACGCTCCAGCGCCAGCTCGCCACCCTTCTCGGGCCCCCGGCGCCCGAGCGCCCCACCTTTCACCGGCTCGCCGTGCGCAACAACGGCCAGGTCCTCTTCCTCTCTCCCGAGGAAATCGAATGGATCGAGGCCGCCGGCAACTATGTCCGCCTGAACGCCGGCGGCGAATCCCACCTGCTGCGCGAGACGATGTCAGGGGTGGAGGCGAAACTGCCGCGCGAGCGCTTTCTGCGCATTCACCGCTCGGCTCTCGTCAACCTCGAAGCGGTGCGCGAGATGGTGCCCAGCCCGCACGGCGATTTCGTGGTGGCGCTCAAGAGCGGCAAACGGCTCCCCCTGAGCCGCGCCTGCCGGGATCGGCTGGAGGAGGCGTTGCTGGGGACCAGCCCGTAGGGCTGGCGAAATGCCCTTTAGAGGTCTCGCCGGGCATTTCTCACGGCTCGCAAAGCATTTTTCAAAGCGCGCCGGAGCCGGCGAGAGACGCGAAATGGATTTCACGGGGCTCGCCGGAACCGGTGAGACCTTCGCCGGGCATTTCCGGCGATGAAAATTGGATTCCGTCCTCTCAGCCGGGGAATTCGCGTGACGCCGAGCGCGATCCGCCGCCTTTGAGATCATCGGCCAGGGTGGATAGCAGCACCGGCCTTCGGGATCGCGCTCTCCGCCCTGTGCTTTCTCGCCTGGGCTCACCGGTTCGACGGCCCCGCCCTCCCGATCCGCGTCCGGGCCCACCGGAAGCTCAAACCAACAGACTGGACCTCGCGTACCGAGTACCTAAGCCCTTGATCTCGTCGCGCTGAACGACAAGGCTCCCTCTACACGTCAGCTAACCACATTTTTCACCTATGGCTTGCTCGGGACCGCCTGGACTGTGATCCAGTCCTGTCTCTGGTTGCGGCATCTAAAGGATCCGTCAATTGCCTTGAAATCACCCTGTGCCCAGCCTCTGATGACGTATCTTCCCGGTTCTCTGTAAACATGAGTCACCCGTTCGCCTGGTGCGACAAGGCGAGAAAATTGACCTGAGCACGCGTCTGGAGTCGTCGGTACCGCAGTGGTCAAAGAAGTTACCGGCGAGCCGTCACCCCACTCGACGGCACCACCGGAATGAATGTTGCACTGCCCGCCACCCAAACGACCCCAAGTAAAGCCAGTCGTGAATGGCTTACCGACGACCGCAACAAGTGGTGGATCGAAATGCGCCGTGTGTATCTCGCAACGCGAAGAATTATCTTTCCCTCCAATCCCTGCCGCAAAACTGCCAACTGTCGTGCCAGGATCTTGGCCTGGTAGAGGCTGGCCCTGGGGTTGCGGCCACGGAGGACATGGGCTTGGCCTACCACTTCCAGAGCCACCACTCGCCATACAGGTGATTCTGCAGTTGCTACCGGCAGCCGTGGGCGTTAAGAAGGGACTGCCACCCTCTCCGCGACACTGACAACAGAAAACCTCGGCCAAAAGTGGTAACGGGCTAAGAGTGAGCGCTATGACCAGAGTGAGCTTGACCGCATTCGTCATTGTGTCCTTCCTTTCTGTTGAATTTTGATAAACTACCAACGAGAGGACGGTGCGTCAAATAATTTTATGCAAACTAGTGATTGTAAAAATGTTCAAGCGCACCTGGAAGCGTTTGTGTCCTTAACGGGTCCGAGTTGGTAGGTACTAAGGATTCAGAAGGTTCCGGTACGGTTCTGATGATTTCTACCATAAAGGTCGTTCCCAAGGGCACCGTTGAGAAATCGAACCTCTTTGGGTCAATAGAATCCGGCCTTGAATTCTGGAAGATAGAAACGCGACAGCGCTGCCCTGTATCGAAACAGGTTACTGCGATTTGGCTGCGACGCCACGTTGATACCGTCCCAACGGACACCTCGGCTGTCTCATAGAGACAGGTCTCGAATTCAGAAGTCAGGAATTGGCGTCAAGACTTTGTCCGAGATTCATGTTTCATCGGAAATACTTCTCTCTCCCAGGTTACCGGAACCAGCCCGGGGACCGGACTGTGAGCCAAAGGTCCGGGACAATGAGGGCCTACTGCGCCCGCTCTACCCGCACCTCGACATCCCCATCGCGGTCGCGGGTGATCGTCAGTTGCAAGGGATTGCAACAGACCTCGCAGTCCTGCACCAGCGCGCCGAAGACGTCCGGCTCGATCGAGAGCTCCAGCCGCTCGCCGCAGTAGGGGCATTCGATCTCGATGTCGTCCGCCCAGTAGCCGTCGTGCTCCCTCATGACGTCCAGCCCCCCTTGCGGCCGAGCTTCACCACGATGTCGAACTCTTTTTTCGTCACCGGTTGCACGGAGAGCCTGGAGCCCTTCTGGGTCACCACCATGTCCTGGAGGCCGGGCGTCTCCTTCAACACCCCGAGCGGCACGATGTCCGGAAACTTCTCGGCGAAGCGGAGGTCCACCATCATCCAGGTGGGATTTTCCGGATCGCTCTTGGGATCGAAATATTTATGACCCGCTTCGAACGCGTAGGGGTCGGGATACCCGCCGCGCGCGATCGCGGCGACGCCGGTCACCCCCGAGGGCTCGGCGTTCGAGGCGTAGAAGAGGACGCCGTCGCCCGGCTTCATGTCGTCGCGCATGGAATTCCGCGCCTGGAAGTTGCGCACCCCTTCCCAGGTCGTCGTGCCGTCGCGCTCGAGGTCGTCGATCGTGTACGCCTCGGGCTCGCATTTCATCAGCCAGTATTTTTCTGGTACATGCTTCGCTCGCGCCATTCGTCCCTCCTCCTCTTCACACGCTCTGCCGCAGCATATCGAGCAGCTCGTCGCGGGTGAAGATCTTCGCCAATTCCGGGGCGTCTTCCTGCACGACGTTCGCCATCATCTGCCGTTTCTTCTCGATCAGGGCGGCGATCTTCTCCTCCAGGGTCCCCTCGGTGACCAGCTTGAAGACCTGCACCGCCCGCCGCTGCCCTAACCGGTAGACGCGGTCGGTCGCCTGGTCCTCCTTCGCCGCGTTCCACCAGCGATCGTAATGGATCACGGCCGAGCCGCCCACCAGATCGATCCCTGTGCCGCCGGCCTTGAGGCTGCCGAGGAAGACCCGGCAGTCGGGATCGAGGTTGAAGCGGTCGACGATCTCGCCGCGGCGGACGCTCGATCCGGTCAGCTTGACGAAACCCACGCCGAGCCCCTCGAGATGGCGGGCCATCAGCTCGATCATCCCCAGGAACTGGGTGAAGACCACCACCTTGTGGCCGCTCTCCAGGCACTCGGCGAGGATCTCCCGGTAGAGCTCCCACTTGCCCGAGACGAGCTCGCCGGCGCGGTCGAGATCGCCCAGCGCCAGGGCGGGGTGATCGCAGATCTTCTTGAGCAGGCTCAGCAGCGCGAAGACGTGGATGTAGGGGAGATGGCCGTCCGCCGCCGCCTCGATCTGGCGGGCGAGCTCGGCCCCCCGGCCGTCCACGGCGTCGCGGTAGAGCCGGACCTGGTCGTCCGCGAGGGCGCAGGTGCGGACATCCTCGATCTTCTCCGGCAGCTCGTCGAGCACCGACGACTTCAGGCGCCGGAGCATGAAGGGGGAGATCACCCGCCGCAACTCGCCGAGGTCATCATCCCGTTCATAACGCTGCTCGAAGGCGGCATCCGTTCCCAGATAGCCGGGGAGGACGAGATCGAAGAGCGCCTTGAGCTCGCCGAGCGAGTTTTCGATCGGCGTGCCGGTCAGCCCCAGCTTGACGTCCGCCACCAGGTGATCGGCCGCCTGCCAGCTCTGCGTGCCCCGGTTCTTCAGGTTCTGGGCCTCGTCGAACACGGCGAGGGCGAAGGGGCGGGCGCTCAGCTCCTCGGCGTCGCGGCGCAGCACTCCATAGGAAGTCAGCAGCACGTCGCCCGGCCGGAGCGCGCCCGGCAGCCGCCGTTGCGAGCCGTGATGGACGACCGGCCGCAAGCCCGGAGCGTGGCGGTGGATCTGGTTGCGCCAGTGCGAGAGGACGCTGGTGGGACAGGCCACCAGAAAGGGCTCGTCGACCTCGCCCCGCTCCAGCAGGGTGACCATGAGGGCGAGCACCTGCAGCGTCTTGCCGAGGCCCATGTCGTCGCAGAGCAGGCCGCCGAGCCCGTTCTGGACCAGGAAGAGGAGCCAGTCGACCCCGATTCGCTGATAGGCCCGGGGCTCCGTGGCGATTCCGCGCGGCGTCAGAAACGGCGCCGCCGGCCGCAGCTCGAGGAGGCTCCCGAGGCGGGCCGCGGCGGCCCCCTCGCCGGCCACCCGCACCGGCTTTCCAGCCGTGGCCTGAAGGCGCAGCAGCTCGCTCGCCGGCAGCCGGAAGCGCTCGCCCGCCTCGCCGAGACGGTCGAGATCGCGAAACACCGGCGCGTTGAGGTCGATCCACCCGCCCGCTGTTTCCAGGTAAGGCAACCCCTCTTTCCGGGCGCGCAGGATCTCGGCGAGCGACACCGAATCGGCTCCGAAGCCGTACTCCACCGCCAGCCAGTACCAGCTCCGGGCGAGCGCCTCCTCGAAGTCCACGGCGGAGATTTCGATGCGGTCGAGCTCCTTGAAGATCCGCCACTCCCGCAGCGGCTCGTCGAGCACCAGCAATCCCTCCCCCAGGGCCTCCTGATGCTCGGCCAGGAAGCTCGCCACCTGGCCGCGCTGGAGCTTCATGCTGACCGGCGCCTTGAATTTGCGCTCCTTCCCCTCGCGCTCCAGCTCGGCCAGCACTCCGAGATCCTTGATGTAGACGAGGTTGCCATAGCGGAACTGCTCGAAGTCGCGGCGCTCGAAAAACCTTTCCTCGCCATTCTCCTGGAGGGCGCGGATGACCGGCCGCACCTCCAGATCCAGCTCGGTCTCCTGGGTAACGCGGAAGATAGACATCAGCGGGATCGGCTTGATCGCGAGGTCCGCCTGCTCCGGATACTCTCCGGCCAGGAGTTGCAGCGCCGCCCGCACCCGGTCGCGCGGCACGGCGAAGCGGACGACCGGGTCGCCGCCGGAGCGGCAATAGGTGAAGGTGAACCGGCCGTTTCCCTCGTCGATCGCGGGGTGGAACGTGCCGCGGTCGAACTCGCGGGCGCAGTGATAGGCGAGACGGTGCCAGAAGCTCTCCTCCCAGCTCTGGCGTTGCGTCTTCATGCCGGCCTTGTGGAACAGGCGCTCCTGCTCGGTGGCCTGGAAGAGGGCCAGCCGCTCGAGGAGCCCGGCGCGGTCGAAGATCCCCTCGCCGCCGGGATCGGCCTTGCCGGTCCGCTCGAGGAAGCGGACCCGCGCCGGGGAGGCATCGAGGTACTCCGCCAGCTCCTCGCCGTTCGGCGCGGTGACACGGATCACCGGCGCCGGATCGCGCGGCACCCGCAGCACCCGCACCTTGGCCGAGGCCTGCGGGCTCCCCTCGAACAGGAGCCGCGCCAGCCGGCACCAGACCGAAGTCTCGAAGCCGGCCTCCCACCCCCGCGCCGCGAAGGCCTTCTCCACCTCGGAGACCGCCCCCGAGAGATGCTTGAGGTGCTCGCACGTCTTCTGCTTGGCGGCCGCGCAGGTGCAGGACCGCAGCGGCTTGCCGCTGCCCGGCACCTGGGCGATATAGATGGCGGTGTGCTTCTCCCCGCGCTGCTCCGGCACCAGGCCGATTCCCGTTCGATGGAATTCCAGATTCGTGAAGGCGGACATCTTTCTCCCCGGACGCTACAAGTCCCCGGTTCCTTTCGCGAGCGGGGGATTGTAGCGGAGGATGGGCGGGATGTCAGATTGCCGTCGGCCCGATGTTGGCCCCTCATCACCCCGGCCCTCTTCTCCCATCGCACTCCCCCCGACCGGGAGAAGAGGGAGAAGTTAGTCAAAAAGAAACACGAAAGCGTTCTTAAGCCCTCTCTCTCCCGGCGGATGGGGGGGAGGCTGGGAGAGAGAGGGTTGGGAGAGTGAGGGTCCGCCCCGAAGGGGCGCCGACAACGCTGCCGACTATCAGAACCCCATCACCGCCCGCACCCCCGCCGCCAGATTCCGGTTCGAGGAGATCGCCGCATCCTTCCAGCCGGACACCAACGGCGCGCCGTTGCGGGTCAGGAAGACGCCTCCCGCCGCTTCCAGGATCGGCTTCAGGGCGGCCACGTCATGGAGCGCGACCTCGCCTTCCACCATGGCGTCGCAGCGCCCTTGGGCGACCAGAATGTGACCCCACCAATCGCCGAAACCGCGGGTGCGGTTGGCGCGGGCGGCGAGGTCCGAGAAGGCCGGCCAGAGACCGTGCCGCTGAAAGAGATTGAGGCCGCCGTGGACCACGAAAGCGCTTTCGATCTCCGCGGTCTCGCTCACCCGCAGCCGTCGCTGCCGGCAGGTCTCCAGCCGGGTGCCGGTGCCTCCCCAGGCCCCCTCGCCGCGGGCTCCCCACCAGGTCTCGCCCAGGGTGTCGCTCTCCCCTCCGGGCTGGGAGGCGGAAAGCCCCGATCCGGGCCCCAGCGCCGGCGCGTGGACGACGCCGAGAACGAGCTCGCCGTCCAGCTCGAGCCCGATCAGGGTGGCGAAGAAGGGGAGCCCGGCCACGAAGTTCTTGGTGGCGTCGAGGGGATCGATGATCCAGCGGTCACGCTCGCTCCCCTCCTGACCGAGCTCCTCGCCGAGGAGCCCGAGATCGGGGGTGGCGCGGTGGAGCGTCTCGCGGATCGCCTCCTCCGAGCCGCGGTCCGCGGCGGTCACCGGCGAGGCGTCCCCCTTGAGCTCCACTTTCAGCGCGGCGGAGCGGAAGTGCTCGCGATGGATCTCCCCCGCCCGGCGGCAGGCGTCGAGAGCGGCTTCGAGGTAACGCCGTGTATCTGGAGAAACCGGAGCGTCGGTCATCACGGACCGGAGTCTAATCGAGAACGAAAGGGCGGATCAGCGGAAACGGCTTTGCTCGGCCGCTAGGAGTCTCCGCGGAGTGCCCGCAAAAATGGCAGCCACGGCCCGGAGCCGATCAGTCACCCGTCCAGTCCCCTTCGATGACCGCCCCCTTGGCAATCGCCTCCTGCCGGATCTGCTCACCCACCTCGACGAACCGGGCAACCAGTTGATCTCTCGGCACGTCGCGCAGGAGGCGAGCCCGCTTGCGCGCCTCTTCCCGGATCTCCGTCATCGAAGGCGACCGTGCGGGCTCCGGGCGGTCTCCTGTGCTCATAGGACCAACCCTACTCCAAAGCGTGCCTCAGAGGGTGTTTTGAAAGTGGATTCCGTTTGGCCCCACTGTAGAGACGCCCCGTGGGGCGTCTCCGAGGCGGAGAGGAAGATTCCCTTACCACGTTGCCCCCGCGGAGCGTCCTGGGGAGCACGGACGAGGTCAACCGCCCTGGAGACGCCCCACGGGGCGTCTCTACAGCAGGGGCCTTTCCAAACACCCTGTAAGGGAAAGAGCTCGGGGCAGGGACAAGCCCCACCCCGCCTCCAATCGCATCAACCCCTGGGCCGGCCGAACTTGCCGATATACCGCTGAGCCTCGGCTTTCACGTCGGCCGGCGGCTCGGAGCACCCCTTGTCGTGGAGGACCACGGCGAGGAAACCGCGCAGCAGGCCGGCGTCGGCGGCCTTCTGGAGAGCCGCTTTCAGGGAAGGCGCGGCGGCGAGAGCGCGCTTCAGCGTGATCCCCGTCCAGCCGGCGCGCTGGATCTCCGCGCAGAGGCCCTTCGCCTCGGCCTCGGCAAACGTGGTCTGCATCTCCTCGAAGGCATCGAAATCGTAATCGGCTGGAGATGTGCCCAGGGCTTGCGCGTCCGTGACGACCATGCCGTCCACGGCCAACGCCACCGATTGCTGGCCGCTCTCGTTGCCCCCAACGTTGATGCGGTCCGTGAGCACTCCGGGCGTGGTCTGCAGGACCGCGTAGGGATCCTGCGCGCTGGGGATCTTGTCCAACGCGGTCTGCGAGACGCTCGCGCCCGTGCTGATCCGGCGCTGGTCGAGAAGCGGAGACTCGGCGGTCACAGTGATCCTGTCCTCCACGGCTTCATCGGCACGGGGGGGATTCACCGGCACGACCCGCCTGACCGGCTTGCCGCCCCTGGGCGCGGTCGCCTGCTCGTCCACGGCCACCAGGCTGGTGTAGTCCGTGACCAGGTGATGCCGCAGCCCGAGCTCGACGATGGCCCGGCGCACCTCTCCGGCGTCGGCTCCCTCCTGGAGGCTGTCCGTCAGGCCCTGGATCTTCCGCCGCGCCCAGAGCTTGTCGATGCCGGCCCCCTTCAGCTTGCCGGCCTTGGGGAACGAATCCTCCCAGGTGCTGCCGCCTCGGGACCCGGAGACGCTCACCGGGCCGCCGGCGTTCCGCGAGCGAGCGGTGAGCACCAGGGGCTCGCCGAGATAGAGGTCCGGGGTGCGCGCCGGCCAGGCCTCCGCCGAGGGGTCGCTCCACTGCACCGAAATCCCCTGGAGCATGGGAGCGTCGAGCTGGGCGAACAGCGCCGCCATCGCTGGCGCCACGTTCCCGGTATCGGCGATCTGGGTGAACGATCCACGGCCGAGCGCGGCCAGCCGGCGCAGAAGCGCGGCGTTGGGAGCCGAGCCGATCGCCACCGGGAACAGCCGGCGGACGCCGAGTTGCCCATTCAGGAACGAGACGGCCTGCGCCTCATCGCTGAGCTGGCCGTCGGTGGCGAAGATCACCTGCGGCACGAGACCGCCCGGAGCCGGGTTCCGGAAGGCGATCTGGAGCGCCGGGAGCAGATTGGTGCCGCCGTCCGCGTTCAGGCCGGAGATGAAACCGCGGGCCTTTTGGAGGGCATCGCGGCTCGCCGGAACGCCGTCCGGAAACACCGAGCTGGCGGTGTCGCTGAACCGGATGACGTTGAACCGGTCGGTGGGCTGGAGCTTGTCCAGAGCGAGCAGGAGCGCCTCGCGGGCCTGCAAGATCGAGTTTCCCGACATCGAGCCGGAGGTGTCGATGATGAAGATCGTCTCGCGCGGCAGGCGTGACGCCACAGCATCCGGCGCGTCCGGCGGCATGACCATCAGGAGGTCGTACCGCTCGCCGTCCACCTCCTCGGAATAGAAGACCCCGCGCGGCTCGCGGCCCACGGCGGGCGCCCATTCCAGGACGAGGTCGGAATCGGCCGGCTCCACCCCCTTCTTCAGGTCCACCGCGTACCGAAAGTCTTTTCCCTTCACAACGGTGACCGCATGGCTCGGGCTCTCCAGCCTGGCGAGCGGGAAACCGGGGTCGAGATCCGCATGGAAGGCGAAGGGATTGATCGGCGGAGCGCCCCGCCGGCGCACCGGCGGCAGCACGAGCTGGCTGCTGCCGGCCGCCTTCCCGTTCTCGAAGCGTGGCGCGACCACCATCGGGAACCGCAGGCTGAAGTGGTCCCGGTCCCAGCACACCACCTGCTGCATCTCGACGGAGACCTCCACCGTCTCGCCGGGTCCGATGTTGGCCACGGCGGTGGTGAAGACGTCGGGCCGCTGCTGCTCGATCAGGCTGGCCTTCACGCCCTGCGCCTTCGCGGTCTCGTAGGTCCGGCGCGCTTCACCCTTCTCCTGGATGACGCCTTGGACGGTGCGATCCCCGACTTTCATTCGCAACGTGTCGACCGCCGCGTCCTCGGGCAATGGAAAGATATAGATCCCTTCCACCCATTGCTTCGCCGGATTGGTGAAGATCTGCGTCACCTTGGTGCGCGCGATGATGCCGGTCATCCGCACCTCGACCGTGGCGCCGAGGACGGGCGCCGGCACACGCGTGGTTCCATCCTTGCCGGCGAGGAACAATCCCTGGCCCGGCCTGTCCGATCCCCAGGCCAGGCCGCTTCCGATCAGAAAGAAAAGACAGAGCGCTGCCGTTCGAAAAGAATTCGATCGCATTTCAAACCTCCCAGTGTTATGGACCGTCCTCCCGGGAAGACAGTTCCGCTTTGTGCTGCCCTGAGATAGCGCAAAGAGGATGCCAAGGCGGATCTGGATCGAGAAAACCCTTTATGAATCAGGATTTCGATCATGAGGAGACCGTGAGGAGATCCTATGCGATCCAAGCGAATGGATCATCGCGGTCCAACCGTTTGACGGCGCGGGAATCTGGAGTGGAAAATCGAGCGGTTCGTCCCAAGGTGGGGACGGGGGCGTCCCCAAAGCCTCGCGCCTCACTCTTCGCGACTCGGAAGACGGCCATACCGTCCGAGATCGGTTCGTCTATAATGAGGGTCCCATGGCAGCAAGACCCGTCGACCGCTATATCGTCACCCTGCGCCAGATCCTCCCGGAGCTCGCCGAGAAGTACCACGTGCGCTCCCTGGAAGTCTTCGGCTCTTACGTGAGGGGCGAGCAGAACGCGGAGAGCGATCTCGACGTGCTGGTGACGTTCGACAAAACACCGGGCCTCTTACAGTACGTCGCGCTCGAAAACCACCTCAGCGATCTCCTGGGAGTCAAGGTGGATCTGGTGATGAAGAGCGCGCTCAAGCCTCGGATCGGCCAGAACATTCTCCGCGAAGCCGTTCCGGTATGAGCGAACGCACCTACCTCGACTACCTCGAAGATATCCGAGACTGTTTGGCGAAGGCGCAGGCGTTCGTCGGGGGGATGACCTACCAGGAGTTCGCGGTCGACGAAAAGACCGGCTTCGCTGTGGTCCGCGCCCTCGAAATCGTCGGCGAGGCAACCAAACGGCTGCCCGTGGAGCTGAAGGACCGCTATCCCCATCTGCCCTGGCGAGAGATGGCTGGCATGCGCGACAAGCTGATCCATGACTACTTCGGAGTCAATCTGGAAGTCGTCTGGGAGACGGTGACCCTGGAAGCGCCCAGCTTGGAGGCGGAGATTCGCTCCTTGCTGTTGAAAGAGACCTGACCCTCAGATCCTCTCAGGCCACTTCAATCCCCATCGCCCGCAGCGGCCCGGCCAGATCCTCCGGCACCGGGGCCACGATCCGCAGCCTCTCCTCGGTTTCAGGGTGGGCGAACGCCAACTCCAGGGCGTGCAGGGCCAGCCGGTGGAGCCCGAAGCGCTCGCGGAAGAGGCGGTTGTGCTCCCCTTTGCCGTAGCGCACGTCGCCGATCAGCGGATGGCTGATGTGCTTGAAGTGGCGGCGGATCTGGTGGCGGCGGCCGGTCCGCGGCCGGGCCTCGACCAGGGCATAGCGCTCGAAGACGGCGAGACGGCGAAACTCGGTCACCGCCGGCACCCGCGG
>JBDSHF010000298.1:0-36681 GCA_039918595.1 Thermoanaerobaculia bacterium
ATCTGCTGCAGAAAGCCTCGCGGCTCTGCCGCTACTTCTTAGACTCTCCTCGCCAAAGGAAGAAGCAGGCTCCCCGGGCCATGAAGGCTGCCAGGGAGCTTTGCTAATAAGTTAGCGCCTATGCCACTTCGTGGAGAGGGGGCCAGGGGGTGAGGCCTCGAAGGGCAGGACGCCCCAGAATCGCCCAGCGGTCCTGATCGCAGAGCCCTGACGCTATCGACAAACCCTTGAGCCACCTCTAACCGTTGCGTTGGCGTGAGGCTGAGCATCCAGAGAATCAGGGCATCATCCTCTCCTTCTCCAGAAGGATCTTTGGGATTGTCGTGAGAGGACATCACCCCATCTCCATGATCTCCGCCAGCGTCGCCCGCCGGATCGGCAGATCCTTCGGCAGCCAGGCCTCGAACCCGGGGCTCGCGAACAGCGCCTGATCCCCCGGGTAGGTGGGGACCAGGTAGGCCGGAAAGCGCTCGAAGATCTCCAGGTCGCCGCGCTTCCTGCGCTTCTGGACAGCGGCGCGGGTGGCGGCGGCGGCGTCCAGGTGCCCGGTAATCCAGTTCAGGGCGCGGAACTGGGCGATCGTGCGCTCGTCGGTGAGGCGGGGCGCCTCGGGGGTGGCGGCGGTGGGCGGCTCGGGGGCGACCCCCAGCTTGCGCAGGCCGCGGCGCAGGAAATCCCGTGGGCCGTAGCCTCGCCAGCGCACCTTGAACCCCTCCCAGGTGGTCGCCGGCGGCAGCTCGATGGCGGGCGGACGGATTACCCCTCCCCGGGGAGCGGTATTGGCGATATGGCCGGCGTAGGGGTCGATGCGCAGGGTGTCCATCCCTGGATTGGCGAGGAGGAGCGCCTCGGTCCTGGAGATCAGGGTCAGCATCACCGCCGGCAGGATCTTCTCCCAGAGGCCATCCTCGTAATTCTTGTAGGCCGTAAGGTATGCGTTCCGCTCGAACAGGAAGCCGCGGTTGTAGAGCCCCAGCAGGTCGCTGGTGGCGCTGGAGCGGTGGTGGACGACCGCTCCCGGGGCGAAGACGATCCGCTCGCCGCCGGACCAGAGGCGCCAGCCGAGGTCCACGTCCTCCAGATAGGCGAAGTAGCTCTCGTCGAAGCCGCCGGCCGCCAGGAACGAGGCGCGGCGGATCAGCAGGTTGCCGCCGCAGGCGAAGGCGAGCTCCTCCCCCGCCGCCGGCACCCGCGCCGTCTTCAACGAGCGGCGGAAATCGAGCTGGAAGGCGTGGCCGTCGAAGGTCATCAGGCCGCGGCCGAAATCGAGCCGCTCGCCGTTCCAGTCGACGATCTTGCCCGAGACGGCGGCCACGTCGGCGGGGGCGGAGGCCAGGGTCTCCACCAGCGAGCCGAGCCAGCCCGGCTCGGGGCGGGTGTCGTTGTTGAGCAGGGCGATGGCGTCGCCGTCCGCCTCGGCGGCCAGGCGGTTATTGCCGCCGCAGAAGCCGAGGTTGACCGCGCTCTCGACGAGGCGGACGCGGCGATCCCTCCCCCACCGCTCGCGCATCCAGGCGGCGGTGCCATCCGTGGAGCCGTTGTCGAGGACGAGGATCTCCCAATCGACACCCGGGTCCTGCTGGGCGGCGAGCGCGGTCAGGCAGGTCTCCAGGTGCTGGCGGCCGTTCCAGGAGAGGATGGCGACCGTGACTTTTTGAATCAAGCCATCCTCCCCCGCCAGCCCCGCAGCTTGCGGCGCAGGCGGAAGGCGAGACGGTCCGGCGGCGCCACGGTCGCGGGGCGCTGGCCGAAGCGCTCCTTGGTGGCGTCCAGCCATGGATCGCGGCAGAAGCGGACGAGCGGCGCCAGCACGCGGTCCCAGTGGAAGGCGGCGACGAGCTCGCGGGCGCCCGCCTGACGGGAGCCGGGATCGTCGAGCACCTCGGAGAGGGTCCGCGCCAGGGCGGGGGCGTCGCCGGCCGGCGCGATCCAGCCGGCGCGGTGCTCGGCGAGGAGGCGGCTCATCGCGCCCCCCTCGCTGGTCACCACCGGGCAGCCGGCCGCGAGAGCGTCGAGGAAACGGGTGCGCAGCGAGAGGCGCGTCTCCAGGCTCGGGCGGTGAGGGGCGACCAGGAGGTCGACGTCGCGCAGCAGGTCATAGCGGCGCTCGGCCGGCACCCAGTCGTGGACCTGGACGCGGCTCCCCCACCAGCCGAGCGAGCGGCAGCGCGCCTCGACGGCGGCGAACAGGCGCTGCGGCGTGCTCTCCGGGTTGGGATTGCGGATGAGCAGCAGGGTCCATGGGCGGTCGAGCAGCGCCAGGGCGTCGAGCAGGGTCCAGGGGTCGTACCAGTCGTAGAGGCCGCCGAAGAGGAGCCGCCGCTCGCCGGCCGCCCGCGGGGGGAGCACCGGACGGTGAGCCGGCAGCGCGTCCGGCACGCCGAAGGGGACGGGCGCGAGAAGCGTCGCGAGGTCTGGGTCCCCCTGGATCCGCTCGGGGTTGACGCGGCCGAGGGCGGCGAGGAACCCGAGATAGAAGGTTCGCTGCTCCTCCGACGAGCAGAGGAAGAAGTCGCCGCGAGACATCTGGAGCGCCCAGGTGGCGTGGTCGTTGCGATAAGGGTCGAGGCCCAGCGTCTCGAGATAGGCGAAGTTCTCGATCAGCCAGGGATCGTAGAGGTCGATCGCCACCGGCAGGCCGGGCATCTCGAGGACGAGGTCGTTCGCGAGCTGCCCCTGGGCCACGGCGGCGGCGCAATCCCCGAGGATCGCCGCCAGCCGCCCCCGCTCGAAGCGGCGGATCTCCACCCCGCCGAGGCCGCCGAGCGCCGCCGTCTCCGCCGGCTCCGCGGGGGAGACCAGGACCACCTCCACCCCCGCGGCCGGCAGCCGCCGCGCGAACTCCAGATAGCGGATGCCGATCCCCGCCATGAGGGGGCGGATCGGCTCGCTGGAGAGGAGGGCGACGCGGGTCATGTTTTTACGAGAATAGCTCTTTCCGAAAATCGCTCACGAGCTCCGCCGTCCCAGCCACTGATGAACCCGCCAGGCGCGGGTCGCCTCCATCTCCCGGATCAGCCCGTTCAGGCGCTCGATCTCGGCATAGGTGCGGCCGAGGTGGGCCGTCTGGTCGTCCACGGCGGCGCGGAGCTTCCCCTCGTCGTCGTAGAGCCGCTGCATCTCGGCCGTGAGCCGCTCGATTTCGGCGTTGAGCCGCAGGATCTCGGCGCGCAGGGTCTCGCGCTCCTCCCGCAGGGCCACCAGCTCGCCATGGGCCGCGTGATACCGCTCCTCCCAGAGAAACCGTTCGCGGGCCAGCTCCTGATGGTTGCGGCCGAGGGTAGCGAGATCCTCCCGGGCCCCGGCGAGATCGTTCCTCAGGTTCGCGAGGTCGAGGCGGGCGCCGGCCCACCCCTCGCGCTCAGCGACCAGATCGGCCCGCAGCGTATCGACCGCCCGGGCCAGCGTCTCGGGGCGGAGGCGATCGGCGTGCTTGGCGAGCACCCGCGCCTTGACCTCCAGGAAGTCGGCGCGCTCGCGGGGGCGCTCGCCGAAGACATGATGGCCGCCGCCGCGGAAATGCCGGTACTCGCAGGTGACGCGGGCGAAGTGGTGGAACCGGGTCAGTCCTGAGAGGCGGATCAGGAAGTCCCAGTCCTCGAAGAACGGCAGCGACGGATCGAACGGACCGGCCGCGGCGAACAGCGAGCGCTCGATCAGCAGGGTATTGAACGGGATGTAGTTGTCGACCAGCAGGACTTCCGGTTCGAAGTCGCGGCTGTAGGGGAGGCGGCGCTCGCGGCAGACCCACCCCCCCTCGGGGTCGAGCTCGTAGGCGGCCACCGCCGCGTCGGTGTAGGCGACGCGCACCCCGGCCGCCGAGACCAGGCCGGCCAGGGTCGACAGGTGGTCGGGAGCGGCGAGGTCGTCGTCGTCCAGGAAGGTCACGAAGTCGCCCGTCGCGGCGGCGATCCCCGCTTCCGCGGCGGCGGCCCTCCCCCGGTTCTCGGCGAAATCGACCCGCACGACCGGCAGCGGGAAGCCGGCGGGGACGGCCGGCGGCTCGCCGCCGTCGTTGACCAGCACGACCTCGGCGCGGCGGTACTCCCCCGTGGCGAGGCTGTCGAGGGCCTCGGCGAGCAGGCGCGGGCGGTCGCGGGTGCGGACGATCACCGAGACGCGCGGCCCCTCGCGGACCTCGTGGATCTCCGGCGAGCCGCCGAGATGGCGGATGAGCTGGGCCGGGCCGCGGGTCGTGAAGTCCTCGACGCGGAGGCGGCGGTACCCCTCCGCCAGCTCGACGCCCGGCGGCAGGCTCAGGGTGCGGAACCGGCGCAGCCCCAGAGCCGCGTTCCAGTAGGGGTGCCGCTCTTCCTGGCTGGCGTAGGCCGCCATCGCCCTCTCCAGCCGCTCGCGCTCGGGGCCGATGTCCACCAGCAGATCGGGATAGCCGGGGTGATTGACCTCGTAGAGGAGGATCCGCAGCCCGCGGAACGGCTCCTGGTCCGGATAGCCGTCGCGCACGGGGGCGAGCAGCCGGTGGAGGGCGGCGAAGGCGGCGCGGTGGTCGCGCGAGATCTCGAGCGGCGAGGGGGCGAGCACCAGCTCGGGGCGCTGGGTCAGGATCGCCCGGCGGATCCCCTCCGTGGCCTCGTCCAAGTGGTGCTCCAGGGCGCCGTCGGGGAGGTCCAGATGATCGCAGCCGGCGAAGCCCAGGATCTCGCAGACCCGGCCGGCTTCCTCCCGCCGCCGCCGGCGGTAGGCGTCGCGATCGTCGATCTCCCCCGCTCCGATCGCCTCCGCGCCGCCGCCGCCGTCGGTAAGGAAGAGGACGCGCACGGCGCCCCCGGCGTCCGCGAGCTGAGCGGCGAGCCCGCCGCAGCCGAGCACCTCGTCGTCTTGATGGGGGGCGAGCACGAGGGCGCTCGCCGCTCGCACGCGCTCGGTCCAGCCGGGAGGTTGGAACGTACCGTTCATTGGATGTACCCCAGGGCGCGCAGCCGCCGCTCGGTCTCAGGGTTCAGGGCCTTGCCGGCCGGCGCGCGCCGCCCGCCGGGAAGCCAGAGCAACAGCGCCGCGCCTTGGGCGGTGGGGAGATCCTCCGCCGTGAGGGCCGCGGGATTCAGCCCGCCTCCTGGATACGGCGTGCCGCGCCCCACCAGCATCTGGCCGGCGGGGAGCGGCCGGCCGTCGACGCGGGCCTCGACGGTCTGGACCCCGCCGATCTCTCCCTCCAGGCGGAACCCCTTCTCCACAGTCTCTCCCCCCAGATCGAAGCTCACCCGGTTGCCGGCCAGCTCGACGCGGTCCCCTGCCGCCAGGAAGTAGGAGTCCCAACCCGAAGGGGGGCGGTCGAGCGCGATCGCCCCCTGGATCCGTGAGCCGGCCGGGAAGCCCGCGGCGAAGACGCGCAGTCCCGGCAACTCGCGGTTGAGCTGGCGATGGATGATCGGCTGCAGCCGCGCGATCTCCCCCGGCAAGGAGGGCGCGAGGTTGTTCCGCTCCCTGGCGTCACGAGTGAGATCGTACAGCTCGACGCGCTGCAGGCGGTGCAGGTCCTGCGTCCAGAGGTAGGCCTCGAGCTCGTTCGCAGGATTGTACGGGGTGCGCGGATTGAACAGGAAGAGCTTGCGGCCGTCGAGCACGGCGGCGGCGCGCAGGGGGCCGATCATCATGTGCTGGGCGAAGGCGGCGAGGCGTGGCAGCGGAGCCTTGGCCGTGAGCGCGGGGGCGAGGTCCACCCCCTCCCAGGAAGGGGGCACCTTGCCTCCGACAGCCCGGACGAGGGTCGGCGCGAGGTCGAGGAGCCGCACGGTGCCACGCAGGCGGGAGCCGGCGGGGACGTGGCCGTCCCAGCGGACCAGGAGCGGTACGTGGATCTGCTCCTCGTAGAGGGTGAAGCCGTGCTTCCACCCGCCGTGCTCGTGGAGCTCCTCGCCGTGATCGGCGGTCAGCACGATCAGCGTGTTGCGCAGCACGTCCGGCGGCAGCGCGTCGATCAGCCGGCCGATGAAGCGGTCGGCGTAGTGGATCTCGCTGTCGTAGAGGGCCTTCAGGTGCTCGGTGTCCCGCGCCGGGTCCGCGAGCGGGAGCTTGCCGGCGTAGACCCCCTGGATGTGGCGGCCGGAGACGCAGCCGGGGCAGGGGGGCTCGAAGGGGGAGCGGTTGTCCACGATCTCCGGATTGTCATACGGATCGTGGGGGTCGATGTAATGGACGTAGAGGAAGAAAGGCTGGTTGCGGTGCGCCTCGACCCAGGGCAGGACCCGGCCGGTCAGCTCCGCCGCGTCCGGCTGATCGTCCCCGCGCGCCGCCTGCGCCGCCGGATCGTCGAGCGGGCTGAAGAAAGTGCCGAAGCCACGGGCGAAGCCGTTCCCGGAGTGCAGGATCTTGTTGGCGAAGAAGCCGCCGGTCTCGTACCCCCGCGCCGCCATCGCCTCGGCCAGGGTAGGCACCCCGGGCGGGATGCCGTAGGCCGCGGCGTCGCCGCCGAGGACCTCCCCCGGCTGGCGGCTGGTCATGAAGGAGGTCACCGAGGGGAGGGTCCACGGCGCCTGCGAGTACGCGGATTCCACCACGGCCCCCGGCCTGGCCAGGGTGCGCGCGAGGTTGGAGGAGGTGTCGCGCGGATAGCCGTAGGGGGTCAGGTGATCGAAGCGCAGAGTGTCGACCAGGATGAAAAGGACGTTCGGACGCTTCTGCTCGGTCCAGGTGGACAAGCGGACCGGCCCCCAGGCGACCAGGTTGGTATGCCGGTGCTCCGCGGGGAGGCCGTCGAGATCGGCGTGGAACTCCAGGGTGACCTCGCGGCCGGCCCAGCGGGAGAGGTCGGCCGTGAAGTCGAGCCAGCGCGGTCGCTGCCGCTCGGCCGTGCGCACGACGTCGATCACCTCGCGCTCGTCGCCGCTCCTCGCCACCACCCAGGCGCTCAAGCCGCGGATCACCTTCCAGGCGTCGGGGTGGATCTGGACCCCGGCGTGGAGCTCCCCCCGGCGCGGCACCACCCCGGTCCAGCGCCAGGGATCGGCGGAGGTGAGCACGGCGGTGCGGCGCTCGCCGTCGAAGGTGAAGGGGAGGATCTCCGGCGGCCGCTGGAACCAGAGCCCGCCGCCCGTGCGATTCCCCATCTGATAGCGCTTGGCGGCGACCGCCTCGCCCAACGCGAAATCCCGCGGCAGGGACCGGTGGCAGCCGGCCGCCGCCAGCAGGCCGAGGGCGATCAGAAGGGAGCGTGAGATCCGTGGAAGATCGATCAAACCGGTCTGCTTTCCGAACGGCCCGCCCGCCGCCAGGCGCCCGCGGCGAGGACGCACAAACCCAGCGCGCTCAACACCATCCCCAGGGCGAAGCCGTCGGGATGGTACCGCAACTCGACACGGCCGGAGCCGGGCCCCACCGGCACCGTCATCAGCACCCCCTGCCGCGGCTCGATCGCGACCGGCCGGCCGTCGATCCAGGCCCGCCAGCCGGGGTCCCAGGTTTCCGCGACGATCAGCCGGCCCCGGGCGGGGGTCTGCCAGGAGATCCGCCACTCGCCCGGCACCCGCGTCTCGACCCGCACCTTCCCCCTGCCCTCCAGACGTACCACAGGGAGCGCTCCGGGGCGCTCGTAGACCTGGGCGTCGGGCCCCCGGTAGGCGAGCCGCCAGCGTACGCCCGGCGGCGGCTCCTCGCGCGGTCCCGCCACCACCCAGCGCACCCCCAGCCGATCGAGCCAGGGGCTCGACCAGTCGCGGATCGGATAGAAGTAGACCGGGTGGGCGGTGCCCATGCCGGCGTAGATCTCCTCGTAGCGCTGGAGCTTGACCGGGCTGTCGCCGCGCACGTCGTAGAGGCCGTAGACCATCGCGGCGTCGGGATGCAGAGCGTCCCCGATCCCCGCCACCCGCTCCGGCCACCCCCGGAGGAACAGGATGGCGCCGGTGACCGGGTAGAGCCTGGCGTTGGAGAGCCCCGGGTTGGTGCGGGCGTGAGCGGCCACGAGGTCGATCGCGAGCAGCGCGGGCAAGAGAGGCCAGAGAGTCCAGCGCCGCTCCGCGGGCAAGCGGAGCGAGAGCGCGAGGAGCCCCACCAGGAGGGCGGCCCACGCCGTCCAGGCCGCCTGGGTGCCGGCGAGCCCGTGAGCGCGGAAGCCGTCGCCGAGCCAGACCCAGGCCACGGCGAGCAGGCCGAGCACCAGGCCGGCTCCCGCCAGCAGCCCGCGCCCGCGGCCGGCCAGCCAGCGATCGCAGCCGGCGGCGGCGAGCAGCGCGAGCCCCAGCTCCAGGCCGAACTTCAGGTAGTGGTGGAGGCCCCGCTGGATCAGCGGCAGGAGGATCAGCACGTGCCGCATGCCGAAGAGGTAGTAGGCGGCGATCAGGGAGAAGAGCGTCATCACGGCCACCGCCCGCCAGCGCCGGTCGGCGCGCGCGGCGGCGAGGCCGGCGGCGGCGAGCGGCAGCGTCAGCGCGCCGGCGTAGATCGCGGTGGCGGCGGAGTTGAACGGCCCCCACCAGGTCCCCGCGGCAGGGTGGCCGAAGAGGTCGGGAAGAATCAGGCGCAGCAGGACGGCGGCGACGGTGCCGGCGGGGATGGGCGTGGGCGCCTCCGAGTGCAGCCACTTCCCCGTCTCCGTCAGGGTAAGGAAGAGCGGCAGGAGCTGGATGGCGGAGATCGCCGCCGCCACCGCCCAACCGGCCACGAACCGCCCCCAGGCAGCAAGCGGACGGGCGCTCCCCCGCGCCAGCAGGTAGACCCCCGCGAGCAGCGCCGTGAACACCGGGGTCTCCGGGTGGCCGCCGAGCATCTGGAGCCCCCCCGCGGCGGCGAGCCCCGGCCAGCTCCCCCGCCCGCTCGCCAGCCGCTCGACGGCGAGCAGCACCCAGGGCACCAGACAGTGGGTATTGCCCATCGGGAAGAGCAGAAAGCTGGTGATCATCCCCGAGAGGGGGAAGACGAGCGCCGCCAGCAGCGCCGACGGACGGCTGGCGCCCAGCTCCCGGGCCAGGTACCAGGCGCCGCAGCCGCCGATCACGATGCGCAGCCACGGCAGGAGGATCCAGCCGAGCTGGAGCGGCAGGGCGGCGAAGAGGAGATGGAGCGGGAAGAGCGGCGCTCCCGAGCCGTTGCTCCAGTAGGGGCTCCCCGAGAACTGGTGGGGGTCCCAGAACGGCAGCCGGCCGGCGCGCATCTCATGGCGAAGGAAGAAGAGCCAGGGCTGGACCTGCCAGGTGATGTCCCGCAGGTTGGGATTGCCCGCCACCGGATCGGCGATCCCCTGCCAGGGGGCCTGCGCTGCGAGCGTCGCGGCCGGGCTGGGGATGCCGTCGGGAAGGCGCAACGCCGGCCAGAGCAGGGCGATGCCGGCAAGGCCGCAGGCTGCCCAGGGGATGCCGATTTCCCGCCGGCGCAGGAGGAGGCCGGCGAGCGACAGCAGGGCGAGGAGGGGGAGGGCGGGGTTCATGCGGCGGCTTCAGGGTAGACTACTGCCGGTTTCTTATGCTTCCGGTACAGGCTCCATCCTTCCAGGTATCCCCCGACTCCATCGAGCGCCCGGCCTGTCCGCTCTGCGGCGGCAAGGAGCGGCGCGAGAACGTCTACGAGTTCCCGCCGTTCGCCGTCGCCCGCTGCCGGAGCTGCCGCCTCTGGTATCTCTCCCCCCGCCTCACCGAGTCCCGGATGCGCGAGAGCTATGAGGACGATGCCTACTTCGAGGGGGGCGAGGCCGGCTACTCCAGCTACCAGGCCCAGGAGGCGACCCTGCGGCCGACGTTCCGGCGCTTCCTCCAGGAGCTCTCGCGCCGCGGCATGACCGGCGGCCGGCTGCTCGAGGTGGGCTGCGCCTACGGCTTCTTCCTCGAAGAGGCGGAAGGCTTCTTCGCTCATCGCACCGGCACCGACTACTCGCCCGGAGCCCTGGCCAAGGCGCAGGGGCGGGCGGACCGCCTGCTGCTGGGCGGCACCGGACAGATCGCCCCCGGGGAGCTCTTCGACTGCATCGCCTGCATTCACGTCATCGAGCACATTTATGATCCGGTCGGTTTCCTGCGCACGCTGGCCGGCCATCTGCGGCCGGGGGGGTGGATCGTTCTCGCCACCCCCGACATGGGGGGCTTCTGGCGTCCGCTGCTGCGCTACCGCTGGCCCTTCTTCAAGACCCCGGAGCATGTCACCTACTTCGACCGGCGCACGCTCGCGGCGCTGCTGGAGCGGGCCGGCCTCGAGAGCGTGCAGCCCCTGCCCTATGCCAGCGCCTTCTCCCTCGAGCTGATCGGCGAGAAGCTCGGCCGCCCGCTGCCGGCCGCCTGGAAGGACCGCCGGCTCTGGCTCCCCGCGACGACGATCGCCGCCGCCGGTCAAGTCAGGTCGTAGTCCCCCATCGCGTAGAAGAAGCCGCGCGCCGCCTCGACCGGGTCGTCGGCGCCGCCGGCGCGCCCACGGCAGCCGATGAACCGGCGCTCCCCCGTGGGCCGCACCCCCAGGCCGGCGAGGGTGCCGTCCAGCCGGAGGCCCGGAGGGGGGGGCCAGAACCGCCAGCGCCGGAGCCCCGCGGCCCGGAGATCGGCGGCCACGGCGAGCAGGGAAGGGTACCACTCCCCTGCCGGCGGCAGCCACAGCTCCGCGGCCCAGGCCTCCTCGCCGACGAAGGCGAAGACGGCGAAGCCCGCGGCGGGCGCGGCCAGGCGGTAGAAGCGGTAATAGCGATGAGGGCGCGCGTAATAGCGCCAGTTGAGGAAGGCGGCGGAGCGGCGGACCCCGTCGACTCCGCAGGCTTCCCACGTCGCCTCGGCCCAGTCGCCGCAGGAGTCCCCGGTTTCGATCGCGACGCCCGCCGGCGCGGCGGTCTCGGGCAGCGTACCTGCGAGCTCCTCGAAAACCTCCAGAGGCCGGTAGCCGAAGACGCGCTCGCCCAGCCGGAAGTGGCGCTCGCTCGGGAAGCCGAAGATCCAGGGGGCATCGCCCTCCCGTGGGAGATCCGCCAGGAGGAGCCGGCCGAGCTCCACCAGGGGGGGGCGCAACCCCCGCCGGGCCGTGCCGGCCCAGTCCACGAGTTGCCAGATTCCCAACTCGCCCCCGCGCCGGCAAGCCGGCAGGCGGAGCGCTCCGGCGTGGGCCAGGATGGCGCCGTCAATGTCGACGGCGAGGAGGCTCCGCGCCTCGCCGGGGAGGGAGCGGTACTTCCAGACCCACTCCTCGGGGGTCGAGGGGTGGCCGAAGCGGCCGGCGAAAAAGTCCGCGAGCGCGGGGAGGTCCTCGGGGGAAGTAGGACGGAAGACGGGCGACGCCGTCAACTCGTCTCCCCCCGGTGGCGGAGCCGCATGGTGAGGACGTCGCGGAGCATCGAGAAGGAGGAGCGTATCGGGTCGACCCGGGAGTCTGGGGAGTTGACCCAGATCACCCCCACCTCCGCGACCTTGTACCCCCGCCGCCGCGCCAGCCAGATCAGCTCGACGTCGTAGGCGAAGCCGTCGATCTTCAGCTCCGCGGCGATCCGGCGCCCTTCCTCTCCCCGCACGAGCTTGAAGCCGCACTGGGTATCCCGGATGCCGCGGACGCCGCCGAAGAGACGGATCAGCCGGTTGAAGGTCTTCCCCATCATCTCGCGGTAGAACGGCTGCCGTTGGCGGATCTGCGAGTCCGCCAGCCCCCGGCTGCCGATCGCCACCGGCGTGTCGTCGGTGAGAAAGCGCTCGAGCTTCTCCACCTCCTCGATCGGCGTGGAGAAGTCGGCGTCGGTGATCAGGACCTTGCGGCCGCGGCTGGCGAGCAGACCGGCGCGGACGGCGGCCCCCTTGCCGCGGTTGGGGTCGTGGCGCAGCACCCGCACCCCCTGGCCGGCGAACTCCGCGGCCACCCGCGACGTGCCATCCCGGCTGCCGTCGTCGACCACCAGCAGCTCGTAGGTCCCGCCGCGGCGGGCGAGGTACTCCAGCGCCTGGCGGAGGCTCGGCGCGAGGCGCTGCTCCTCGTTGTAGGCGGGGACGACGACGGACAGTTCGATGCTGTTCTCGTTCATACGATCGCAAGGGCCCCCAGAGGTGGTCCTGGTGCTGAACCAGTCAATACAACGGCGTCGTCGTGCTTTGCAAGGCCCGTTCCCGCGCCCAGTCCACGGCCGCGAAAAGCCGCGGCGCCACGGCCTCCGGCAGGAACCGCCGGGAGGCCTGAAAACCCAGCTCGCGCGCCCGCCGCCAGGCTTGGGGGCTGGCGAGCAGATCGAACGCTTGTTGAGCGAACGCCTCGGCATCTCCCGGTGGCACGAGGGCCGCGGCCCCCTCCGCCATCTCTACGGTCGACGGGATGCGCGAGGCGACCGCCGGCACCTTGGCGGCAAGCGCCTCGAGGAGTGGCAGGCCGAACCCCTCCTCGGCTCGCGAAGGGAGAAAGAGGAGATCGCAGCGCCGGAGCGCCCGGGCGATCTCCCAGGGCGGAGCCCCCTGGGCGTAGCGGTCCGGCTCCAACAGGGCCCGCTCTTCGGGAGAGAGCGGCAGAATCGAATAGCGGAAGACCCGGCAGGGGACCCCGGCTTCCCGCAGCCGCCGCGCCGCCCGGAGAGCCGTCGGCACGTCCTTCACCTCGGCCTCGAAGATGCCCGGGATGGCGATCCACGGCCGCCGCCGCGGACGCCGCCGCCACGCTGGCCGGAACAGGGGGTCGAGCGGCGGCGGCGCCACCCGGCTCTCCCGCCCGAAGCGCTCGCGCAGGAAGTCTCCCAGGTGCGGCGAGACCACGAGAGCCGGGAGCGGCCAGGAGTAGGCCTCTTCGATCCGCGGCAGGAGCGGGCGGAGATGGGCGAGCCCCCCCTCGTAGCCCTGGCAGAAATGGGCGAGAGGCCCGAGCGCCAGATCACGGGCGGCGGCGAGCGTCGTCCAATAGGTGGCGATCACCAGGTCCTGGGCGGGTAGGCGGTGCGGCCCGGCGGTCAGGTCCCGGTACTCCACCTCGACGCGGATCCAGTCGGGCTTCGGGCCCTCGGCCAGGACCGTCACCTCATCCCCCCGCCCGCGCAGCAGCCCGGCGTGCTGGAAGACCACCTTGGAGCCCCCTCCCAGCTCGGGATAGCCAAGGACGTAGGTGATTCTCACCCCTCCCCCCCGTCCGGGAGGGAGCCGCGGAAGACCTCACGGCCGTTCGCGTCGGTGACCCGAAGATAGAGGATTGTCCCCGCCGGCAATCCCGCCGCGATCTCAGGCGGCAGACACCAGGTTTCCCCGAGGGGCTCGCGGATGAGCTCAGCGGCGGCGGGGAAACCCTCGGGGTTGGGGGACACCTCGACCCAGAGCGGGAACGGCGCCGCCAGTCCGGCCAGGTCGATCCCGCCGGCGGGCACGGGCGGCAGCGGCACCGCGGCCGGCCGCGGCAGCCGGCGGTCCAGCGCCGCGAGCGCGCCGGTGAACCAGGCTCCGTAGTGACGGCGGCGGAAGCGGCGGGCCGACTCCTCGAACCAGGTCTTCGCCCGCGGCTCCCGGGCGGCGCTCTGGCTGTAGAGGTGGACCGCCTCGGCGGCGGGGACGTACCAGGCGGGGACCCCCAGGAGTGCCGCGCGCAGCAGCCAGTCGGTCTCCTCGAAGAAGAGCTGGAACCCCTCGTCGAACGGCCCCACCTCCTCCCAGGCGGGGCGCGACAGCGCGAGCAGGCTGCCGCTCAGGGCGTGGCTCGCGAGCGGCGCGCCGGCCTGCCAGTGGCGGCGGGCATGGCGGCGCCAGCGGCGGCGGGCGGGCGCGGCCCAGGGCTCGCCGCGGCCGGCGAGGAGCGCGAGGGCCTCCTCTCGCCGGCCACGGCGCTCGGCCGGCGGCAGGAGCAGGCGGCGGCCGCGGTCCCAGAAGAACGACGGCCCGGCGATCGCGGCTCCCCCTCGCAGCCGCTCGATCAGCGCCGGCACGCACCCCGGCAGCACCAGCACGTCGGGGTTCATCAGCAGGATCAGCTCCGCGGTAGTCTCCGCGACCCCGCGATTCACCCCGCCGGCATAGCCGAGATTGCGGCCGGGATCGATCCGCCGGACCGGCAGGGTGTCGAGCCGGGCCCGTTCCGCCGCATCGCTGCCGTTGTCGACCAGGAGCCAATCGGTCTCGAGACCGCTGCCGGCGAGATCCGCCCGCAGGGCCTCGACGGCCGCGGCGGCGAGATCGGGGGTGTGATAGTGGACCAGAATGACCGCGAGGCGCATCGGCGCTCCGGCCGCGTCAGGACGGCCGGGTGAGAGCGAAGGTGCAGCCGCGGCAGAGGAAGTCCCGCGGGGCCTCCTCGATCCCGTAGGCCCAGCGCCGCATCCGCGCCAGCCCGGGGCCGGTCAGCACGTCGTCGACGCTCTCCCGCGCCAGGTCGCCCACGACGTACTTGGCGTCGTAGTCCTCGCAGCAGAGGACGCAGGTCCCCCGGGGCGTGATGTGGAGGTGCTGCAGCGGCCGCGAGCCGACGTTCTCGCAACCGCAGAGCCGCTGATTGGGGCTCGCCGGCTTGTGGCCGATCTGCAGATAGCCGGCGCGGTCCATCACCTCGAAGTACTTGACGTCGAAACGGCTGCCGGCGAAGAGCTGGGAGATTTCCTCGAAGTCGCGCTTGTGGTTCGCGTCGCCGGTGCCGAGGACGGCCATGTCCATCGTCTCTGCCACCGGCTTGTCGCGGGCGTGCGCCAGGTTCCGCAGCACCAGCGGCAGATGGTCCCCGCCCCGGTCCCGCCGGTAGCGCTCGCGGTCGAGGGTCGAGAGGTTGATCGAGAGGAACCTGAGCCCGCCCATCTCGACGAGGGCGTCGACGCGGTCCGGAGTCAGCCCCGAGCCGTTGGTGAGGACGGCCGGCGGCAGGCCCGCCGCCTTGATCGCCCGCACTTGGTCGACGAACCGCTTGTCGGCCGTGGGCTCGTTGTAGTTGATCATGAAGACGGCTTCGATCGTGTCCCGGTACGCCGCGAGCTCGCCCACGATCCGCTCGTAGAGCTCCGTCGGCATGAAGTAGTCCTCCCGGGGCGCGATCGACACCGGGCAGAAGTAGCAGGACTGGTTGCAGACCGTGTGCGCCTCGAGCGAGACGTACTTCAGCCGGAACGCGCGCCCCGGCTCGGCGTCCCCCGGCATCAGCAGCCCCTCGGTGGCGAGCCGCGCCCGATCCTCGGCGGTCAGCCGGTCGAGCGTCAGGGCGCCGCTGAGCAGGCCGTGCAGGGGCCCGTATCCCGGCTCTCCGCGCAGCAGCGTGCGGTCGGTCAGCGGGTTGTAGATCCGGTCGTCGCCGACGTGGAGGAAGGGGTTGACCTGGAAAGCCGGGGCCGGACGGGCCGCGGGCTCGGCGAGGATGGGGAGGCTGGCGGTTTTCATTCTGGGATCGTCGTCTTTCGGTAGATTGGCCCGGTAGCTCAGCGTCCGGCCACGCTCCGTGGTTGTACGGAGGAGCCGCTCCCCGCGTCCAGGTCCCAGGCGTGCTCGACCCGGACCAGGCCGAAGGTGTAGGCAGGGCTCCGGACGTTGAAGGCGCCCGGCATCATCCGCTGGTCGTAGATGTGGAGCCCCTCCTCATCCAGGAGGAAAATATACAGGGTGAACTCCCCCTTTACCAAAGGCAGGCTGGGGATCGCCAGCCGCGCGCTGTAGGCGCGCTCCCCGGTCATCGCGGCCAAGCCGTCGAGATGGGTGGCGAATGAGCAGACCTCGATGCCGTCGGCGCGGTTGATACCGACCCCGAGATGGAAACCCAGCCGGGGGTCCGCGGTCTCCCATTCCACCTCCAGCTCCCAGGGGTCCCCCTGCGTATATAGGAAGTCCTGCCGCAGAAGGTCCTGTCCGAGGAGCCGCGCGGCGGAGATGCGCGCCGGCAGGGCCGGGCTCGCGGCCGCGGGGGCGGCCGGCGACGCCTCGGCGGCGTGAACGCTCTTGGCCACCAGGAAGTTCTCGTACTCCCGCACCACCTCGGAGACCGGGCCCAGCGCCTCGACCCGCCCCTGGCGCAGCCAGAGCGCGCGCTGGCAGAAGGCCGAGACGTAGTACATGGCGTGCGAGCAGAAGAGGAGCGTGCCGCCGGAGTCGACGAAGACGCGGAGGCGGTCCATGCACTTCTTCTGGAAGTAGCCGTCCCCCACCGACAGCGCCTCGTCGACGATCAGCACGTCCGGCTCCACCTGGGTGGCGATCGAGAAGCCGAGCCGCATCGCCATACCGGTCGAGTAGGTCTTGACCGGCTGGTCGATGAAATCGCCGAGCTCGCTGAAGGCGACGATGTCGGGCATCTTGCGCCGCAGCTCCTCCTGGGAGAGCCCGAGCATGGCGGCGTTGAGCACGATGTTCTGGCGGCCGGTGAACTCGGGGTGGAAGCCCGAGCCCAGCTCGAGGATCGAGGCGATCTTGCCGCTCACCCGGAATCCACCCGAGGTGGGCGACGTGATGCCGGCCAGGATCTTCAGCAGCGTGCTCTTGCCGGCGCCGTTCTCGCCGATCAGCGCCAGCCCTTCCCCCCGTGGCAGCGCGAAGCTGACATCCGCCAGGGCGTGGAACTCGCGGTGCCGGCGGCGGCGCGTGATCCCCTCCAGCAGGCGGTCCCAGGGGGTCGCGTAGGACCTGTAGGTCTTGGTGAGCCCTTCGGCGTTGACGGTGACGTCGCGCATCATTTGGATTCTATTCGCCCACGGAACGGAAAATCCGCGGGGAGGCGCAGCATTTCGAACAGCACGGCCACCAGCTCGCCGCGCTCGCCGGCCCGGTGAGGGTTGTAGAACTCCCAGACCACCCGGTGGTCGCGGGTCACCTCGAGCGCGCGGCCGTTCTCCGACTCGGTGATCAGGGTGTTGCCGTTGGGGAGCCGCTGGCAGGAGCCGAGGGTCTTCGAGAAGAGGTCCGCGTCCGGCGTGCCGCCGTACTGCCAGACCACCTTGCCGGTCCGCGGATCGAGCTCCTCGACCCGCGACCGCCCCGGCCCCGCTCCCGTGTTGTCGAAGAGGAGCAGATGACCGTCGTCGAGAAAGGTCGGCTGGTGCTGGCGCCGCCACCCTCCCGTCCGCGCCCAGACCACCGTCCGGCGCTCCGGGTCGACGACCGCCAGGGTGTCGAGCTTGAGCACGGAGACCAGCAGATTCCCCTTGCGGAAGGCCGGGTCGCGGTCCACGAAGCGGCCGTCGAGCACCTCCAGCGTATTGGTGTGGAAGATGTCCCCCGAGGGGGGCATCCGCCGCAGCAGAGGGGCATAGGGGGAGTGCTCGAAGCACTCCAGCAGGGAGATCCGCCCCCGCACCCGGCCGTCGGAATCGAGCACAGTGACGAAGTCCTCGAGCACGCCCTCCGCCGGATTGATCCGGGGGATGATCTTCCCCTCCCGGTCGAGCGTGTAGATCGTGCCGTCGGCGAGGACGGAGAGGTCGTGGTGGGTGCCGCCGCGATGGGCCCAGAGCACGCGCGAGCGGGCGTCCAGCTTGACCAGCCCGAGCCCCTCGTAGATCCCGAGCAGATCGCCGTTCGGATAGAGATAGGCGCGGCGCCAGTACTCGAGCTTCTCCATCCCGGGGTCTTTCGCCAGCTCCGGCCAGAGCCGGCGCAGGGGGTAGCGCCAGCGGTGGAGGGTTCGTCCGTGCGCGTCCATCAGCACGGCCTCGGCCGCGTGGCCGGAGACGTAGAGATTGAGCCCATCCTGAACGGCCTGCGGGTCGCGCTCGATCACCACCGGACGGTCCTGCGCCGGCCGGTAGCCCTGGAGATAGGGAAGCGCCTTGACGTCGGCGGGGGCTTCGGCCGGATTACTGGCCGGATTACTGGCTGGAGGAACACCCCGGGCGGGCCGCCACTTTCCCTGGGCGGGGTCGCCCTCAGCCGCGGCCACCTGAACGGAAACGGCGGGGGCCCGACTCGCCGCCAGTTCCTCCCGGGCCGGGGCCCGGCAGGCGGCGAGCACTACGAAAGCTGTGGGGAGGAGGATCTTCCGAATGGAAAGGGCCGCCGGTCCAAAGACCAGCGGCCCCGTCTGAATCCGGGAAGAGCGCTCCGTACGGCTAGCGGACCTCACCCTGGATGTAGGACGGATCGTTGGTGCCGTTGTTGACCACCTGCGCCGCGCTCAGCGCCTTACCCCCCTTGACCACGATCTGAACGGTGAACCCGTTCTGGACCCCAGCCGCGGGCAGGGCATGCTGGTTCGGGCTGAACTGGCGGAGCTTGCCGGCACCGAGCAGAACGCCCGGGATGGTGCCGATCACCGTGCCGTCGAGGCCACGGTAAACGATGTCGTACTGGGCGGTCGTGGTGCCCGGGTTGAACAGCCAGAAGGTGGTGCGGTGGGTGGCGTCCTGGCGCAGGCCCACCATGTAGTGCGACTGGCCGGTTGCCGCCGCGCTAGCGTCGGTGAACGGGGCCATCGCCTGACCGAAGCGCTTCGTCGGGATGGAGTTGTCGTAGCTCTCCCCCTGGACAATCGGGAAGATGCCGTCCGTCGAGCCACCGCTGACGGTCAGCACACCGATCCCGTTCGCGACCGCGAGCTGGCCGCCGACCACGTTCTCCAGCCGCTGGGTCTCGCCCGGCTGCAGGGTCACATGGAATGGAGCGGTGGTCGCGGCGGAAGTGCCGAGGCCGGTGAACGTCACGTCGGCCGTGGACACCTTGCTGCCGATGTTCGACAGCAGGAGGTCGCTCCGCCAGATGCTGTTGTTGGGTCCCGGCGCGCTCAGCACGCCGAGCAGATAGGCCTTCTGGTTCTTCGACGAGCCGGCCTCGATGAACGACGGATCGTTCGAAGCCAGGCGGAGGTTCGAGGCGTAGGGGAAAAGCGTGCCCCCTGCCTTGGTCTGGACCTCGACCCGGTAGTCGACCTCGTTCGCAATGCCGAAGGAGCTCTGAATCTCCGCCGACTGGAACTGCCGCTGGCCGAAGGGGGAGACCGTGAAGTCCTGCCCCGACTCGCCGATCAGCTTGCCGGTCTTGTCATAGAACCGCAGGTGGAAGGTGGTGGCCGCCTCGCCCGGGTTGCTGACGCCGAAGTAGGCCAGCCGGTCGGAGTTGCTGATCAGACCGACGAGGTTCTGGAACGGGCTCACCGGCTCCGAGCCCACGGCGCTGCCGGTGCTCATCGAGATACCGGAGATCGTCTGACCGAACTGCTTGCCGTCCTGGACCGTGGTGTTGTACGAGGTGATGATCGGCTCGGCATTGCCCTGGTCCACCACCAGCGAGACGAAGCCCGCCACGTTCTCGCGGTTGAACAGCTCGCGCAACACGTCGGCCACGTAAAGCGTGGCTCCCGGAGCGATCGTCTTGCTGACGCGCGGCGGATTCGACTCCGGCAGGCCGCGCTTGCGGAACTCGAGCTGGACGTTCATCGCGCCGGCGCCCGGGTTATGGACGTAGAGGTCGCTCGACTGCACCAGCGCGCCGCGGGTCTGCGCGATCCACGGCAGCACCACCGACTTGGCGACCGGCGGCGGCGGCGTCGTGCCCGAAACGACGAAGGTGCGGGTCTTGCTCGCGGTCGACGGCGACTTGGTGGCCGTTAAGGTCACGGAGTAGGAGTTCGGCGTGGCCCAGGTATGGGTCACCGTCCGGCCGGTGCCGGTGCTGCCGTCGCCGAAGTCCCACTGGTAGCTGGTGGCGTCGGTGGCCGTCGCGGTCAGGGTTACCGCCTTGGCGGTCTCGGCCTGGCACTGATCGAAGCCGCCGACGTTGAGGCAGTTGACGCTGGCGGTGTACTCCGCCGAGACCGGCGGCGGTGGCGGCGTACCTGCCACCACCAACGTCTTGGTCAGCTTCGACTCCGCCACGCAAGGCGCGAAGGGGCAGCCGGTCGAAGGCTTCGATACCGAGAGCTGAACCACATAGGAGCCCGCGGCCGCATAGCTGTGGGTCGCGGTCTTCCCCGTCACCGCGGCCGAGCCGTCGCCGAAGCTCCACGAGTAGTCGGTCGGACTGCCGGTGGACGGGCTGGCGTCAAAGCTCACCGAAGCCCCCGGCTGGGGCGAGGTCGGCGAGAAGTTGAACTGCGCCTGGAGGGTGCCGCCGCCGTTCCCACCGCCGCCGCCGCCACCGTTCGAATCGGTGATGGTGACGCCGCGGGAGCCCTGAGCCCCGCTGCAGCCGCTGTTGGTGGCCGAGACCGTCTTCGAGCCGGTCGTCGCCCAGGTGACGGAGATCCCGCTGCCCGTCGCGGAGCCCGAGATCGTGCCGTCGCCGACACTCCAGCTCCAGCCGGTGCTGGATGCCGTGCAGTTGGAGTTCGAGGCGGCGAAGACGAGGGCCTGATTGATCTGCCCCGAGCTGACACCGCTCACCGTGATCGAGGGCGTGCCTCCACCGCCACCGCCACCGCCACCCCCGCCACCGGCGGAGCCGACGTTGACCGCGCCGTGGACGAACACGGACTGCTCGGCGCCACCGCCACGGGTCACCCTCAGGCAGGGGTAGACGTTACCGAGGGTCGTGTAGGTGTGCGAGGTCACCGGCGAGGTGTGGTTGGTGGTGTCGGAGGTGTAGTTGCAGGTCAAGGGGTCGGCGCTGGCGTGGTTCCAGTCGTATTCCCACTTCTCGGCGCCCAGCGAGGAGTCGTTGAAGACAACCGGCACTCCAGAGGTCGCGAAGCACTGGCTGAACTGGCAGAAGAGGGCCGCCTGGAAGCCCGCGGAAAGCGGCGTCGTCTGGGTGACGCTGATGGTCAGCGCCGCGCTGGTGATCCCCTCCCCACTCTGGACGCAGTTCCGGATCTTCACCTTGACCGCCTTGGAGCCGGTCGCGGTGTACGAAACCGTCGGATTGGGACCGGTCACCGGGTCGGAGGTCCAGCCGCGGAAGCCCTGGCCGTCCCCGAAGTCCCAGTTCCATTCCGTGGCGCCCTGGCCACTGGCGTGAAACTTGACCGTTCCCGCGGTGAATGGATCATTGGTCGGAGCGCCGTTCGCGCCGGTAAAGGCCAGCGGCTGCAGTGCGCCGAGGTTGACCGATACATTCTTCGTGGCCGTCCCCACGCCGTTGACCACCGTCACGGCCGCTGTATAAAGACCGCTCTGAAGACCGGTCGTCGCCCAGTTGAAGGTCGAGGTCGTGACCCCGGTCACCGGCGAGCCGTTGAGGGTCCAACTGTAGGCCAGGGGGGATTGCCCCGTTACCCCGGTCGCCGTAAGGGTGACCGGCTGGCAGACGAGAGGGTTCGCCGGGCTTACCGTGATCTCCCCGATCTGCGGCACCGGGCTCAGCACGACGATGCTCTTGGCGACGGTGCTCTGCCCCTGGGAGTTCGAGACCGTCAGCGACACCGACTTCGAGCCCTCGGTGGCGAACGTCGCCACCGGGCTCTGCAGAGGGGAGCTCGCGGGCGTGCCGCCCCCGAACGTCCACTGCCAGTTCGTCGGCGAGCCCGTCGAGGTGTCGGTGAAAGCTACCGGAGTGTTGGGATAGATCTCGGCGGGCGCGGAGGTGAAGTTCGCCGACGGCGGCACGTCACGCGTCAGCTTGTGGATGTCGAAGATCGAGCGGGCGGCGCGGTAGAAGTAGTTGCCGTTGAACTTGCCGGCGCGCGGCGCGACGAGGTTGAAGCCCGTCGGGTTCGGCCGGTAGTAATAGGCCCAGTAGTCGACCGTGCGGGTGACGTTCACGCCGTTGTAGGGCGCGGTCACCTGCGTCGTCTGCACCGGCGTGACGTCGTTCGGGTTGCTCGGATTGCTGACGTCGAACAGCCACTCGTGCTGAAGCCCGTCGGCGCCGATGCAGTAGGCGTCGCCACCCACGTACAGGAAAGGAGTCGAGCCAGCGCGCGAGAAGGTCAGGTACTCGCCGCCGCTCTGGGTGTCGGTGCTCGTGTTCGACAGGGGCGATCCCAGCCCGGAGCAGCCGTTGGCGCCGGTGATGCAGCTCACGTCATAGATCGCCGTCGTCGGCTGCCGGTTGGTGAGCGTCGCACCCTGGCGGGCGCCGAGATAGTACGACGAGCCCTGGTTCCACAGCGCAACGCCCTGCACCGGCTGACTGCGCAGGCCGATGAGCTTGGAGACCGGGTGCGCCGGATCGCTCATGTCGAAGATCTGAAAACCGCCCGTGCCGCCGAAGCTCACGACGACGTAGTTGCCGGCGCCGTGCACGAAGCTGGCCGCCGTGGCCGTGGTCTGCACTTTGGAAACGAGAACCCCGGGGCAGTTGCCGGCGGTCGAGTTGTCCTCCAGGCAGCCGTTGAAGGTGAGCGCCTTGTCCAGGTTGTAGACGTACAGCCCGCCGGGAGTCGGGGCGGCCATGAAGGCGTACCGGGTGCCGTTGATCTTCGCCGTGTAGACGGATTCGGAGGTCTTGTCGATGTTCTGGTAAACCGGCCGCGGCTTGGTCTTGTCGGAAAGGTCGAAGACCAGGATCCCGGCGCCGCTGTAGCCGACGATCGCCGCCACGCTGTCGTCCGGAGCAGAGATCCCGCCGAACACGATCTTCGACTGCTCACCCGAAGGGAGGTAGGGGAAGCCCGCGTCCGACGGGTAGCGCTTGGCCGCCACGAGGGCGGGGTTGGCGGGATCGGTGCGGGCATCCCAGATCCCGATGCCGTGGGAGAGCCCCATCAGGATGTAGCCGTTCTGGATGTCGACCCCGTAGAACCAGTTCCGGGCTCCGTAGTTGGTCGTCACCTCGTTGAAATCCGTGGTGTCGCGTTCCCGCGGCAGCGCCCCTGTATCCGCCGGCTGCAGTTGGCCCTGGCTCCACAGGGTGCTGGGGGCCGGAGTAGCAGGGGTGAAGCAGACCACGGTCTGACCCTGGCGGATCGTCCCGCACCCGGCGCGATCGCAAACCGTAGCCGCCATCACCGGACGAGTTAGAAAGAAAATCGCCGGCAGCACGAGCAGCGCCAGCATCCGGTGGACAGAGAGGTAAGCGCGCGGGCCAAGGGGACGGGGGTTCGCCATGAAAAACTCCTCCTACCACTATGGGTAAACGACAACTCCAGAACGAATGCGGCTCAACGACCGAGAGGTCACCCCTCTCGAGAACCGACTTCGCGCGGAAGCCATAGGGCTAAGATCGAACTTTGAGCATAAGTCTAGACCTAGATCTCACATACCGCAAGGGGTACCGGACACAAAAGACGATCTGGACCGCGACTCAGCTCTTCCAAGCTGTCTCCCCAGGCGGAGAAGCAGCTTGCAGGAGCCGAAAAGGGGGGACGAGGAGAAGGAAAGGGGGTGGGCCCGGCGAACCGGACCCACCCCCATTCGAATTGACTACTAGTTGCCACCCGGAGCGAAGTGCAGAGCGGTGCAGGCGCTGTCGAGCTGAACGGCGTTGAAGCCGACGCTGAAGCGGCCCTGAGCCGTCATGCGAGCCGTCACCCAAGCCTGAGCCGCCGCCGGGTCTTCCGGCGGAACGGCGCCGGCAGCCGGGACGGTGGTGTTCAGGTTGAGGTACAGCCAGCCGAAGTCGAACGGCACCGGCAGCGCGGCGCCACCGACGTGAGTCGACTGAGCCTCAGCCGGGAACGGCACGAGGCCGGGGTTCTGCGGCTGCGGCGAGACAGGGAAGCTCTGCGGAACCTGCGGCTGCTCCTGCTCGTCGAAGATCACGATCGCTTCCTGACCCAGCGGGAACCAAGCCGGACGGCCGGTCTGCGCGGGGCAGGTGAACGGCGCCTGGTTAACCTTGGAGTCACGCCAGACGATGATGTCCGTACCACCGCTGAACGTGCCGCCGTTGATGTAGCGGACGGCGAAGTTCGTCGACAGCGGCTCGCGGTTGTCAGCGGCGCTGAAGGCGGGGTTGTTATAACGGCCGTAGAAGGTGTACTGGCCGGAAACCGAAGTCTCGGGGTTGGTCGCCGAAGCCTCGATGTGGACCAGCGTGTTGCCGTCGGCGAAGTTCTGACCGGAGTTGACGTAGAAGAAGTCACCCCACAGAACGTTCTGGTTGGTGGCGTCGCCCGTGCCACCCGGACCGAAGTAGCCCGGATCGCCAGGGAAGCGCAGGGTGCAGTTGTTGACCGTGTCGATGGTCACGTAGCCACGGGCGATGTTGTCGCCAAAGGCACGGCCGGCGCAACGGTTGCCGAGGACCGACGAGGACACACCGGTCAGCGACTGCTGGAGGTGCTGGACGAAGCTCGCCGGCAGGACCGGCGGCGGCAGCAGGCCGCTGCAGCTCGCGAAGTTGATGTCCTGCGAGAAGTCACCCTTCGGGCTGATGGTGTCGCCCGGGTCCTGACCCGCGGACGCCGTCCGCGGCAGCACGCCGCTGACCAGGATGTCGCGCAGGTTGATCGTCTGCACGTCATAGCCGGTCAGGTAGATGTTGAAGTCGAGGACGGGGACCGAGAGGTCCGACCAGACCACGATGTGGGCCAGGACAGCGGTGGCCGAGGCGTTGTTGACGGAGAACAGGGTGGTTTGCCCGTTCTGGTTGCCGAGATCCACTTCGAAGTAGGGCAGCAGCAACGTGGCCGCCGGCACCTCATCGATCGTGCAGATCACAGCAAGCGCCTGGCCGCCCAGGCCCAGAAGGCCCAAGAGAGCGAGACACAGTGCGGTCTTCTTCATGACAGACAATCTCCTAGAGTTAGTTTTGCTGAAGCTGAAACCAAAGTTGAAACGATCGGGATACAACCGTTTCTCCACTCTCCTCGAAAAAAAATCACCTCCTGTTCAAAGTATAGAGTGCGGCGAACTTTATAACATCCCAGGGCCGCTTGTCAGCTCTTTTTTTACCGACTCACCGACCCTGGAGGTCGTTGCTACCGTAACCCCCGACAACTACCGGAGGGCCTGAAGGCTCGAGCCCCCGCCCTCTCCGATGTTTTATGCTTCTGCACTATAGGGGTCTCTCCCAAGGCTGTCAAGAGGCGTTTTGCTTCTTTGCGTGCCTTACTTTACTGCCCACCCGCCGGTCCACCGGCCGGCGGCGCCAGATGCCAGGCCTGCACTCCCCCCCCGGACGGGCAGCGGTCGGGATCGAACATCGCCGAGCTCTCGCCGGCGAAGTCGGCCACGATCTCGTCCTTGCCGTCGCCGTCGAGGTCGGCGAGCCGGATGTAATAGCCCGTGCAGCCGCCCACGAACGGCGGGATGCCGGTCGCCGTCTCACGGGTGAAGAATCCCTTGCCGTCGCCGTGGAAGACCCAGGTGCCGCCGTTCCCGGTCAGCGCCACCAGGTCGAGCTTGCCGTCGCCGTCCAGGTCGCCGTGGGCCAGCGCGCTGACCTCGACCCGCTGCTCGGCCGCGGCGAGCACCCGGCGCCTCCAGGTGCCGTCCTTGCGCGCGTAGAGGATGTCGATGCCGTTCCTCCAGGCCTCCCCCTCGTAGCTCATGTAGCCGACGAGCAGATCGTCCAGGCCGTCGCCGTCGAGGTCGGCGGCGTCGACCGAGCGCACGTAGGCGCGGGGGTGCACGTCGACGTCGATGGCGTTCCAGCCGCCGTCCTCGCGGCCATAGTTGACCAGGCCCTTGCGCCCCTGGATGCTCGAGCCCGTCGCGAAGTCGAGGCGGTGGTCGCCGTTGAAGTCGCCGGTCGCGATCGAGTCGGAGAAGATCTCGCGGTTCGAGGTCCCCTGGTCCTTGCGCAGCCAGGTGCCGTTGCCCTGGTTGAGGTAGACGACCACGCCATAGGACTCCGTGTTCGTGGTCGGCCGGGCCTGGTCGCGACCCATCACGTTGAGACGCGGCCCCTCGCCCACCGCCAGGATGTCGGGGCGGCCATCATGATTCCAGTCGGCGAGCGTGATCGTCCGCGACGAGTAGCCGGGCTGCCGGCCCTGGCCGGGGAGCACGAAGTCGAGCCCCTTGCCCGCTTCGGTGAACCCCCCCTTGCCGTCGCCCAGCAACGCCATCAGCCCGCGCAGGTGGGCGCCGAGCGCGATGTCCGGGTGGCCGTCGCCGTTGAAGTCCCCCACCGCGGCGTCGCCGTAGTCGTAGGGCAGGCGGGGAAACCGGGCCTCGCTCCAGCGCCGCCAGTTCCCCTTGCCGTCGCTGAGGAAGATGACCGGCGGACCGGGCTCCTTGCGAGCCGCCGAGTGCACGATGTCGGGGTGCCCGTCGCCGTTCATGTCCGCGATGTCGAAGCCGTTGCGCCACTGCCCCCGGTCGGGCAGACCGGTGCTGAACGGGACGAACTTCAGGAGCTGGCTCTCGAGGGTGTCCACGCGATAGGTCGCGGCGATCTTCTCGACCTCCTCCGGCTTGACGCCCGCCTGCGGCCCGGCCGCCGGGCCGGCCCCGCCCGTCTGGCGATAGACCTTGTAGTAGAAGAACTTGTCGTCTTCCTTCACGAGGTCGACGTTGATCCCCCAGGCGGTGCGCAGCACCTTGTCGTTGACGCGCAGGTAGCGCATCCCCTCCTTCTGGAGCTTGTCGACGAAGTATTGCCGCCCCTCCTTATCGGTCAGCCACTTGCCGTTGGGCGGCTGCGGGCCGTCCGCGACGGCGGCACCTGGCGCCGTCTTGGCATCCGCGGCCGGCGCCGCTGTCGCGGCGGGCGCCGGAGTGGCGGCCTTCGGCGTCTTGGCGGAGGGTTTCTTCGGAGAGGCGGCGGCCGTGGCCAGCCCGGGCGGGGCCCAGGACAGCGCCGCGGCAATGAGAAGCAGCGCCGGGATCAGGCGCGGCGCGAACCTTGAGGTCGACTGCATATTTGGAAAGCTCCTTTCAGGATGTCGGAGACCGCGCTCAGCAAGAACCGCACCAATCCTCAGATTTCGTCCACGAAAGCGGCCTTGAGGCGTCTGAAGAGCAAGAAGCCGGCGGATAATAACACAGCCGCCATCAGCGCCAGGGCGGCGGTCCCGGGCACCAGGGCCACCCGGCCGCCAAGAAAGGCTTGGCGGTAGAGCTCGACCAGCGCGGCCAGCGGGTTGAGCTCGATCCAGCCGCGGAAGCGCGCCGGCACCTGCGCCGCCGGATAGACGATCGGGGTCAGATAGAACCAGCCGGTGAACACCATGCCGAGCACCTGCGCGATGTCGCGGAAAAACACGTTTACCGCGCTGAGCAGGAGCCCCAGCCCGAGGGTGAGCGCGACCTGCAGCGGCAGCGCCAGCAGCAGCAGCGGCAGTCCCCCCAGCCTGAGCTCTCCCAGGAAGGCCAGCACGCCGAGGAAAATGGCGGCCGCGATCGCCTCGTGCAGCAGGGCCGCGAGCACCACCGCCAGCACCAGGATCTCGGCCGGGAAGCGCAACTTCTTGACCAGGCTCGAGTTGTCGGTGATCGCCGTCGACGACCGCATCACCCCCTCCTGCAGCGCCAGCCAGGGGAGCAGGCCGGAGAAGAGGAAGATCGCGAAGTGGCCGGTGCGCTCCCCCGCCAGCGAGATCTTCATCACCGTCGAGAAGACAAAAGTGAACAGCAGCAGCATCCAGAGCGGCTGCAGGAACGACCAGACCAAGCCCAGCGCCGAGCCGGCGTAGCGCCCCTGGAAGTCCCGTTTGACGAGCTCTTTGAGAAGGAAGAGATGGTGTCGCAAAGCGTATCTGTCTCCCAGAGCGGGACCGGGCGGGGATTATGCCCCATTCCTCTATTCACGGAGGGCGCTCCATTGACAGCCCCCCAGGGCGGGGATACTATCCTTCTCAGACTATCCTGCTATGCCATTCTGACATAGACAGCACTTCCAGACATGTCATCATGGCCGCTGAGAAGATCCGTCAAGTCCAGTTGGTAGGGCGCAAGATCCGCGAGCTCCGCAAGGAGCACAAGCTGACCCAGGTCGAGCTCTCGTCGAGACTCGGCATTCAGCAGTCCGACCTCTCCCGCATGGAGAAGGGGGAGTACCGGGTCAGCCTGGACACCCTCTTCCGCATCCTCGCCGAATTCAAGGTCAGCATCGGCGAGTTCTTCGAGGGGGTCGCCAAGGAATCCATCACGCCGCGCGACGTCCAGCTCGTCCAGAGCTTCAACGCCCTTTCCGAGGACGTGCAGCGCGAGGTCGAGGAGTTCATCGCTTTCAAACGCAGCAAGGAGGGCCGCCACGAAGCCGGCCCCGACACGATGCTCGCATGGGAGGCTGACGAATGAATGGTGCCGTGACGTTCGAGGAACTGAAGAGCCGTGGCGAGAAGGCCGTCCGCGCCGGCCAGTTGGAGGAGGCGCGGGACCTTTTCGATCAGGCCCTCACCTGGGCTCGCGAGCAGGGGGAGCAGCCGCAGGTCGATCTCGGGATCTGCAACCGCGCGGCCGTCGTCATCGAGATGGGGCGCGGCGACGGCGAGGTCCCCCACCTGCGCGAGATCCTGGTCCGCAACGTCGACCCGTTCATCTGCCAGCTCGCGGCGTACAACATCTCGCGCCACTACGAGCTCACCAAGAACTACAAGAAGTCGCTGTTCTACGCCCGCATCGCGCTCGAACGCGCCGGGGTGCTGGGGCGGCGCGACTGGCTCGCCTCGAGCCACAACCTGATCGGCAACACGCTGCTCGCCGAGAGCTTCATCGTCGAAGCCTGCCGCGAGTACGAAAAGGCCCTCGAGTACGCGCCGCAGGAGCCGACCGCCGCGCGTGGCCAGATCCTCGACAACCTCGGCTACTGCCGCGTCCTGCAGGGGCGCCACCGCGAGGGGTACCGCCTGCTCTACGAGAGCCTGCGCATCCTCAAGCGGTGCGGCGCCCAGCGCTACGAGATCTCGGTGCGTCTCGACCTCTGCTTCGCCCATCTGGAGACCAGCCGCCTTCGCCTGTCCCACCGTCACGGCACCGCCGCGCTCGCGCTGGCGGAGGCGATGGAGGATCAGGCCTCGATCAAGAACGCGCTCTATCTGCTCGGCGAGGTCGCCCACCTGAGCGACGACGTCGAGGCAGCCCGCGGCTACTTCGGCCGGCTCCACCGGGACTTCTTCCCCGACGCCGGCTACTTACCCGAATTCCTGCTCGCGGTGGATATCCGCAAGCTGGTTAATCTGCACGCTTGAGGTCGCGACCATGAGCAAGAACCACTGGTTCCTCGTTCTCGGGATGATCGGACTGGGGCTCGCCGCCCCGGCTCCGGGCCTCGCCACGAGCCACGACTCCGCCCTCGGCGCGAGCGGCGAGGTCTATCAGGTGAAGGCCGGCAAGTACGGCGACCTCTTTCCCGGCGGCCAGGGGACCGCTCCCGGCACGCCGGTCCTGGCGATCGATGTCGCGCGGCCTGGCGCCGCCCTGCAGCGGGTGCTGATCCCCGACACCCTGGACTCCTCGGCGGAGAGCTCGGCCTCGCTGCTCTATGAGGACGATTCCAGGACCGTCTACGTGGTCTGGGAGAGCCAGGAGGGTATCCACCCCGTCCTGAGGCTCGCCGGCTTCGACGGCACCACCTGGTCGACGCCGATCTCGGTGGTCGGCAACCCCTTCGCGCCGAAGACCTCGCCCCAGTTCGCGATCACCCGCGAGAGCTTCGAGGACGCCGGCGATGACGACAGCCGGGTCGTCAAGCACCGCAACACCCTCCACCTCATCTGGCAGGAAGAGGGCGCCGCCCCAGGCGCGCTCGAGACCTTCTATACGCCGGTCGTCTTCGTCGACGGCATCTACACCGGAACCAATCCGATCTACAGCCTCAGCGACTTCCTGCCCGACGGCGCCGCCGGTGACGTCCAGCCGGCGCTGCTGCGCTCCCCAACGATCCAGGCCGGGCAGGACCAGCGGACCGTCGTGGTGGCTTTCGCCTCGCTGGCGAAGGGGCGGCTGGCGACCGTGGAGATCGACGTCCTGCCGGAGGAGCTGAGCCGGCTCTCGGAGAAAGCCCGCTCCCACATCATCGAGATCGGGCGCAACCTCTATCCGACGGACCTGCCGGGGCTTGCCGAGAAGGCTCGCTCCCACATCATCGAGATCGGCGTCGCCTTCCATCCGGAGCTGGCGTCGACCCTCGCCGACCAGGTCCGCGCCACGATTCTGGCCAATGACGCGAGCGATCTCGTCCATCTCGCCGAGAAAGCCCGTTCCCACATTATCGAGATCGGCGCGAAGCTCTCCGGGCGCGGCCTCCGCAACCCGAAAGAGCAGGCGAACACCCAGATCGTGCAGGTCGACGACCCGGTCGACGTCTCGCGGGCGGTGGCGCCAACCCCCAAGCCGATGGAGGCCGCGGCCTATCTGATCCAGGTCCGCGTGGCCTCCAGCCGGCCGGTGCCCCGGGTCGGTCCAGGCAGCGTGGCGCTGTTCGTGTCGGAAGCCGGGGATGACGTCCTGGTCTCCTGGGCGCAGGTCGACAAGGTGCTCTACCGCCTCAGCACCGACTCCTCCTGGACTGAGCCGCGGGAGCTCCGCTTCACCCCGTCGCTCGACATCGACAAGGCCTACGACATCCTCGGTCAGCGGGTCCGCAACCGCTGACCCGCGCGCCGATCGATCCTGCTGAAAGGGCGCCCTGTGGGCGCCCTTTTTATTGGTCTCGCGAGATTTGCAGGGCCTGCCCGGTCGGGCGCGCCTCGAGGATCTTCCCGCCAACGCTTTCCAGCGCCGCCTCGATCGCGCTCCGGCGCTCCGGCGGACCGAGGATGGCGAGGCAACCCCCGCCGCCCGCGCCGCAGGCCTTGCCGCCCCAGGCTCCGGCCGCAGCGGCGGCTTGCAGCAGCTCCTCCAGGACGGGCGTCGAGATCCCCGCCGCCAGGCGGCGGCGGTCGCTCCACTCCCGGCTCATCAGCTCCCCCACCCGCGGCAGGTTTCCCGCTTCGAGGGCCGGCACCAGCTCGGCCGCGGTGGCTGCGATCCCCTCGAACAGGCTGGTGATCTCGGGCTCCGCCTCCAGGCGACGGCGTACGACCTGCCAGTTGTTGCCGGCCGAGAAGTGGCTCTGCCCCGAGTAGACCACCACCAGGCTGGCCCCCAGGGCCTCGAGATCGACCTCCAGCCGCCGGACCCGCTCGCCTCCCGGCACCGGCCGGATCTCGAGCGCGCCGCCGAGAAGCGCCGGGTAGTGGTCCTGCAGCCCGGTGGGGAGCCCCATCAGCCGCGCCTCGAGGTCCCGCGCCACCGCCGCCAGCTCGCGCGGTTGCGAGCGCGGGCGGTCGAACGCCTCTTCCGCCGCCGCCAGGAAGGCCACGGTCATCGCGGAGCTCGCGCCGAGGCCGCCCCCCCGGGGGGAGCCGCTCGCCAGCAGCGCTTCGAAGGGAGGGAGCTCCAGGGCCTCGGCGGCGACCCCGATCAGGGCCGCCTCCGGATGGCGGGCGAGCTCTCCGGCCGAGCCGGCCTCCACCACGCTCCCCCCCTGGCGAACCCGATACCCTGCCGCCAGCGGGCGGAGCCCGACGGTTACGGCGAGGTCGATTGCCACGTTAATCGTGCGGGCCTGGGGGTGGAAGAGGCCGAGAGGCCAGATATCGAGGGTGCCGCCGGCCAAGTCGACCCGGCACCACGCTGTGATGGTGACTAGCATCCGATACGGCCGGTACGGCGGATCAGCGGGCGAGCGCGCCCCGCGACGGCGTGGAAATGGAGCCGGCGTCGCCGAGGGCGAGCTGGGTTCCCGGATCGAGCCCCGGAACCTGGATCCCGCGCGGCAGGACGCCGTCGCGCAGGCCGGTCCGCAGATTGTCCCGCCAAGTGCGGAAGGAGGCCATCCGGGAGCCGGGGATGGGCTCGTCGCGGACACCTTTGAGCGTCAGCGGATCGATCCACTGATCGCGGCACTTCACCCGGTAGTCCAGGTGAGGGCCGCTCGCGAGACCGGTGGCCCCGGTGAAGGCGATGATGTCCCCCTGCCGGACCCGCGCGCCCGGGCGGACACCCGGCGCGAAGCGGGAGAGGTGGAGATAGGCGGTCACGTAGCCCCCGGGGTGCTGGACCTTGACGACGTTGCCGCCCCCCTTGTCCCAGCCGGCGGAGAGCACCATGCCGTTGGCCGTCACCTGGACCGGCGTCCCCACCGGGGCGCCGTAGTCCACGCCGTAGTGCGGCCGGAACTCCTTGAGCACGGGGTGGAAGCGATGCAGGCTGAACGACGAGGTGATGCGGGAGTAACGCAGCGGCGAGCGGAGGAACATCTTCCGCATCGGCGAGCCGTCACCGTCGTAGTAGACGCTGGCGTCGCCGTACCGATAGGCCTCGTGGAGGCGCCCGCGGTTATCGTAGATCGCGGCCAGGATCGTCCCCACGTCGTGGAACTTGCCGTCGAGCTGGACCTCCTGGTAGAGGACCTCGAAACGGTCCCCTTTCTGCAGATCCTTGGTGAAGTCGAGGTCCCACTGGAAGACATCGGCTAAGCGGTAGGCGAGCGACGGCGGCCCGCCGGCCTCGCGGATCGACTCCTCCAGCGAGCCCGCGAGCGTGCCCTGGAGGGAGCGGACCTCTATACGGCGCTGGAACGGCTGCCAGTCGCTCTGCCAGCCATCCCCCTCGCGGGTCATCTCGACCCGGCCGCTGCCGTCGAGGGTCATTTCGAAGGAAGCGAGGGAGGCGTCCGGATTGAAGAAAGCGGAGTAGTGGTTGCCGGCCTTGAGGCTCCGCAGGTTCACCTTGCCGGCCAGGGCGTCGGTCGCCTCGCGGAGTTGGATCCCCTGCAGGCCGAGCTTCTCGAAGACATCCACGGCGGTCTCGCCGCGCAGGAGCCGCGACTCGACCGGCACGCGGGCGTGATGGATCCAGGGAGTGGTCTCGTCCGGAAGCGTGACCCGCGTGCTGAAACGGGAGGTCGGAGGGAGAGGGTAGGCGGACCGGTTGTACGCCTCGAGATTGCGCGTACTGAAGCTGAGTCCCGCGCCGAGAGCTATCAGCCCGAGCGGCAGAAGACAGCGGAGGGCGGTCATGCCTGGATATACCCTCTTCGACTGCATCCGTGCAGACCTCCCTGGAGGGGGTGTTTGGAAAAACGCTGCGGTTGTAATCCTGCGCGGGTCGGATACTACACAGGATTCCTCGCTGTGCGCAACCCCGTTTTCGTAAAAAAAGGAGAAAGTACGGCGGTACGGAGCCGCTCAGTGGAGGAGGTCGGCGAGGACCTGGTCGGCGTCGTCGGGGAGCTTGCCCCGATGGACGACAGAGCCATCCTTGAAGACCACCAGGCCCGGGAGCTTAGCGACGTTGTACTTCCGCGAGAAGGCCCCGTCGGCGTCCATGCAAACCGGAGCGCCGAGGCTCCTGCCGGCCAGGAAGCGCTCGACCGCGGGCCGGTCTTCCTGATAGTCGACGGTCACGACGCGGGCGCGCCCGCCCCAGCGGCTCGCCAGCGAGCTGACGCGCGCGACGATGTCGCGCGAGTGGGGCGACCAGGAGGCCCAGACCACGGCGATAGTGGTGCCCCGCGCCAGATCCGCATCGCCCAAGCGCCCGCCGTCCAGACAGGAAAGACTGACGTCCTCGGCCCGGGAGGCGGCCGGCGACAGGGCCAGCAACGCCAGGGAGGCGATGAGGACAGCCATCGCCCGGCGTCGTGACGCGAAAGAGGTCATTTTCATGGGAGTCTCAGTGAGGGCCGGGAGCGCTGCGATGCGGCAGGTGGGTGAGGATGCGATGCCGGAGGCTTTCAGGAGCCGGACAGCGGACCGTCCTCTCGCGGACGATCAACAGTAGCTTTCGGGTGTAGTTGACCTGCTTCGCGCAGTCGCCACACCCTCCGACGTGGTCTTTGAAGGGGGTCAGCGTCTCCTCTTCCATCTCGTTGTCAAAAAACAGGAACAACACCAGGCTGACCTCTTTGCAATCCATCGTCCTTCCTCCGGAACCCATACTCTAGAACAGTCTTGTGTGACGGCTCCAGGTGTTCACCCCGCACTGTTCAACTGGGGTGTGGGGTTGGATATTTCACCGGAACGGTGCGCGCGCTCCTGAAGGCTCCCTGGTCACTTGGGACTCGCGGTGCGGCTGCGCATCTTGACCGGCTCGCCTTCCCGCAGATAACCGTGGTCGCGGGCGAACTCGAGCATGGCGGCCTCGAGCAGCCGGCGGCCGCGATACAGACGGCTCATCACGGTACCGACCGGGACGTCCAGGATCTCGGCGATCTCCTTGTAGGAGAACCCTTCGAGGTCGGCCAGCAGCACCACCATCCGGTAGTCCGGCGGCAGCTTGTCGAGCGCTTGCTGCACGTCCTCGTCGAGCACGTTTTCGAGCAGCTCCTCCTCGGGGTTCTTGAGCTGCTGGCGAGAAGAGTCCTCGCTGACCTGATTTTCGAACGACTCCTCGATCTCGGCGAAGTCGCTAAGGGTCGGGGACTGCTGCTTCTTGCGGTAGTTGTTGATGAAGGTATTCTTCATAATCTTGAACAACCACGCCTTGAAGTTGGTCCCTTCCTCGAACTTGTCATAGTAGCGATAGGCCTTCAGATAGGTCTCCTGCACGAGGTCCTGGGCGTCCTCGGCATTGCGGGTCATCCGATAGGCCGTATTGTAGAGAGCGTCGACGAACGGCATCGCTGCCGCTTCGAAGTTCCACCCTTTCTGGTGGTCCACGCTAGTCTTTGCCATGCTTACCCCCTTCAACGGGAACCTCTCCCCGTACCTATGCATACGCACAGACGGTGCCAACGGTTTGAGGTGAGAAAAAGGCCCATTCCGGCCTCTGGATCTGTTGAGAATCTGAACAGGGTGTCCCTCCAGGATGACACTTCGGAGGGAGGCGCCGACCGGTCGCTGTCCTCTCCCGGAGACTCGCCGGAGGCACCGTCCTGGCCCTGAATTCAAGAGAGGTCGCCGATTCGGCACACGGGGTGCCAAAATGCGGCCTGGCTCGTCACTGTATTCGAGCTTCAACCAGAAAAGTAGAGCGTTTGTTCCCGCCTTCTTCCCACTCTACCGATCCGCCTCTTCCAGCGCGATGTCCAGCGTGCCGATCAGCGCCACCAGATCGCCGACGAGCTCCCCGCGGCAAAGCTCGGACAGCGCCTGGAGATGGGCGAACGACGGCGCCCGGAGATGGCAGCGGCAGGGGTTGGCCGTGCCGTCCCCGACCAGATAAAAACCGATCTCTCCACGCGGCCCCTCGATGCCGTGATAGATCTCGGTCTGGGCCTCGGCATCGAGTGCCGACAGCTCGGCGAGGACCGGCCCATCCGGCAGCCCGTCCAGGCACTGGGCGACGATCCGGTTCGCCTGCCGCATCTCCTCCACCCGTACCAGGTAGCGGTCGTAGGTGTCGCCGTTGCGGCCCACCGGCACGTCGAAGTCCACCTCGCCGTAGGCCTCATAGGGGAGGGCCTTGCGCAGGTCCCAGGCGATGCCGCTGGCGCGCAGCGCGGGCCCGGTCACACCGAGGTCCACGGCCGCCTCCGGCGACAGCACGCCGAGCCCCACCGTTCGCTTCTTCCAGAGGCGGTTCTCGGTGAGCGGCCCCGCGCAGCCGTCGAGCCTCGCGGGGAACGACTCCACGAACTCCCGGCACCTCTCCACCCAGCCGGCCGGCGGATCGTGGGAGAGCCCGCCGGGACGGATACCGTCGAGCCGCAGGCGCGCCCCGGCATCCTGCCCAGCCCCTGGCTCGACGTCTGCCTCGACGTCTGATTCAAAATAATCCTCCAGATACCGCTCGCACAGCTCGAGCACCCCGTCGCGCTCGCCGAGGGCGGCAAAAAAGGGGGGCATGGCGCCGAGATCCGCGGCATGGGTGCCGAGCCAGAGCAGGTGCGAGGCGATCCGCTGCAACTCGGCCAGGATCGTGCGCAGATAGCGCGCCCGCGGCGGCACCACGATCCCCAGGAGCTTCTCCACCGCTCCCGCATAGGCGAGATTGGCCGCCGCCGCCGAAGCGAAGTCCAGACGGTCCGTATGCGGGAGGTTGTCGGCGTAGGGCTGGCGCTCGAGGAGCTTCTCGATGCCGCGGTGGACGTGGCCGATCACCGGGCGGCAGTCCACGATCCGGTCGCCGTCCACCCTGAGGTTCAGGCGCAGCACGCCGCGGATCGCCGGGTGGCGCGGCCCGAAGCCGAGCTCGATCTCCTCGCCACGCTGCAGGAGGGGATCGCTCACGCCTTCCTGTCCTCTCCCGCGGCGGCTCCCGTGTCGATCCCCTCGATGGGGAAGTCCTTGCGCAGTGGATGGCCGTTGAACCCCTCCCACAAGAGGATGCGGGTAAGGTCCGGATGACCGGCGAAGCGGACGCCGTAGAGGTCCCACACCTCGCGCTCGGGCCAGTTGGCGGCGCGCCAGACGCCGGTGACGGAAGGGACTGCCGCCGCCTCGCCTTCGCCGGCCGCGACCTTGAGGCGTACCCGGCGGTTCGCCGCCGGGCTGCACAGGTGGTAGACCACTTCGAAGCGCGGCTCCCGGCCCAGAAAATCGACGCCGCAGAGGTCGACGAGATAGGTAAAGCCGTGCTTGCCCTTGAGCGCGGCGCAGACCTCGGCGATCGCCTCGCGCCGGACCTGGAGCGTCAGGTCCCCGCCGAGGATCCGCGCGGACTCGATCGCCTCGCCGAGCTCCTCGCGGAGCGCCACGGCGAGAGGATCCTCCGCGGCCCCCTCCAGGGCCTGGGGCTCCGGCCCGCTCACGCGCCGACCCCAGGAGGGCCGATCTTCTTCTCCAACTCCAGGAGGCCGGCGAGGAGCGCCTCGGGACCGGGCGGGCACCCGGGCACGTAGACGTCGATCGGGATCACGCGGTCCACCCCTTGTGTGACCGCGTAGGTGCGGTACGGCCCCCCGCAGGCGGCACAGGAGCCCAGGGCGATCGCCCACTTGGGATCGGGCATCTCATCCCACAGGCGGCGGATCAGGGGCGCCATCTTCTCGCTGACCGTGCCGGCGACGATCAGCAGATCGCTGCGTCCCGGCGCGGCGCGGAAGGCCTCCCCCCCGAAGCGCGCCAGATCGTGCCGCGGGTCGAGCGCCGGCATCATCTCCAAGGCACAGCAGCCGAGCCCGAGCAGCAACGGCCGGACCCCCAGCCGCCGGGCCCAGTCGAAGATCCTGTCGTAGGTGGTGGTGAGGACGTTCGCCTCGGCCGGTGCGG
>JBDSHF010000299.1:0-4005 GCA_039918595.1 Thermoanaerobaculia bacterium
TCCATAGGACCGCCCCGGACTCCCCCGCGGCTTCGTTCAACCTGCGTCTATCTGAAATCCTCCCGGACCGATGGAGGACTTCGGGGGCTCGGTGTGGGGAGGACTTCAGATAGACGCTTAATGGTTATGCGAAGGAAACCTTAGCATGCTCGTTCCCAGATCAGCTGGCCTGTTAGCGGGGGAGGTGCTGGCGCACGCCGCTTGGAGTATTTCGGAGGCTCCGGAAGGCGAGATCCTCGTCCCGCTGGCGGGGATTCTCCGTGAGGGGAAGGCCGAATTCATCAGATTTGTGCCAGAGGAACTCTCTGGAGACTTCATCGCCTTTGCTCGGCAGCAGCTCGAAGACCAGCAAAGCAAACTTGAGGCGTGGACCCTCGCCTATGACACCCGTGTGACTCGCGAACAAGGGAAAGTCGATGCAATTGTCTTCGAGGTCTGGGGACAGGGTATGGCCGCACCGGCAATGTGCGCCCAACCATACCAACCATTTCACTCCGGCACGTTCAAGCTTCTCGGTGAACCCTTCTTCCTGGGAGCTTCGATCCCGGACACTCAGGACACTCTCTCCGAAACGCTAAGGACATTCCGCAGAGGAGTAGAAAATCATCATCAGGCGGCGGTGCTATGGGATACCTGGCTCACAGCAGGTGCATCGGCGGGTCCCGATTCCGGGCGCGCGACTAAACCATGGTGGCGGTTCTGGTAATGGGTAAGACGGGGGAAATTTAGTCAGCGCACACACACGGAGAGAACGATGGCCGAAATACGCGCGACCAAGGGGGCGGCGGGCAAAGGCGGGCGATCTGCTGTAAGCAGGAGTACCTTGGGAACCGCGAAGCCGGTCCTCCTCGCAGGTGGCAACCCAAGGATTGCGAAGGCCGGCGGCGACGCCCCCGTGCAGGCCTACATTGCGGCCATGCCGGGCTGGAAAAGGGACGTCGGGCGCCGCCTCGACACGCTCATCGTGCGCACGGTCCCCGGCGTGCGCAAGGCGGTCAAATGGAACTCGCCCTTCTATGGCCTCGAGGGCCAAGGGTGGTTCCTCGGCTTCCATACCTTCACGAATTACGTCAAGGTGACCTTCTTCCAAGGCACGTCGCTGCGGCCCGTTCCACCCGGAGGCAAGGCCAAGGACGCGCGCTGGATCGACATCCACGAGGACGATCTCGACGAGGCTCAGATGGCGGTGTGGATCCGGCAGGCGGCCGCCCTGCCCGGCTGGGGTAAGTCGTAGGCGGCGCGTCCGCGCGCCCCACGTAGGACGCCCACACGAGGTCGCGTGGGCGTCCGAGCTCCGGAAAAGGTCAGGCTAGAACAGCGGTTCCGTGTCCGCGAAGATGTGGCTCACGGTGGTGGTGTTGGAGCCGTGGCAACCGAAGCAGTTGCCGCCCTGGGTGTAGGTCTCCATGGTCGTGTTGGACAGCTTGTTGGTTCCCACCTGGTTGCTGGTGGGAGTGGTGTTGCCGCCGAGGATCGTCCAGGTGGTGCCTTCGTGGAAGTAGTTTCTCCTCACGTCAGCGGCGTTGAGGAGCGACCGCACCGTGTTGTTGATGCTGATGACCTGGGCGTTCCCGCTCGACGCGGTGCCGTCCAGGCCCCAGGGCTTCTCTCTCCGGGTGTCGCTGGGGCTGACGGTGAAGGGGAGAATCGACACGACATGGCCGGGAGCGCCTAGCTGCATATGCGGCAGGTTGAACGGACCGGCGGACCCGTTCGAGGAGAACAGCCAGTCCCCCACGGTGTTCTGCGTGACCGTTCCGGTGCCGCTCGGCGTCTTGGTGTAGGTGTAGGTCGCCGCGGGACCGTTGCTCAGGTGCTCGAACGTGGCCCACAGCATCTCCGGATGACCATGGTTGACGTTGTTCGCGGGGTTCGTCGATCCGGTGCTGCCGACGACGTGCATCCCGACCATCGCCAGCATCGTGGTATGCGTGCCGGTCTGCACCCAATCGTTGGGGTTGCTCGTGTCGTAGGTCGGCACGATCGCCTTCATCTGGATGAACGTGCTCGCGTCCGCCAGGCTCGACGACTCGATCCACGCCGACTTGAGCTCGATGGCCAGCGCCTCCGAATCGATCACCGTCGGCTGGCCGTTCGCGGCGGCAAAGTTCGTGATCGCGGTCAGATCGGCCTGGGTCACGGGGAACCTCGTGCCGGCCGGGACGGAGGCACCCTGCATCGTGCGGTACAGGGCGTAGACGTTGTTCACGGTGAGGGCGTAGTAGACCAGCGAACCGTTCTGTGCCATCAGGACGCTGCCGTCCGCCTGGGCCTGCTCGGTCTCCGGGAAGCTCCCGAACAGGTTGAGCGACACGACCGACTGATTGTCGAGGGTGATCCGCTGGATCAGCTCGCTTTTGTCGAAGGCACCCAGAATCTCGATCTTGGCCGCGAACTCCGGCTGCAGAATGGCCCGCGGCCCCTGGATCACCTGGCCGCTGAGATCGAACAGGATCGGTTTGCCGTCGGTCGCCAGGCGCGCGCTGCCGACTTCCAGTTGATTTCCGTTCTGATCCGCCACCATCTGCCTGCGGTTCCGGGACATGACGGTGGGAAGGATCTCGAGGATCCGCAACCCGCCCTTCTCCATGACGACGGGCAGATCGAGCAAGCCCTTCTGGGACGAGCGGAGCGCGAAGGCGCGGACAAAACCGGACGAATGGGGCACAAAATGCCTGGGACCACCCGGGAAGTCGGGGGGCGTCACGTCGTAGAACGCCGACGAGTTCATGATCAGCCCGCCGCCGCCGCCGTACCGGGGCGGAGCGGGGGACGTCAGCCAGAGGAACATCTGCTCGGACCACTTGTAGAAGGTGCAGTTGGGGATGTCGGGGAAGAGCACGCTGTTGGCGGGCTTCACCGCTCCGTTCAGCGACACGACCCCGGCGTCGAACCACGAGTTGAACTCCGTGGTGGTGAGCGAGGTGGCGCAGGTGCCCCCCGCGTCCGCCGGCAGAGTCTGCTGGGTGAGCGCGTAGCCGATGCCGACGACGAGGGTCGTAGCCGCGGCCGCGACCGCGAGTTTTCTGATCATGGAACGGGTCATGAATTCTCCTGGGTTGGAACCTTTTAACTTTTCACATCGGCGACCTGACACGGACGGCGTGCGAACGGCGGAACGGCAAGCGGCCACCGCTCCGTCGGAACGAAATGCCGGCGCACATCCCAGGCTTGGGCGTGGTGCGAACGAACCCGCTGGCCCGCCACGGACGCTTGCTAGAGACTTCCTAAAATACCAAGGTACATCTGAGCCCGCTTTGCGAGCCTGCGGCAGAAAATGCCGCCATCCCCGCGGCCTGTGGAGGGGGCTGAGGGACTTCGGGACCGACTTTCGAGACACCCCCTGAGGGGAGCCGCCTGCCGCGTTAGCGCTCGGCTCCGGCTTGCGGGTCGATGAGCGTCAGCTCTCCGAAAATCCGGAAGTCGTCTAAATTGCAGATGATCAACTCACGAATATCTTGATCGAGCAGGGAGGCGGCAAACAGAGTGTCAGCAATCCGTTTTCTGCCGAGTTGATGACGCTCCAACAGATTGAAGGCGCTGACGATCGTGCGCTCGTCGAGGCTGAGGCACTCGATGTTCGTCCGATTGAGATAGCCGCGAGCTACGGAGAGGGCGTCCGACAGAACATCTCTTCGTAGAGATCGGCGCGCGATGGAAGATCCCCGAGAGGGCGATGGCCTGAAAGGATAGAAAGATCGCGCAAGGAAGCTTTCCTCTCTATCTTCTCGCCCTGGACGAGGGCGATCGCTTCGCGGAGCAGTTGGCCCATGGGGCGATGGGCCGCCTCGGCCGCTCTTTGGATGGCCTCGTACTCGGAATCGGTGACGGTGAGACGGAGAGTTCGCATGCCACTAGGATAGCATTCCGATCCTCCCGGCCGGGATATAGTTCCCCCGGAATTCGGAGCCCCTTGCCATGACACCTATCCAACCCAAGAGCGCCTACGCCGCCGCTGGCGTCGACATCGACGCCCAGGAGAAGGGGCTTGCCCGCGTCAAGCAA
>JBDSHF010000300.1:0-2613 GCA_039918595.1 Thermoanaerobaculia bacterium
AGAATGCGCGCGGTCGGCTTCGAGAAGCGGGCGAACAGGATGCCGGTCGCCAGGGCGAAGCCGAGCAGGCCCACCAGCGACTCCAGGGTGACCACCAGGTTGGCCGCGAGCCCCACCGGGTGCATCGTGCCATAACCGATGGTGGCGAAGGTCTGGACGCTGAAGAAGAAGTCCTCCAGGTATTGGGTGGGCAGGCTGACGGCGCTGGAGCCCGCGATCTGTTCAGGGCCACAGGCGAAGTAGGCGGCGCCGAAGAAGGCGTTGGTCAACAGGAAGAAAAGGACGACCATCCCCAGGAAGCGCGGCCAGGAGGTGGTGAGGAGGTAGTGATAGGGGCTCAGCGAGCGGAAGAAGCTGAGCCCCTCGCGCACCACGTTGAAGCTGCCGTCCCGGTTGAGCAGCCGCTTGCGGCTCTCGCGGGCGACGACGGCGCCAAACCCGAGATCAGGGTTCGGGTCTTCCGGCGGAGGAGTAGGGATTGAGTGGGTGATCATGCTCCGCTCCCGCGGGAAAGCAGGGACGCAAAGGACTGTAAGGACGAGCAGGATACCCTCCCGGTCATCATCGGGCGAGTGTAGCGCAGGGTACGGGAAGACTTACATCCCCCTGGAGGTCGAGAGCCTTGGCCGCTACCTCGCGGACCGTCCGGAGGCGATGGCGCTCAAGACCTCGCGCGGCGTCGTCGGCGTGCTCGGCGTCCACCCCGCCGATCCGGAGAGCCTTGCCGCGCCCGAGCGGCTCCACTTCCTGGAGGCGTTCGCGAACCAGATCGCGCTGGCGGTGGAGTAGGGGGGCCCTTCCAGTCTACCTGTGGAAGAATAGCCGCAGGATTATCTTACCTTGGAGAGGGGGAGGCGTGGACAGAGACAAATTCGCCCTGTTCGGTGCCGCGGGTGCTATTGGCCGCGGTGTCGGAGCTTTCCTGATCGCCGCCAGTCTGGCCCAGGCGTCGAGCGTCGCCGGTGCGGCCGAACCGCCAAAGACGGAGCCCACCTTCGACGAGCTCCAGCAGAAAATGGCGTCGCTGGAGCTCCAGCTCGATACCCTGTGGCGCCGCGTGCCGGGCTGCGATCCCGCCGAGGAGAAGCATCAGCTCGCGGTGTGGGCCAAGACCGCGGGCGAGTTGGAGTCCTTCGACGTCAAGCCGGTGGCCGGAGCCGAGAGGTTGCGGCTGGAGGACGGCCGCCCAACGCCGATGAAGCTCCTCCGGATGGAGATCTCGGGGCGCGATCCGTACGAGAGGGTCGACGTCTTCCTCTCGAGAATCGCTCAACGCCCGCGCCTCATGGATCTCGAGACGCTGCGCCTCAAGGCCGAGGCCGGCGGCACGGTGAGCTTTGCCGCGCGTTTCGCGTTGCCCTGCTACTCGGATGAGGAAAACCCCACACCGGTGGGGTCGACCCCCGAAATGCTCCTCGCCGACCATCTTTCCTGGCTGCTCGGAACCCATCAGAAGGTGGAAGAGCTGACCGCCCGTTCCAATCCCTCCCAACTCGCCATCGCCCTGGGTGTCTTCGGCCGCGAGATCGGAAACAGCGCGGTGACGCTGACCGAGGTCCGCTCCGCCCAGGAGATCGTCCTGGAGGGGGTGGTCTCCGGCGCCTCGTCACGGGCCGCCCTCGAACCGGCCCTGAAGAGGGCCGGCTTCCAGGTGGGAAACGTGCAAACGTCGCCCGCGGCGGAATGCCAGAAATTCTCCATCACGGCGCGGCTGGATCCGCGGGAACCGGCCCAGGAGAGGGCGGTCGTGCTCCGCAACGGTCTGTTCGACGATGACACCGCCGCGTTCTGCGCCTCGCGGCCTTCTCTCGGCAAGGTGGTGGCCCGTGGCGCCACCCCGGAAGCGCGCGCTCTCACCCTGCGCATGCGCGACGTCGAGCTCGTCCATCTCTTTTTCGCGCTCCACGATCTGACCCGCGAGGAGTTCGTCGTCGATCCGGACGTGCAAGGGCGGGTCAGCGTGGAGGTCGAGGGAGCGACGATCGAGGAGACGCTCGCCGCGATGAGCGCGGTGGGGGTGGCCGTCGGGCCCGGTCCGTTCCGGCGGGTGTCGCGAGCGACGAGCCGGCCGGTGGCGGCGCCGTCCCGCGCGCCCTATACCGGTGAAAGGATTTCCGTGTCCCTCCAGGACAGCGGCCTGGCGGCGTTGCTGTGCTTTCTCGAGCAGGTTTCGCAGCGCAAGATCTCGGCTCCGGGCGAGTTGGCGGTCCGGCTCTCGATCTTCGTCGAAGACCTGCCCTGGGACCAGATACTCGATGGGGCGCTCGCCTCGGCCGGGCTGGTCTCCAAGCCGGACGGCGACCGCCTGTGGGTCGGCCCCGCCACGGCGGCGAAGGTCCGCGGCCGGTCGAAAGCGGTGGACGTCTGCGAGATCCCGGACTCCGGGCCCCCCTCGCTTCTGGCACCGCAACGCAGCCTGTCGGAGATGCGCCTCGCCGATCTCGAGCTGGCCGGCCTCGGCCGCGACGGAGACGAATGGAAGGCCTACGCCTACTCCCCCTGGAGGAGCTTCCTCCCCTTGAAGGCCGGCCTGAAGCTCCTGAACGGAAGCGTGAAAGCAGTGAGCCCCACCGGCGTTGCCTTTGCTTCGGACGCTTCCGAGGTGGTGGAGGT
>JBDSHF010000301.1:0-5631 GCA_039918595.1 Thermoanaerobaculia bacterium
CGGCGGGAGGAGGGGAGGACCCGCAAACCGCTGGAAGAGCTGAGAATCGCGATCATCGCCGATCCGGTGTTCCGGGCCGACGATCCGCGGGTCCAGGGGAACGGCGTGCCGAAGGTGGCTTCGCCGCCGTCGCCGCTGCCCCTGGAGCTGAGCCGTTCGGCGGGGGACCTCGGAATCGATCCGATCGAGCGCCTCCCCTACAGCCGGCAGGAGGCCGAAGCGATCCTGGGGATGATCAAGCAGGGAAGGCCGCTGAAAGCCTTCGACTTCGACGCCACCCCGGAGCTGCTCACCGGCGGGAGCCTGCGCGGCTACCACATCATCCACATCGCGACCCACAGTCTCCTCGACAGCCGCGAGCCCGAGCTGTCCGGCATCGTCTTCTCCATGGTCGATTCCAAGGGAGCGCCGCGGGACGGCTTCCTGCGTCTCCACCAGATCTACAACCTTGGACTGGACGCCGGCCTGGTCGTCCTCAGCGCCTGTGAGACCGGCGCCGGCAAGGACGTTCGGGGGGAGGGACTGCTGGGGATCACGCGCGGCTTCATGTATGCCGGTGTGCCGCAACTGGTGGTGAGCCTGTGGAAAGTGGAGGACCGGAGCACCGCGGAGCTGATGAAGCGCTTCTATCACCAACTGCTGGAGAAAGGTCATCCGCCGGCCGAGGCCCTGCGGCAGGCTCAGCTCTCGATGCTCGGCGAGCCGGAGTGGAGCGCCCCGCGGAATTGGGCCGGCTTCATTTTCCAGGGGGACTTCGCGAGCAAGCGGGAGGGGGGCGTCGAGGCCCAGGATTCGGGGGGTGTGATCCTGGTCAAGAAAGCCGGCAGCGATCTGCCGCCGCCGAAGGTGGCGCCGGACAGGCCGAGGAAGAAGCCGGCGCCGCCGCGTCCGCCTTCCTGAACCGCCTTCCTGAAGAGGACGAGGAGAAGACCGACAATGGCCGAAAAGAAGCTGTGCTTCAACGGTATCGATGGCCGGACGGGGAAGTACCTCCTGCCGCCCATGACGTCCAGGGAGGTGAGCGCTCTCGGGCTGAGCGCCAGGACGGAAGAGCTCGAGATCTGGGTGAGCCGCTGTTCGGCGGACGATTCGAGCCGTGATCCCATCTTCGATTGCGATCCCCGCAACCTGGCCGAGACCGGATGGGGAGTGATCTATGCTCCGGGCATCTCCCGGCAGATCAAGAAAGCCTTGTCCAGGCTGCTCGAGCATCGCCGGGAGCAGGTGGGCGAGCACGATCCGTCCTATTTCCAGGAATACGAGTATCAAAGCGGCGAGACCGCTTCTCAGTTCCTCCGCCGTAACGGCGCGAAACCCGGCGGGACCGCCGATCCCGATCGTGTCCCCTACTACCTGCTGATCGTCGGCAGCCCCGAGGAAATTTCCTTTCCATTCCAGAGTGAGCTCGACGTCAGCTACGCGGTGGGAAGGCTCCATTTCGCCAACGTCGAGGACTACGAGACCTATGCGTCGAGCGTGGTCGACGCCGAAACCGGGAGGGGCGGGCCCAGGCTGTCGCGGCAGGTCTCCTTCTTCGGCGTCCGCAACGAGGGGGATTCTCCGACCCGGCAGACCGCCGACGAGCTCGTCGGTCCCCTGACTCGGACGCTGGTGGAATCTGGGAAAAAAGATTGGGACGTCCTCGCGTATCTGGGGCCGCAAGCGGACAAGCAGCAGCTCTCCCGGCTGCTCGGAGGGCCCGACACCCCCGCGCTGCTCTTCACGGCCAGCCATGGCCTCCGGTTCCCTCCGGACGACGAGCGCCAGCTCGATCGCCAGGGGGCGCTGGTCTGCCAGGACTGGCCGGGGCCGGGCGACGAGAACGGGGTCGACCAGGATCATTATTTCACCGGCGACGACCTGTCGCCGGACGCGCACCTCCATGGGCTGGTGGCCTTTCTATTCGCCTGTTACAGCGGCGGCACTCCCTGGCGCGACAACTTTGAACAGAAGGTATTGGGCAAGCCGCCGGAGATCGCTCCCCACCCGTTCGTCTCGCGGCTTTCCCAGCGGCTGCTCAGCCATGGCAACGGCGGCGCCCTGGCCGTGGTGGGGCACGTCGACCGCACCTGGACGACCTCCTTCGAAGGTTCCGAGAGAGGGGAAGGGGTGGACGTCTTTCGCAACACCCTGCGGCGCCTGCTGGCCGGACACACCGTGGGCTGGGCGATGGAGTACTTCAACCAGGCCCATGCCGCGCTCGCGGCGGAGCTGGCCAACCTCTGGGAGTCCCAGCACTTTCTGGAATCGGTGGATCCGGAGGGGTTCTCCGAGCTCTGGATGGCCCACAACGACGCCCGCAATTTCGTCGTCCTCGGCGATCCGGCGGTGAAGCTGGCCGGATCGTAGGCCAGCGCCTTGCCCCCAAGCAAAAAAAGAGGGCGGCCCGCGGGGCCTGGTGTCATCCGCCCTGCCCCGCGGCCGCCCTTCGACGAGGAGGCCGGTTTTGGGACCAGCCTTGACTGGAACGCGAGAAGGCGGGGTGAAAAAGGCCAGCCGCTCTGCCCAGACGGCCCCACCTTTGCTAAACTCCGCAATTCAGATGCCTACCCCCCCAGTGGACGTCACCAAGATCCTCCAGGAGTGGAGCCAGGGCGATGCCTCGGCCCTGGAGAGGCTCATCCCGCTCGTGTTCGAGGATCTGAGGCAGATCGCCGGCCGCCTGTTCCAGCGGGAGAGCGACGGCCACACCCTCCAGCCGACGGCCCTGGTCAACGAGGTCTACCTCCGCTTGATGGGGCAGCGGAAGCCCCACTGGCAGAACCGGGAGCAGTTCTTCGGGGTGGCCGGCCTGCTGATGCGGCGCATCCTGGTGGACTACGCCAAGGGGCGGCAGGCGGCGAAACGGGGGAGCGGCGCTCCGCGGGTCCCCCTGAACGAGGCCATCGCGGTGCCCGAGATACGCGACCTCGACGTCGTGGCTCTCGACGAGGCGCTCTCCCGCCTCGCCGAGGTCGATCCACGCCAGGGGCATATTGTCGAGATGCGGTTCTTCATGGGGCTGAGCCACGAGGAGATCGCCGATGTTCTGAAGATCTCCGTGACCACCGTCAAGCGGGAATGGAAGACGGCGCGGCTCTGGCTCTACCGCGAGCTGACCCAGAGGTGACTCCCCGGGTGAGAGAGCCTTTCCCGGGTGGTCTCTCGCGTTTCAGGAAGATGGACAATGCGACAGGAGCCCGGCGGGCTCCGGGGGAATGGTGACACCCGAGCGCTGGCAACAGATCAAAGTCGTCCTCGAGGGCGCCCTGGATCGGGAAGAGGCCGAACGGACAGCCTTCCTCGATGCTGCTTGTGAAGGGGACGACGAGCTGCGGCGCGAAGTGGAATCCCTCGTCGCCTCCGAGCCGGAGCTGGGCGACTTCATCGAGACGCCCGTCTTCCGGATCCGCCCTGAGGAGGATGTGCCCCTCGCGGCTGGCCAGCGCATCGGCGCCTACCGGGTGGCGCGCGAGCTCGGCCGGGGAGGCATGGGCTCGGTCTACCTGGCGGAGCGGGCGGACGAGGAGTTCGAGCAGCGGGTGGCCCTCAAGCTCGTCCGGCGCGGCATGGACACCGAGGAGATCGTCCGCCGCTTCCGCTCCGAGCGCCAGATCCTCGCTCACCTGGACCACCCGAACATCGCCAAGCTGTTCGACGGCGGCACGACCGAGGATGGCCGTCCCTACTTCCTCATGGAGTATGTCGAGGGGCAGCCGATCGACGAGTATTGCGACGGGCGGAAGCTGCCGACCCGCGAGCGGCTCGAGCTCTTCCGGCAGGTCTGCTCGGCCGTCCACTTCGCCCACCAGAACCTGATCGTTCACCGCGACCTCAAGCCCGGCAATATCCTGGTGACCGAGGGCGGGGTTCCGAAGCTGCTCGATTTCGGGATCGCCAAGCTCCTCGATCCCGACCAGGCGCTGTTCGCTCTCACCCGCGTCGATCTGCGCCTGATGACGCCCGAGTACGCCAGCCCCGAGCAGGTCCGGGGGGAGACGATCACCACCGCGAGCGACGTCTATTCGCTGGGCGTCCTTCTCTACGTCCTGCTGACGGGCCACCGCCCCTATCCCCGCGCCACGCAGGACCCGCAGAGTCTGGCCCAGGCGATCTGCGAGACGGAGCCGCTCCGCCCGAGCAGCGCGGTGGGCCGGGTGGCGGAGGTCAGGCAGCCGGACGGCACCCTCGTCGAGCTGAAGCCCGAGTCGGTCAGCCGCGTGCGGGACGGCGAGGAGCGCCTCCTGCGGCGCCGGCTGGCCGGGGATCTCGACAACATCGTCCTGATGGCGATGCGCAAGGATCCGCAGCGCCGGTACGCTTCCGTGGCCCAGTTGTCCAACGACATCGAGCGCCACCTCCAGGGATTGCCGGTCGTCGCCCGCAAGGACACCCTGGGATATCGGGCCCGAAAGTTCGTGGGGCGGCACAAGCTGGGTGTAGCCGCGGCGGTCACCGTCCTCCTCTTGATCGTGGGGTTCAGCATCACGGTGACCGTGCTCTGGCAGCGCGCGGTCCGCGAGCAGCAACGAGCGCAGGCGGTCTCCACCTTCCTGCAAGATCTCTTCTCCATTCCCGACCCGAGCCAGTCCCGGGGCGAGACCGTCACCGCCAGGGAGATGCTCGACCGCGGCGTCCAGAAGATCGATCATGGTCTGGAGACGCAGCCGGAGCTGCGCGCCGACCTGATGGACACCATGGGGCGGGTCTACCGGAGCCTCGGTCTTTATACGCCGGCCAGGAAGCTGCTCGACGGAGCGCTTCGTTTGAACCGCCAGACTCTGGGAAACGATGACCTGCTCGTCGCCCAAAATCTCCACAATCTCGCCAGCCTTCTGCGCGACATGGGAAAAGAAGCTGAGGCCGAGCCGCTAATCCGCGAGGCCGTGGAGATCCAGCGGAAGCGGGGAGCCACGCAGAACATCGACTATGCCAAGGGTCTGACCAATCTCGGAGCCCTCCTCGAAGAAAGGGGGGAGCTCGATCAAGCCGAGGCGCTCTACAAAGAGTCTCTTGCGATCAAGCGGGAGCTCCCTCACATCGATGAGCAGGATATTGCGACCAGCCTCAACAACTTGGGAAAAATCTATGAAACGAAGGGCAATTATGCTGCGGCCGAGCCGAATTATAAGGAATCTTTGGCGATACGCCTGAAGCTGGCAGAAGGCCGTCCTTCCACGGAATTGGCTACAGGCCTCAGCAGTTTCGCTTCTTTCTTGGAAGATCGAAAGGATCTGGCCGGCGCGGAGGTTTTTTACCGGAAGACATTGGAGATGCGCCGGAAGCTTTACTCCGGCCCCCATTCGAAGATCGCACGCACTCTCAACAACCTTGGATACGTCTTCCAACGAGAGGGGAAGGCCACGGATGCGGAAAGGTGCTATCGCGAGGCCCTGTCGATTGCGGATAAGACGCCCGATTTCAATCAGCCGGAACGAGCCATCTACCTGCGGAACTTCGCTTCTTTGCTAGTGAAGGAGGGAAAGGCGTCTGAGGCCGAGGCCAAAGCACGGGAGGCCCTCTCAATCTTCCGTGCCAAGCAGCCGCCGACACCCTGGCGGGTCGCCGATACCGAGAGCGTCCTCGGGAGCTGCCTGACGGCTCTGGGCCGGTTCGAGGAGGCCGAGCCGCTTCTCCTCGCAAGCTATCCCG
>JBDSHF010000302.1:0-7490 GCA_039918595.1 Thermoanaerobaculia bacterium
GGAGTTCGCCGACCGCTACCCCAAGGACCTCTCCGGCGGCATGAAGCAGCGGGTGGCGATCGCCCGTACGCTGATCAACCAGCCCAAGATCGTGCTCATGGACGAGCCCTTCGGAGCCCTCGACCCGCAGACCCGCTGGGGGATGCAGAGCCTCCTGCTCGACGTCTCACGCACCGAGGACAACACCATCCTCTTCGTCACCCACGACGTCTCCGAGGCGGTCTACCTGGCCGACACCGTCTACGTCCTCTCGTCGCGGCCCGCGCGCATCCTGCACAAGGTGAACGTGCCCTCCTTCCAGGTGCGCGACGTGGCCCTCAAATCGGCGACCGAGTTCCGGGCGGTGGAGAAGCAGTTGCTGGATCTGCTGTACGCGCCGGTGGAGAAGGAGAAAGCGAAGGGGTAGGGGACGTCCGCGGCCTGCGACCTCACCCTCGGTCCCTCTCCTGAAGGAGAGGGAGGGCCTTACCGGCAAGCCCGGGATTGAAATCCCGGGCTACCCACGGCCGTCCCATCCGGGACTCCACAAACCCCTTTTGCAGAGCCCCGGCAAGGGGCGACTGTCGGTAGCCCGGGATTTCAATCCCGGGCGGCGAGGCCACGGGCTCTTACGACACTCTTACGGCTCCGAGAAAGGCTGCGGCGGAATAATCGTGTAGGCGGGCACGCCATCGGCGAGGATCTCGGCCCGGTAGGTCAGGCCCAGCGCCACGGGATCCACGCCGGTCGGCGGAGCCCAGGTGAAGGCGGCGGCGCGGCCATAAGGCACCGTCCCCACCACTCCCGCGCCGCTCACCCAGAATCGGACCTGGTTGGGACGGACCGGCAGACGAGAGAGGCTCGTCGGGGCGGAGAGGACGAACCGGTCCCCGCTCTGCCGGGGCGGCGCGGTCCGCGCCCAAGGCGGCAACGGCCAGGGGGGCGCGTCCTGGACCGCGAACGAGTAGGCGGTGCCCGCGGGCAAGATGTCCACGTCGACCCGGAGGTTCCATTCGCCGGCCTCCAGGGGGAAGACCATCCATTTGCACTCGTCCCGGGTGTACATGTACAGGTCCTCACTCAGCGCGCCGGAGCTGTCATAGAGAAAGAGCTCGGCGAAGTTTCCCTCTCCGGGCGGGGCGCAGAGCTCGAACGAGAGCCGGCGCGGCGAAGCCAGATGGAATCGGTACTCGTCGAGATCCCCACCTCCCGCGGTGCCGCGAACGTCCGCGGGCACTGTGAGCTGCCGTGGGTCCGCGAAATCCCCGCCGGCCGGTTCGCGCAGAGCGGCCTCGTCGACGCGGCCGTCGCAATCGTCGTCGAGCCGGTTGATCCGTTCCACCGCTCCCGGGTGGACCGTGGCCCGGCGCTCGTCGCAGTCCCCCTGGAGCCGGCTGAAGCCGTCGTGATCGCCGTCCTGGCAGTCGGGGTTCTGAGCCCCGTAGAGCTGCCTCATCCGCTGGCGCAAAGAGTCCGAGATCCGCCAGTGCAGGCTATCGGACACACAGCTCAGATTGTGCCGGGTGCCGGCCGCCAGCGCTTCGACGTAAAGATCGTTCTTCTCCTCGGGAGTCTCGCCGGGTGGGTTGGACTGCCGATACCGGGTCAGGAACCGCATGAAACCGCGGACCGCCTGGGGGCCGTCCAGCAGGCCGATCCGAAATCCGAAGCCGCCCCAGGCCAGCTCGGGGATCAGATAGCGGTCCTCGCATCCGTCATCGCGCACGCAGCTCGCCCAGTCCACCTGCGGGTCCTGGAAATAGCGCCTGGTGGTGGCGAGCCATTTGCGCGTGATCTCCTCCGGCCCCTGGCCCTCCCGGCCGTCGTGGGTATAGGGGTAGTAGTAGAAGCTGATGAAGTCGGTCCAGCCGTGGGGGTAGTCCCGGGTGTAGCCAAGGTACTGGTGAAACGCATCGAAATTGTGCGTCATCTCGTGGACGAGCACCCCGGAAGGAAAGTCCTGCGCGATCTCATCCCGGTAGATCGGCCCGTAGCCCGGAGAGTTCGTGAGCTCGATCCCCTTGAGTCCCAGGTTGGCACAGGCCACGGCGTTGCAGGCGTTGGGAACGACGGCGATCGACAGCGGCCCATCGCCGGCCGGCGGAACCCCCACCAGATCGAGGAGCCGCTGGTAGATCAGGTCCGCGCGATCGGCGAAGCGATAGACCAGCTCCTCGGAAAAGACCCCAGGTTCCAGCCACGAATCCGGGAGCAGGACGTCCACATACCGGCCATGAAAGCGATTCAGCTCGTAGGTCTTGCCGTCGAACGCCGCGTAAGACACCCGCTCCCCGGATCCGAACGCCTTGCCGCCCGGAATCCTCACGGTCGCGGCGCGTACCTGCGAGGAGGGAGGGATGCGGTAATCGCGGTGTTGTGTCAGGAGAGGCTGAGCCTCACCCGGACCGGCCAGCGCGACCGCCGCCAGGGCGGCGATTGACATGCGACGGAAAAAAGAAAAAGCCATGGGATCTCCTTGAAGGAAGGTGCGCGCCTTTCAGATTTCAAGGAATGCATGAATGCGATTACGTTGGGTCTGGCTGTAAGTTGCAGGCTCTGTGCGCCAGAAACGTACGCCTTTGATCGGAGGCGGTAGAGACGTTCCTTGCGCCAGGCCAAGCCTGGGAAGGGGGGAAGGATGAAGTAAGTGGACCCTGAAACCCTTCGTAGCAGACCCAGTAGGTCCGAATCCTACCCGGCAAGGGTTGGCCACCCACCGGAAGCGAGTCTTGCGTAGGGGTGGGGTAACCCATCACTGCGAAGCGTAGACAGCGAGTGTGCAGGCCGTGGTAACCAGCCTCGAGAGACTACTGATTCGGGGAGCCGACGTAGTGGAACGAGCGGAAGGCAACATCCTCAGTGCTGAATGGCCTGGCATTGAGGGTCCCCCGGGGTAGCAGCCCAGGGCATGTACACAAGGGGGTCGCCCAGGAACCTGGGAGAACCCTGAGATCTCCGCGATCCAGTCCCGGTTGGGCTCCGGGTGATCAAAGTCCAGGCTTCCAGCGGAAAGCGTCCGTAGGCTGGGAGAGCGAATCAGCGGGCGCCGTCGCGGTACCGCCAAGCGAAGGAAACGAAGTGCGGCGGGATGGATTCAGGGCGTCGTAGCACCTCAATAGTACCGAGGAAGCGGGGGAACCACGCCGAGGGACCCCGTGGAGGGAAGGGGGGTGTCGGGTCATGGACCCGTTGGAGGGCAAGAGGGCAAGGTCACCGAACCTTGATTCTCTCTCAACGAGACTTCAACGGATAGCGCAGCGGCTTAGCAAACCCGTGACCTGAAGAACCGTATGCGGTAATTCCGCACGTACGGGTCTGTGGGGGGCCTGGGTGGGCAACCACCCAGGTCTACCCGGCCAGGTCCTTAACGACACCCCTGGGAGGCCACGGGGACCGCGGGACGTCTCCGCCGGAGGGCATGCCGTTGCCGATAGCAACGCCTGACCGGGGCAGGCTCTAGGCTTGGATATTCGCCAGAGCCTCAAGCGCGCTACAATCATCTTGGCCAGCGTTTTGCTGCGGTTTTCCTCCAAAGCGCTGGCGGATTGAAGCGCCAAGTCACCATGCCGTTCCTGAAAAAAAGAGTCCTGCTCCGGCGGAGCATCGCCAAGGCGCTGCAGACCCCGCTCAACTTCGTGGCCGGCGCGGCCGGCGTCGGGGCCGCGTGGTGGCTTCACGATCCCACCTGGGCGATCGTCTGGGGAGCCGGGGCCGCCGGCTGGGTGGTGATCGCCACCACGACGCAGCGCTACCGGCCGCGCATCCAGGAAGAAGAGCGCCGGCGGCGGGATCTGAAAGAGGAGAGGGACCGCGAGGCCCTGCGCCTGAGAACGCAGCGGATGCTCGACGAGACCCCTTTCGATCTCTGGATCCACGCGGGCTATCTGCCGGACTACATGGCGGTCTTCGGCCGTCTGCTCGAGATCCGCAACCGGGTCTCGCGGGTGCTGGCCGAGCGGCCCGATCTCGACGCCTTCACCAAAGAGGACATCCTCCAGCAGCTCAGCACCATGCTGACCGCCTACCTGGGTTTCGTGCGGGAGCGGGTTTCCTATCTCCACATCCTGGCGAGCGTGCTGCCGGTGCCGGCCCCGCCCGCCACCTCGAACTCTCTGCCGGGCTGGCGGCGGGACTGGCGCCGGCTCTCGGCGCGCATCGCGCCCGCCTTCGTGCCGCCGCTGCCGAGCCTGGAGAAGCGCCTCGCCGAGGTGGGGGAGAAGATCCGCCAGATCCGCGACCTGGCCACCCGCGAGCCGGCGACCGCCCGCACCCGCGAGTTCCACATCGGCATCCTGGAGAAGCAGCGGGAGTTGCTGCTCGACTGCCACAAGCGCGACCAGTGCGTCGTCGCCCAGCTCGGAGCCTTCTCCGACGCCTTCGAAGTCATCCACGGCCGCCTCAGCGCCTCGCAGTTCAACGCCACCGAGGTCGCCAGCTACATGAGTAGCCTCGTCGAGCAGATCGTGGAGACCGAGCGCTTTGTGGAAACCCTGCGCCCCTCGATCGACGGGCTGATGATGGGGATGGATCCCGGGGTGGCGGCGCGGGCGGCTGGACCGGGACCGGTACGGCAGGGTGGGCGGGGGTAGGGGGGCGTCTATAAATTGCTCTAAATCCGAAACGCATTCCACTATCCTAGACCCGAAGGGCGACCGTTAAACAGCCGACTGTGAGAGTGAAGATCAGGGTTTCTGCTCGGCGAGGCGGGCTCGGAGAGCTTCAAGTTGAGCAGCATGTATCTCGGCATCGGAATGACCGATTTCGTGCTGGTAGTCGACCCAGACCTGCATTAGATCTGCGGCCTGTGTAAGGTCGCCTAGCCGTTCAAGTTTTTGGCCGAGATGCCAACTGTCCTGGGCCTTTCCGCTGCGATCCCCGATTTCATCAGAAATAGCTATACGTTTCTTATATAGCTCGATGCCTCGCCGGATTTCCCCTATGTCAACGTAGGCTCGGCTAAGGTTTCCGAGAGCATGGCCCTCCCCTTGCCTATCTCCAATTTCTTGGGATATCGCAAGGTGCTCTTCATAAAGCTTGATAGCCAGCAAGGGATTACCAGCATCGGCGTAAGCCATACCAAGATTACCGAGGGCGGCCCCTTCTCCACGCTTATCACCGATCTCACGGGTGATGGCTAGATCCTGCTTGTAGATTTCGATAGCGCGGTCGATCTCACCGAGATCCGAGTATGCGAGACCCAAATTACCGAGGGTCTGCCCCTCTCCACGTCGATCACCGATCTCACGGGCGATAACAAGGTCTAACTCGTAGAACTCGATAGCACGCTGGGGCTGGCCGAGTTCTGCATATGCAAGGCCGAGATTACAAAGGTGAGAACTTTCCGATTTTTTATCTCCTAAGTGGCGAGATGCTTCAAGTGCGGACTCTCGCCAACAAATTTTATCTTTGGGATACTGGCGGATATCTAAACAATAAGTACCTAAACAGGAATAGTCACTGCAAATTTTGGCCCCGGCATCATTCTGAAAACGTGCTGCCGCCCAGGCCTGCCCTGCCTGGATATTTCCCCACTCAGTGTCGAATAAGTGCAACCCAATCCGGAGCGCCTCGCCTCCCCTCTCGTACAGCTTGTCAGCCTGATCAAGAACCTGAAGAAAATGTTGCGCATGTCGCCTTTGAGCAATATCTCGCGTTATAGCTTGAAGTCGGCGGTCTACAAAGACTCGGGCCAGATCGTGCAGCCGATATCGCCCCTCCTTCTCTTCCCACTCGACCAGACTGATCCGTACCAACTCCGAGATGTGATCTCTGGCAGTGTCGATCTCTAGATCCCAAACTGCCGCCGCCGCCTCAGCACTAAAAGTCTGAGGAAATGCCGCCAGCATGCACCAAAGCCGCCGGCGCTCTTCGCTCAGCAACTCGTAACTCGTTTTAAACGATGCCTCGACAGGCTCAAGCCTCTCCTTTCCCTCTTTGAAGCGCCGGGCGTATTCGGAAGGCGAGAGATCCGGCCGTTCTGCGAGCGTGCTTGCCGCCAAGCGTAGAGCAAGAGGCAACCGGCCGCAGAGGCGAGCGATCTCGTCCGCGGCATCCTTGATCCGTGGTGCGATCTTCAACAGCAGAGCCTTGGCGTCCTCCTGGGGCATTTCATCCAGATCCCTGTCGACCAGCCCGGGAAGGGTGAAGCGGAACCGAGAGGTCACCAGAAGCAGGCAGGTGGACGGCGGAATCAGCGGCTCGACCTGCTCTTTCCTCGCTGCGTTGTCCATCAGCAGAAGGGTGCTCTTCCCTTCGAACACGGATCGATACATCCCTGCCAACTCGGCTTCACTCTCTGGGAGACGGGACTCGGGGTGGAAGGACCGGACCACGTGGGTCATTGCTTGGGCAGCGGTCAGGGGTTGAGGGTCCACGCCTTTGAGATCCAGGTAGATCTGGGCGTCGGGAAATCGGGGCTTCAACTCGTTGGCGAGTTTCAGGGCCAGGGTTGTCTTGCCGATGCCTCCCATTCCGCGTAGACCGAAGATGGCCCCAGTGCCCCCTTCAGCCAGATTGGAGCGCAGGAAGTCCAAATCCTCCTCGCGGCCCGTGAAGTCGCCTGGAGGAGTGGGGAGTTGGTGGAGGTGAGAGATGGTTGGGACTGTGCTTATGTTGGTGACCTTGTCTCCATGGACAGTGTCGGCGGACACGGTCATACCTTGTCCGCTCTGGACTTCTTGAAGGAAAACCGCTCCCCCCGGAGCTAGGCCGGGGGTTCGGCTTTTGGGTGGGGATCGCTCGTGGCGTTGACGTCCCCGTAGGCTTCGGCGTTCCTGACGTCAACCCCATCTCCCGTCCGGTCGATCGCCTGGATGCTTCCGGCGTGGCTCTTTACGCCGTCCATCCTGACGCTGGGAGTTGAGGGGGTTTGCGGGTTGGAGGCCTCGAAGTTCACCTCGGTCCCTAAGGGGCCTTTGATGCCGCCCTTGAGCCGATCCCGAAAGCGGAGGGAGAGGAAAATCACGAGAAGCGCGAAGATCGCGATGGCGATCAGGGCCGCCGTGTGTGCGTCCATGCCAGTCTCCTTTCAGTGACACCGAGATTATAGAGGTTCGGCATCGATGCCGGTTTCTCAGGGCTTGGGTGGCACCTCTTGTCACAGTTTCATCGTAGAATCCCGCGCCGGACGCCGCACCGACTCACCAAAAAGGAATCGAGATGAACCTGAGACTCCTCGCCGCCGCCCTCGCCCTCTCCTTCATCGCCTGCTCGGGGAAGACGGATGAGAGCACGGCCCCGTCCGATACCACCGCCACCGCCAGTGCTCCCGCCGCGGCGCAGGGAGCCGGGGCGGACACGTTCGCCATGCCTACGAACCTCCAGACCACCCCGTCCGGGTTGCAGTACACGATCGACCAGCCCGGCACCGGCCCCAAGCCGCAGACGGGTCAGACGGTGACCGTCCACTACACCGGCTGGCTGACGAACGGCACCAAGTTCGACAGCTCGCGGGACCGCGGCGAGCCGTTCCCGTTCGGGATCGGGCGGGGGGAGGTCATCAAGGGCTGGGA
>JBDSHF010000303.1:0-4412 GCA_039918595.1 Thermoanaerobaculia bacterium
AGCTCCCGCAGGTCCGCGGTCCCCGCCAATACTCCTACCTCTTCGGTTTGTCTCGTCATTGATACCTCTCTCCCGGGGCGTGGAGAACAGCAAGGGGCGTGCCGACACGGGAGCAGGGATCTTGGCCTGCGCCGCCTCCCCCCCGACCGCCGGAGAGAGGGGGCTAAAAACACCCTGATCCGCTACGGCAGGGTGCAAAGGCCGACGCTGGGCGTTGAGCTGGCGCCGGAGACCTGGGGCTGCGGGCGGTCAACAGCCCCCCTCCGGCACGCCCCCTGCATTTCCCCCGGTCCGTGGCAACTACAAAGAAAAAGACGGTACCCGCCAAGGCTCCCGCGAAGAAGAAGCCCGCGCCCAAGCCCCCCTACCGCCGCCTCCCCGTCGGTGCCGAACTGGCATCCGGTGGCGTGCACTTCCGGGTCTGGGCCCCCTCCCGCCAGCGCGTGGAGGTGGTCTTCGAGGAGTGGCCGGTCGACTTCGAGCTGGCTCCTGAGCTGACCCCGAAAAATCACGGCTACTTCTCCGGGCTCTTCCCCGGGGCCGGCGCGGGAGCGCTCTACAAGCTGCGGCTCGACGGCGGCGACGCCTTCCCCGATCCGGCCTCGCGCTTCCAGCCCGCGGGACCGCATGGTCCCTCCCAGGTGGTCGATTTCTCGGCCTTTCCATGGACCGACGGCGACTGGCCCGGCATCGGCCGCGACGGCCAGGTGGTCTACGAGATGCACGTCGGCACGTTCACCCGCGAAGGGACCTGGGAGGCCGCTTCGCGGGAGCTGCCCGAGTTGGTGGATCTCGGGATCACCGTAATCGAGATGATGCCGGTGGCCGAGTTCCCCGGCCGCTTCGGCTGGGGGTACGACGGCGTCGACCTCTTCGCTCCCTACCATCTCTACGGCGAGCCGGACGACTTCCGCCGCTTCGTCGACCGCGCCCACGCGGCGGGGATCGGGGTGATCCTCGACGTGGTCTACAACCACCTCGGGCCGGACGGCAACTATCTCAAGCAGTTCTCCCCCAGCTACTTCACCGACAAGTACAAGAACGACTGGGGGCAGGCGATCAACTTCGACGGCCAGGGCGCCGGGCCGGTGCGCGAATTCTTCCTCGCCAACGCCGGCTACTGGATCGACGAGTTCCACCTCGACGGCCTGCGGTTCGACGCCACCCAGGACGTCAAGGATGCCTCGGCCGACCACATCCTTGCCGCCATGGTCCGCCGGGCGCACGAGGCCGCGGACAAGCGCTCGATCTACACGGTGGCGGAGAACGAGCCGCAGGAGACCCATCTGGTGCGCCCGCCCGGGGAGGGGGGGTATGGCATCGACGCGCTGTGGAACGACGACTTCCATCACTCGACGCAGGTGGCGCTGACCGGCCGCAACGAGGCCTACTACAACGACTATCTGGGATCGCCCCAGGAGATGATCTCGCTCGTCAAGTACGGCTATCTCTACCAGGGGCAGCGCTACTCGTGGCAGAAGCAGCGCCGGGGGGCCTCGGGGCTGGGGCTGCCGGCGGCGGCGTTCGTCAACTTCCTCCAGAACCACGATCAGGTGGCCAATTCCGCCCGCGGCGAGCGCTGCCACAAGCTGGCGAGCCCCGGCCGCTTCCGGGCGCTCACCGCCTTGATGATGCTCGCGCCGGGAACGCCGATGCTGTTCCAGGGGCAGGAGTTCTGCGCCGCCAGCCCGTTCCTCTACTTCGCGGACCACAACCCGGGGCTGGCGGCGGCGGTGCGCAACGGGCGGCTCGAATTCCTGTCGCAGTTCCCGAGCCTGGCTCTTCCAGAGACGCAGGCGGGGGTCCCCGATCCTGAATCCCCCGAAAGCTTCGAGCGCTGCAAGCTCGACTTCTCGGAGCGGGAGCGGCACGCCACGTGCTACGCCCTGCACAAGGATCTGCTGCGGCTGCGCCGGGAAGACCCGGTGTTTCGCGATCAGGGGAAAGGGTGGCTCGACGGAGCGGTGCTGGAGGACGAGGCGTTCGTGCTCCGATTCTTCGGCGGTTCTTTCGAAAAAGCGGGAAAAGATCGCCTGCTGCTCGTCAATCTCGGCCGGGATCTGTCTCTCGAGCGGGTGCCACAGCCGCTGCTGGCGCCGCTGACCGGCCAGCGGTGGGAGGTGCTCTGGTCGAGCGAGGACCCCCGCTACGGTGGCAGCGGCGCGCCGTCGCCGGAGGATGAGGAGGGGTGCTGGCGCCTGCCCGGGCAGGCGGCGGTGGTGATGAGACTCGTTGAAAGGAAGAAGAGGGGAAAACGATGAATGCACTGGCCCGATCCATGCCGTGGCCCGAGCGCGACGCCCGGCCCGAGCAGGAAGACATACCCCTGGAAACCCAGCCGGCATCGCTGCTGAAGCGCGAGTGGCTGGTCACCAACGGCCTCGGGGGGTATGCCTCGGGGACGCTGGCCGGGGTGCCCACCCGGCGCTATCACGGCCTGCTGGTGGCGGCGATGCCCGCGCCGGTGGGGCGCGCATTCATGCTCGGCCAGATCGAGGAGGTGCTCCGCCTGCCGGACGGCACCATCGTCAGCCTCGGGGGGGAGCAGAAGGTAGGGCAGCCCGCCTACGTGCCGGGCGCCGGGCACCTGCGGGAGTTCCGCCTGGAGTGGGGCCTGCCGGTCTGGACCTACGAGGTCGGGGGGTTCCGCCTCGAGAAGCGGGTCTTCCTCGGGCATCTGCAGAACACCGTTCACGTGATGTACCGGCTGGCGATGGGCGACGGGCGCGTGCGTCTGGAGCTCCACCCGACGGTCCACTTCCGCCCGCACGACGCGCCGGTCTCCACCCCGCTGGGCGGACCCTACACGCTGACCGTCGTCGAGCATCGCTACGAGCTCTGCTCCCCCTGGCCGAACATGCCTCCCTTGCGCCTGTCGCTGCGGGGGGCGAACCCGTCGTTCACCGTGGCGCCGCGCGAGATCGCGGAGGTCTACTACGACGTCGAGGCCCGCCGTGGCTACGAGTCGGCGGGCAATCTCTGGTGCCCCGGATTCTTCGGCATGGATCTCGAGTCCGGAGAGGAGGCGTCGCTGGTCGCCTCGACCGAGACCTGGGAGGTGGTGAAAGCCCTGCGCTCCCGCGAGGCCTTCTCGGCCGAGATGGAGCGGCGCCGGCGGCTGATCTACAACGCCGACCCGCGCGCCCACCAGGGCACCGCCGCGGAGATGGTGCTGGCCGCGGACAGCTTCGTGGTCACCCCCGGCCGCTCCGAGGACGCCGCCCGCGCCCACGCCTCCGGAGACGAGGCGCGCAGCGTCATCGCCGGCTACCACTGGTTCACCGACTGGGGGCGGGACACCATGATCAGCCTGGAGGGGCTGACGCTGTCCACCGGCCGTCAGCTCGAGGCCGGCTACATCCTGCGCACCTTCGCCCGCTACATCAAGGACGGGCTGATCCCCAACCTCTTTCCCGAGGGGGACCGCGACGGGCTCTACCACACGGCGGACGCCACGCTCTGGTTCTTCCACGCCCTCCATCGCTACCTGCTGGCGACGGACGACCGCGAGACGCTGCGGCTCCTGCTACCGAAGCTGCTCGACATCGTCGACCACCACCTGCACGGCACGCATTTCGGCATCGGCGTCGATCCCCAGGACGGGCTGCTGCGCCAGGGGGCGGAGGGGTACCAGCTCACCTGGATGGACGCCAAGGTAGGCGACTGGGTGGTAACCCCGCGGCGGGGCAAGGCGGTGGAGCTCAACGCCCTCTGGTACAACGCCCTGCGCCTGCTGGAGACCTGGGTGCGCGAGGAGGGGGAGGGGATCTCGAAGCGGGAGGAGACCGCCAGCCATCTCGCCGGGCACGCGGAGCGCTGCCGGGAGTCGTTCAACCGCCGCTTCTGGTACGCCGAGGGGGGCTACCTCTACGACGTGGTGGACGGGGCGGTGGACGGCGAGCCGGGAGACGACCCCGCCTGCCGGCCCAACCAGGTTTTCGCGATCTCCCTGGACCATCCGGTGCTCGACCCGGCGCGCTGGGAGCCGGTGATGAAGGTGGTCACCGAGCGCCTGCTCACCCCCGTGGGCCTGCGCTCGCTGGCTCCCGGGCATCCGGATTACAAGCCGACCTACGACGGCGACCTGAGATCCCGCGACGCCGCCTACCATCAGGGCACGGTCTGGGGCTGGCTGATCGGCCCCTACGTGGACGCCTGGCTGCGCCTCCATCCCGGAGAGGCGAAGAACGCCAGGAGATTCCTCGAGGGTTACATCGCGCACCTGGGGGAGTCCTGCCTGGGCTCGATCAGCGAGGTCTTCGACGCCGAGCCCCCCTACACCCCCCGCGGCTGTGTCGCCCAGGCCTGGAGCGTCGCCGAGGTGCTCCGCTGCTGGGTCAAGACGGCGGGACCGGAGGAGGTGACGGAGGATCTGATGGTGCGGGAGGAGGCCGTGGTGACGGGGTAGGGGG
>JBDSHF010000304.1:0-32524 GCA_039918595.1 Thermoanaerobaculia bacterium
AGTTGACCGCCATGGTCGCCAAGCCGAAGGACGAGTAATTGCCCTGGCCGCCCGCCTTGCGGCGGATGGGCAGAACGTTTTTCTCCGAGGCTGACCCGTTTTTCGGGCTTGCCCCCGCCTTTCCGCGCCTTCCGGAAACGTTTCAGGGCCTTCCGGAAACGTTTCAGGGCCTTCCGGAAACGTTTCGGGGCCTTCCGGGAACGTTTCGAGGACTCCCGGGAACGTTTCGAGGACTCCCGGGAACGTTTCGAGGACTCCCGGGAACGTTTCGAGGACTCCCGGGAACGTTTCGAGGACTTCCGGGAACGTTTCGAGGACTCCCGGGAACGTTTCGGGGACTCCCGGGAACGTTTCGAGGACTTCCGGGAACGTTTCGAGGACTCCCGGGAACGTTTCGGGGACTCCCGGGAACGTTTCGAGGACTTCCGGAAACGTTTCGAGGACTCCCGGAAACGTTTCGGGGACTCCGGGAAACGTTTCGAGGACTCCGGGAAACGATTCGAGGACTCCGGGAAACGTTTCGAGGACTCCGGGAAACGTTTCGAGGACTCCCGAAAACTTAAATTACCCTCTCAACAAGGATTCGGCGGACAGCCGGAGCCGGACAGGAGGCGTTCTGCGCAGGAAGATCGTCGGCTTTCACCAGGATGAACGGCTCGACTGGGTCGCGGACCTGGAGTGCGGGCATGGCCAGCATGTGCGCCATAACCCACCCTGGATGCTCCGTCCCTGGGTCGTCACGCCCGAAGGGCGGGAGACGTGGCTGGGCGCCGAGCTGGATTGCAAACGGTGCGACGAGGAGAGCGAGAAGGCGAGAGGCGCCGAAGGATAACCCTCCCGCGCCTCTCTGGCTGCGGTTAGGCGCAGAGGGTGTCGTCGGAGGGCCTGCAACTGACACAGGTGTGCTGGATGCTACAAACCAGGCGGCTCTCCTGGCATCCCGCAGCGCCGCCAACCAGCGCGAGGTTCCGGGCCTCCAGGGTCGCCAGCGTCTCCTTGGCCAGGGTCAGCTTGCGGGCGTTCTTTTTCTTCGCTTCCGCTCCCGGGGGATCTCAGGCTAGAGTGAGGGTGCCCTCCGTGGGCGCCCAAACTGGACAGGAGATTCCCGCATGGCGGCCGACGCGGCATTGCTCGCCGGTGTACCGTTCTTCCAATATCTCGACGCGGACGAGCGCGCGGTCCTCGCGCGGCATCTCGACGAGGTGTGCGTCCCCGCCGGTCAGCTCGTCTTCCAGATGAACGATCCCGGCGGCACCCTGTTCGTCATCCGCAAGGGCGCCGTCGAGGTCTTCCTCACCGACGCCACCGGCGAGCGCGTGGTGCTCGAAACACCGGGAGCCGGCGAGGTCTTCGGCGAGATCTCCTTCCTCGACGGCGGCTCGCGCACCGCCTCGGTCCTCGTCATCGAGGACCTCGACGCGCTGGCGGTCGACCGCGACGATCTCAGCCACCTCTTCCGGGCCCACCCCGAGGCCGGCCTCGACATCATCGCGGCCATGGGCAAGCGGCTGCGGCGCAGTGTCGAGCTGCTGCGGAACACCGCCTCGCGCAACGTCAACGCCGAGATGGCGGACCGCCGGACCGCCGTCGAGCGGGCGGCCGACTGGATCGCCGCCTTCTCCGGCAGCATCACCTTCCTCATGCTGCACGTCGTCTTCTTCGCGGCCTGGATCGGGCTCAACACCAACTGGCTGCCGGGCTGGAAGCCGCCGATGTTCGATCCCTTCCCGTTCGGGCTGCTGACCATGGTGGTGTCGCTGGAGGCGATCATCCTCTCGGTCTTCGTGCTGCTGAGCCAGAACCGCCAGGTGGCGAAGGACCGCATCCGGGGGGATATCGAGTACGAGGTCAACCTCAAGGCCGAGCTCGAGATCGCGCAGTTGCACGAGAAGATGGACCGCCTGCACGTGGAGGCCCTGAGGCGCCTGGAAGAGGTCCACCGGTGCGTCAGGCCCCCCGCCTGAGTCGAGAGCACGGCGGCGTCACAGGTTTGACAGCGATATGTCACACAGCCGATCGAGGCCAGCGGGTAAGATGCAATCCTGAAAGGGAGTGCGACATGGAACGACGACTGGATCAGGATCTCGACCGGGTGCGCCAGGCGCTACTGAGGATGGGCGGCATGGTGGAGGGCATGGTCGCCAAGGCGACACAGTCCCTGCTCGACCGCGACAACCAGCTCTGCGCCGAGGTGATCGAGGGGGACAACCAGGTCGATCAACTGGAGATCGAGATCGACGAGGCCTGCCACCTGATCCTCGGCACCAAGCAGCCGACGGCGGTCGACCTGCGCTTCCTGGTGGCGGTGATGAAGATCAACAGCGACCTCGAGCGCATCGGCGACTCGGCGGTGAACATCGCGCAGTCGGTCGAGCAGCTCAACGAGCAGCCGCCGCTCAAGCCCTACATCGACCTGCCGCACCTCTCGGAGCTCGTGCAGGCGATGGTGCGCAAGAGCCTGGACGCCTTCGTGCGCCGCGACACCGAGCTGGCGACCGAGGTCTGCCAGTCCGACGACGCGGTGGACGGCCTCTACAAGCAGATCTTCCGCGAGCTGCTGACCTACATGATCGAGGACCCGAAGACGGTCAGCCGGGCCCTCCACCTGCTCCTGATCTCGCGCAACATGGAGCGCATCGCCGATCACGCGACCAACATCGCCGAGGACGTCATCTACTACGTCGAGGGGCGCGACATCCGCCACTCCTACGGCAGCGACGTGCTCAAGGTGGGCTGATCTCCGCCAGGGCGGCTCGCTTTTGCGCAGATGCCGCACCACGCTCCTAGAAGCCCCCCTTTGTTTCTGGGCCAAACATGGAGCCAAACATGCGAGCCAAGCTTTCGCGGTTGCAAATCCTTGCCCGAGTCGCGGTCGCCCTGTCGGCCGGCGCCCTGGCATTGCTGGTCGTCCTCTCCCTGCCTCTCCTTGAAGACCCCCGTCTCGAGCCGCTCGTCGAGGGGGCCGTCGGCCTCCTGCTGATCCTCGGGGCAGCCCTGCTCTCCCGAGCCTGCGGCAGCTTCCTCGCCGCGCGAGGGGCCGGGCGGGCCGCCAGAACCTGAAAGGACGAAAAGGACCTCAAGGACGGCAAAGACTCTTTCCGACGTCCTTGTCGTCCTTGAGGTCTTTTTCGTCCTTTGTCTTGGCTTCCCCCTACCGCCAGTGCCAGGCCACCTGCAGCGTATACGCGCGGTCGATCCCGGGGCGCCTGTTGTTGTGATATATTTATAAACAACGACAGGAGATGAATATGACCAAGCGCCTGCTGATGATCGCGCTCGTCCTCGGAGGACTGGCGGGACGAAACGCTGCCATTGCCGAGCAGACCAAAGTCTGCCCGTCAGGTCAGATCGACGTGCTGGACTGGGCTACTCTCGATTCGGATCTGAGAAGCTCGAAGCATATGGTCGGAAACAACAGCTCTTCCGTGCTCTACACGGCCGTCTACCAGGACAAGTACTACTGGCTGAAGTCCAGCGCCGGCGATACCTGGGACATCAACCTCTATGACGGCACCTACATCTATCAGTGGATCACGGAGACGGGCTACGGCACGCCGATGAACTACAAGCGATACAGCCCCGACACCAAAGTCCCCTGGATGCTTCGGTGCGCGACGCCAGGCCTGCCTGGAGAACACATCGAGATCCCCGACACGGGGTTCGCGATCGCGACGGGCTGCCAGGAGAGCTCCTATTCCGACGTGGGACATGGAATCGTCGAGTTCTGGGGCCCCTATACGGCAGGAAAGCCGGGATTGGAGTCCTGGAGAACGCCGGTCGGCGGCGACATCCCCAATAACACGCCGGTCTACGTCGTCGCCTGGTATTGGGATTGCGATCAGTTCTACATGAACTGCGGCACCAAGGAGGAGTACATCCTGGCGCAGCGGTATGGCCTGGTGGAGTGGACCGGCCAGATGTTGGTCAACGGGACCTACCAGCCGAATGCCATCCATCCGTTCAATCACCTGGTGACTGGGACAAAGAGCCCTTACTTCCCATGCTTCTGAGGAGAGTGAGAAGCTTTCTGACGGCCAGGGCCAGCAGGCCGAGGAGAGGCACGCACGCCTGCAGCAGGATGCGGTTCCAGGTGACCGAGGCATAGTAAGTGGCGGTCGGGACCTGTGCGTAAGCGGACCAGGCCGCCAGGAGCGGGACAGCGGCGGCGACGGCCAGGAGCTTGGCGGGAGGGCGCCGGAGCGAAGGGGCCGCGGCCAGGAAGAGGACGGGCACCAGCCACCAGAAGAGGCCCCAGGCCTCCGTGCTGAACATCCGGCTCGCGAGGATGGGGATCGTCGTGAACGGACGCGTGGAGGCCAGGTTGTGGGCGAACGACGAGAGGGAAAAAGTTTCGAAGTAGGACTCGTCGTAGCGATTGGGGATCGAAGAACGCCAGGAGACGAGCAGCCCGAAAGCCCCCAGGGACAGGCCCGAAGCGAGGCCCGTCGCGAGCAGGCGGGCTCGCCCCGATCTCCGGCGCTTGAGCAGGGCGACTCCCGCGCTGATTCCCGCCAACGCGAGCGCGATCAAAGCCTCTGGTAGCCCTTCGTTCTTGGTGAGGAGGGCCGCGCCGAGCAGCAGTCCCGCGGCGACGCCGTCCGACGCGCGAGGACGGCCTCGAAGAAGAAGCACGAGCCCTCCACCGAAGAAACAGGCCAGCGGGAGGTCGCTGTACGCGCCGGTCGCTCCGCCTTCCCGATCCAAGGGGATCCAGGGAATCGTGAGGAACGCCAGGGTCATGAGGAGCGCCGGCCGCGAACCAGCCCATCGACGGCCAGCCGCGAGGCCCAGAAGGAGGAGGGCCGGAAAGAACGCCGCGTACACCACGCGGACGATGCGTTCATGGTCACTTCCCGCGCTCTCCAAAGCCGCGACCTGGACGAGCGGCATCAGGAGCGGATAGCGCGGATGGCTGATGAAGCTTTTCGGCGACCGCAAGACCTCGGCATCGACGGTACCCGCGTCCCGCAGGAAGGCCGCCTGGGCCGACCAGGTCATCCGGCCATCCCAATCTTCCAGGGGATGGGTGAGCGCGTCCGCCAGGACCGCCGAAGAAATCAGGACCCCGAGAAGCGAGAGCCCTACCCAGCCGATCGTCTGGAGTGAGCCGCGGGGAGCTCGGGGCGCCGGCTCACACCATCTCCGCAGGATCAGCAAACGGATGGCCGCCGCGAGACCCGCCGAGAGCGGGAGGAACGCCGCGAGGAAGACGAGCGGACCGCCCAGGGGTGCCCGGGCGAAGTGAGACGCAGCGTAGAGGAAGAGTCCAATCCAGGCCACTCCCAGCGGATAGGCGAAAGCCATCCTGTCGGCCAGGCCCGTCCTCGCGAATCCCGGAAGACAGACAGTCAGCCCGAGCCCGGCTCCGAGGAGCAGCGAGATTGCGATAAGCGCTCCACCCATGGGTCCGCCGTCACCTCACGCTGTGGTCTCTCAGTCGAGCAAGGGCTTCCTCGCGCGTCAGGAGAACGGGCACGCCATGGTCGTCGGGCAGGACGGCCCAGCGCACCCATTTGGGCACCCCACCACCATTAGCGGCACGAAGCCCACGTCCCGCTCTGGGCTGGATCAGGACCGGCCGGCGCGGCGCCAGACCGTAGCGCACCCAGAGCGCCCAGCCGCTCGCGTCGGAGGATTCGGGGGAAACGACCAGGTACCAGGAATCGTCGGGAAGAGCGCGCCGGATCGCGTCGATGGCGTCGGTATAGGCGGCTCCGAAGGTTCGCCGGCGTGCTTCGGCGGGATCGAGCTTCGCCCAGCGGCCGGCTTCAGCAAGGAGCAGGCCGGACCGGTGGACCATGTTGACCGCGCCCACCCCGATGAGCGCCGCGAGCGCGCCAGCTCCCACGCCCGCGCGAAGCAGACGAAGCCTGCGGCCCGACGCACGATTCAGAGCGCTCGCGGGGAGATCTGGCTGGAAAGCCGCTGACACCCGCCAGAAATATCATGGTTTGAACGCCTCGGGCCAGTTCCCTACCGCCAGTGCCAAGCCACCTGCAGCGTATACGCCCGGTCGATCCCGGGATGGCTGATCTTCTCGAAGATCGGGTAGAACAGCGTGCTCCCGAAATCGACCTCCAACCCCGAGCGGAGGTGGATCAGCCCGGCGCTCACGCCCAGGTAAGCGTCGCCGATCTTGCCCGGCTTGCCGTCGCCGCGGGCGGTCGAGAGGTCGAAGCCCGGGCCGGTCAGCCGGGCGTCGAAATCAGACGGCGGGAGCGGCGCTCCGGCCACGAAGCGGGGGGTCAGCGCGAAGCGCGAGCCGAGCGGCAGGCTGTACTGGATGCCGACGAACGGGGTCGCGAAGGTCACCGAGCTGCTGTGGTCCAGCACCCCCTGGGTGCCGGCGTTGGCACCGGAGAGCAGCCGGTAGTCGAGCTGGTAGTTCTTGATCTCCAACCGGTCGGCGAGCAGGCCGAACTCGAACGTGAAGCGCCGGTCGTTGTCGCGCGGCACCTCGCGCAGCAGCGCCGCGCCGATCCCATAGTGGGTGTAGTCCCCGCGGGGGTTCGAGAACTCGGCGTTCTCCGGCACGTCGAGCGGCACGTTCCGGAAGAAGAACGGCCGCAGCACCGCCTTCCCGCTCCCACCTGAGACCTTCGCCTGGTCGTAGAAGGCGAGGATCTCGATCCCCCACCGGTCGGAGAAGCCATACACCGAGTTGCCGGCGAGCATCGGACCCTTGAGCTTGATGAAGCCGGCGCCGGTGTCCACATAGCCCGGCTGCAGGGTGCCCTGCCACTTCCCCCCCTCCAGCCGGAACGCCGGCCAAGGCAGGAACAGATAGCGGGCGTCCTGCGCGCTCTCCGGCAGGTGCTCGGCGATGAAGTGGATGTCCTCATGAGGCGCGTTCGAGAGCGCCGCCTGGGCGGCCGGGGCGGTCAGGAGGAGAGGGAGGAGCAGGAGGAAGGGTGCTGCGGTGCGTCTCATCGCCGGAACATCGTATCGCCCTTGGGCCGGTTCTGCATGAAGGGCCGATGAGAACGCGAAGAATGGCGTCACGCGGGTTCCCCCGGCGAAACCCATAAAGGAGAGCTACCCGAACCGCCCCGTAATGTAATCCTCGGTCTGCTTCTTCATCGGGTTCATGAAGATCTTCTTCGTCGGCCCGTACTCGATCAGCTCGCCCAGGTAGAGGAAGGCGGTGTAGTCCGACACCCGCGAGGCCTGCTGCATGTTGTGGGTGACGATCACCTGCGTGTACTGGCTCTTCAGATCCTGCATCAGCTCCTCGATGCGGGCGGTGGCGATGGGATCGAGGGCGGAGCAGGGCTCGTCGAGCAGGATCACCTCGGGCTCGACGGCGATCGCCCGCGCGATGCAGAGGCGCTGCTGCTGGCCTCCCGACATCCCCAGCGCGCTCTCGTCGAGGCGGTCCTTGACCTCATCCCAAAGCGCCGCGCCACGCAGGCTGCGCTCGACGATCTCGTCCAAGTCCCGCTTCTTGTTGATCCCCTGGATGCGGCAGCCGTAGGCGACGTTCTCGTAGATCGATTTCGGGAATGGGTTCGACTTCTGGAACACCATGCCGATCCGCTTGCGCAGCGCGTTGATGTCGATCTTCGGATCGTAGATGCTGCCGTCCTCGAAACGGATGTCCCCCTCGACCTTCACGTTGTCGATGAGATCGTTCAGCCGGTTGATGCAGCGCAGCAGCGTCGACTTGCCGCACCCCGAGGGGCCGATGAAGGCGGTGATCTGCTTGTCCGGGATCTCCATCGAGATCTCGTTGAGCGCTTTCTTCTCGCCATACCAGAGCGAGAGGTCCTCGATGCGCAGGATCGGGTTGTCGATCCGCGGCTCGAGCGCCGGATCGCGGTCGGGCTTCGCCTGGGGCGGCGCCGGCTTGGCAAGGATTTCGGTCATCAGACAGCGCTCCCGGCGTACTTGCGGCGCAGGTGGTTGCGCAGCATGATCGCCACCAGATTCATCAGCGTCACCACCAGGATCAGCAGCAGGGCGGTGGCGAAGACCAGCGGCGTGGTGGCTTCCACGTTGGGGCTCTGGAAGCCGACGTCGAAGATGTGAAAGCCGAGGTGCATGAATTTCCGTTCCAGGTGCAGGAACGGCGGCCGGCCGTCGAGCGGCAGGGTCGGGGCGAGCTTCACCATGCCGACGATCATCAGCGGCGCCACCTCGCCGGCGGCGCGCGCCATGGCGAGGATCATGCCGGTGAGGATGCCCGGCGCCGCCGCCGGCACGACCACCCGCCGGATGGTCTCGAACTTGGTGGCGCCCAAGGCGAGCGACCCTTCGCGCACGATGCGCGGCACCGCCGCCAGCCCCTCCTCCGCCGCCACGATCACCACCGGCACGGTGAGCAGCGCCAGCGTCAGCGCCGCCCAGAGGATGCCGCCCGTGCCGAAGGTCGGCGCCGGCAGCGACTCGGGGTAGAAAATGCGATCGATCGTGCCGCCGACCAGGTAGACGAAGAAGGCGAGGCCGAACATGCCGAAGACGATCGACGGCACGCCCGCCAGGTTGTTGACCGCGATCCGCACCATCCGCACCAGCGGCCCCTGCTTGGCGTACTCACGCAGGTAGAGCGCGGCGAGCACGCCCATCGGAGCCACCGCGAAGGACATCAGGAAGACCATCAGCACCGTGCCGAAGATCGCCGGGAAGATCCCCCCCTCGGTGTTCGACTCGCGCGGATCGCCGGCCACGAACTCTACGCCCCGCGACCCATAGAGCCGCAGCTTGGCCAGGCTCCCCATCACGTTCGGCCGGATCGCGCGCACCACTGTGCCGACGGGCATCTCCTTGGTCTCGCCGTCGACGGTCTTCATCACCAGCGTCTCGGCCTGATAGCGGTCGCGCATCTGGGAGAGACGGGCGGCGAGCCGGTCGTAGCGGCCTTGAGCCACGGCGACCTCGCGCTCGAGCGCCGCCTTGCGGCGGGCGCGCTCGGCGTCAGAAACCTTTTCGATGTCCAGCTTCTTCTCGGCGAGGCGCAGGCGCTCGATCTGAAAGTTGACGTCGCCGATCTCCCCCTTCTCCAGCTTCTCGATCCGGTGGAGATCCTGGAGCTTGCGCTCATGCAGCGGCCCGAACGCCTTCCAGACCGCCTCGGGGCCGGCGGCCAGCACCTGCCCGCCCTGCCGCAGCTCGGCCATGGTGCCGTAGAAGTTCCCCCATTCGAGCCGCTCGAGCATCACCACGTCGGCGGGACGGCTCCGGCGGGCGATGTCCTTGGCGTCGATCCAGACGAAGTCGAGGCCACCGACGTCGCGGTTGCCGATCTTCAGGCGGATGCGGTCGATGGCGGCGGCCGCCCGGGTGCCGGTCTCGGCGGCCGATTTCTCCTCGCTCCAGAGCTCGCCGAGGATCCTGCGGCCATCCTTCAGCGTGAGCTCCATCAGGTCCTTCTGCCAGAAGTAGCTGAGGCCGTTGTAGGCGAGCAGCCCCATGATGAGGATCACCAGCAGGAGGTTGAGCGCGAGGGCGCCGCCGCAGAGCCAGGTCAGCGCCTGCCCGACGGCGCCGGAGCGTTTGCGGTAGTCGCCGAAAAATTTGGTGGTCCGGATCTTTCGCCGGATCGCGGTCCCTGACTCCACGGCGCCCGGGACGCGGTCCACCGTCGAGATCCGCGAAGGCGTAGGCAACAGGCTCATGAAGATCGATCTCCCATCAGATCTGGGTATACCGCTCACGCAGCCGCTGCCGCACGATCTCCGCCACGGTGTTGACGAGGAACGTCATGATGAACAGCAGCAGGCCGGCCAGGAACAGGGTGCGGTAGAGGGTGCCGCCGTGCGGGGCCTCGGGGATCTCCACCGCGATGTTCGCCGACAGCGTGCGGAAGCCGTTGAACGGATTCCAATCCATGATCGGTGTATTGCCGGTAGCCATCAGCACGATCATCGTCTCGCCCACCGCGCGGCCGAAACCGATCATGATCGCCGAAAAGATGCCCGGCGAGGCCGAGGGGAGCACGACGCGGGTCACCGTCTGCCAGCGGTCGGCGCCGAGGGCGAGCGAACCGGCCACCAGGTTCGGCGGCACGTTCGAGAAGGCGTCCTCGGCGATCGAGAAGATGATCGGGATCACCGCGAAACCCATCGCCAGCCCCACCACCACGGCGTTGCGCTGATCGAAGCCGAGCCCCGTGGCGTTGAACAGCCAGGTCTTGAAGTCGCCCGCGAAGGCGAAGCGCTCGAAGCCCGCCGACAGACGCAGGCAGAGGGCGGCGCCGGCGGCCAGCACGAAGACGAAGAGCAGCGCCTCGGTGCCGGCCGGGAAACGGCCGCGGAACCCGCGCGGCAGGCGGCTCCAGAGAAACCCCGCGAGCAGGATGCAGAGCGGCAGGCCGATCGCCATCAGCACCAGGGCCGGCACCACCCGCTCGATCCGCGGCGCCAGCCAGAGGCCGGCGAGAAAACCGAGCACCACGCTGGGCAGCGAGGCCATGATCTCGACCATCGGCTTGACGTACCGCTTGTACGCCGGGTGCATGAACTGCGAGATGTACATGGCGCCGAAGACGCCGAGCGGGATCGCCAGCAGCAGCGAGTAGAACGTCCCCTTGAGCGTGCCCACCAGCAGCGGCGTGAGCGACAGCTTGGGCTCGAAGTCGTCCGAGCCGCCGCTCGACTGCCAGACCCAGGCGGGCGCGGCATAGCCTTCGTACCAGATCTTTCCGAACAGCGACCGCGCGGTGATCTCCGGATGCGGGTTGTGGATGTCGATCTCCGCCACCTCGCCGCCGCCGGCGACGTAGGCGCCGTCCGCCTTCGGGGTGTAGAAGAGGGCCGCGACGTCGCGCACCGGCACGGTGCCGGTCCACAGGGTGCGGTCGGCGGTCGAGAAGTAGAGGCCGAGCCGCCCTCCACTCGCGGCGAGGAAGCCGCGGTCGCGCTGCGAGGGAGTGATCCGGCGGATGGCGTCCGGGTGGCGCGGAAATTCGTGCGTGCGCGCCAGCCGCACGGTGTCGCCGCTCTCGTTCACCGGAAACCAGACGGAAAGCGCGCCGTTCTCCTGCCCCACGGCCAGCGAGCGGCCGCCGAGCAGGAGGGTGAGCGCGGTGATCGGCGCGCCCGCGTTGGCCGAGTGCAGATCGCCCGGCTGCCCGTCCTGGAGGGTCCACCAGAGCAGGTCACCGGCAGCCGTGCCGGCGTAGAGGTTCTTCTGCGCGGGATCGATCACCAGGGCGGTGATCCGGCCGGGCGCGTCCAGCTCGGCGCGGCCGAGCGACTCGGTGGCCTCGCCCGTCATCTCGTTCTTCTCAATGCTCCGGCGCGCCACCGCCAGCCGGCCGTCCGCCAGCGCCGCCGCGGCCAGGGCGTTGCCGTCGCCGTCGAGCTGCGCGGCAAAAGCGCCGAGCGGACGCTTCTGAAGGTCCAGATCGAGGAACACGGGCGGCGTCTCGTCCGGCGTCACCACCCGCTCCTGGCCATTGAAAGAGATCCCGAATCCCATGCTCTTCAGCAGCACCCGGCCATCGGACGTCGAGGCGGCGAAAGCGTGCGTCTGCGGCGGCACGGTGGCGGCGAGCAGGGTGGGAGCCATGGCCTCCGAGGTATAGACCACCTTGCCGTCCCGCATCCGCACCACCCGCACCACGCCGTGCTCGTCGAGCGTCGCAACGTGGGTGCGGTAGTCGTCCGAAAGAACCGCCTCGATCTTGCCAACTTCAGGAAGGGTCACTTTCCGCCCCGCCTCGACCCGGGCCGAGAACAAGAGCGGCGCCACCTCGGCCAGGATGAAAATCAGGATGCCCAGGATGCTCGCGATGACGCCGATGCCGCCCGCTGATACGACCCAGCGGGCGGCGCGATCGGCGACCAGACGCTTCCTGGGCGTCTCACGGCGGCGGTTCCGCTCGCGGAGCCGCGAGTCCGCTGGAGAGCTTGCTGGAGAATCGGGCGATGTCGCCATGAGCTGGAATCTCTCCCGGAACGGCTGCAAGAGACGGAAAGCGCCCGGCGGCGCGGCTCGCCACCGGGCACCCGGCCGGAGCCAAGCTTACTGGAGCTTCGCCAGCTCTTCGCTGACGATCTTGCCCGGCAGCGGGATGAAGCCGTCCTTGACGACGGTCGTCTGCCCCTGCTGCGAGAGCACGTACTTCAGATATTCGCGGACCAGCGGATCGAGCGGCTTGTTGGGAGCCTTGTTGACGTAGACGTAGAGGAAGCGCGACAGCGGGTACTTGCCCGAGATCACGTTCTCCGGGCTGTCGTCGATGCAGTTGCCGGCCTTGGCGGCGACCGGGACGGCGCGCACGCCCGAGGTCTTGTAGCCGATGCCGCTGTAGCCGACGGCGAACTTGTCCTCGGTCACGCCCTGCACCACCGAGGCCGAGCCCGGCTGCTCCTTGACGGTGTCGCGATAGTCGCCCTTGCAGAGCGCGTGCTCCTTGAAGTAGCCATAGGTGCCGGAAGCCGAGTTACGGCCGTAGAGGCTGATCGGCTGCTTGGCCCAACCGCCCTCGGCGACGCCGGCCGCGCCCCAGGCATTGATCGCCTTGCCGCCGCAGGCGTGGCCCTTCGAGAAGATGCCGTCGATCTGCTGCATCGTCAGGCACTTGACCGGGTTGTCCTTGTTGACGAACACGCCGATGCCGTCCACCGCCACCCGGAACGACGTCGGCTTGTAGCCGTACTTCTTCTCGAAAGCGTCGATCTCCTCCGCCTTCATCGTACGGCTCATCGGACCGAGCTGCGAGGTGCCCTGGATCAGCGACGGCGGCGCCGTCGAGGAGCCCTTGCCCTCGATCTGGATACGGATGTTCGGATACTCCCGCTTGTACCCCTCGGCCCACAGCGTCATCAGGTTGTTCAGGGTGTCCGAGCCGACCGAGGTGAGGTTGCCGGAGACGCCGCTCGTCTTGCTGTAGCCGGGAATCCCGGCGTCCACCTTCGTCGCCTGCGCCGAGAGGACGGCGCTCCCGCACAGGGCCACGGCCACTGCGAGCGGAGCTGCCATGAGATTACGCTTCATTCGATCTCTCCTTATGGGTCATTGGGCGGACCGGTTCCCCGGCCGGCAGCAAGACTTTCGCAGAAGGGTTTGGCAGCCAGTCAACCGGGCTGTGACAGCGGCGTGACAACCGCATTCCTGGTTACGCATTCGTGAAAAACAGCCTGTCGCAGGCCTGTCACAGGGCCGTCGCAGGGCCGCACGGGCGAGTTTCTATCCTGTCGCTCGACTCACACGAGTTTTGCCATGCCTAACGATGGGATCGAATCCAAAGGAGAGCAGGATGCGCAGAAAGTCTCTATTCACGGCTGGCCTCCTGGCGCTCACCCTGGCGCTGTCGACGGCCGCCGTCGCTCGCGCCCAGGTGACGGGCCTGTATTACCAGGAAGTCGAGAAGGACGAACGGGTCTACGTTTTCAATACCCCGGAGAAGTATCAGTCCTGGCAGCAGACCAACGACATGGGCATCGCCGTCACCCTGATCGGCCGCGGCCCCAACGGCGAGACGATCGTGGCGGAGAACGAGACGGCGCTCGACCTCTACCTCTTCAAGCACAACCTGCCGGCCTACGACCGCCCGACGCCGAAGCCGGCCAAGGCCGCCGACTATCCGTCCAGCAAGTTCGGCATCCGCGTCTACGCCGACGCCAGCTCGAAGCAGAACAAGGACGAGGCCACCGGCATCAAGAGCGCCGACAGCGGCGTGGGCATCGACGTGAAGCGCACCTACTTCACCTTCACCCATCAGTTCGACAAGACGTGGTCCGCCGTCTTCCAGTCCGACATCGGCGACCAGGGCGCCCGGCGCTATGACGTCTTCGTGAAGAAGGCCTTCGTGCAGGCGCAGATCACCCCGATGGCGGCCTTCCGCCTCGGCTCCGCCGACACCGCCTGGATCCCCTACGTCGAGGGCGTCTACGGCCTGCGCTACGTCGAGCAGACGATCACCGACCATCTGAGCTTCGGCGCCTCGGCCGACTGGGGCTTCCACATCACCGGCTCGAGCCCGCTGTGGGGATACCAGATCTCCGCCGAGAACGGCCGCGGCTTCAGCAACCCGACCCGCAGCAAGTCGGTCGACTTCGAGGGCCGGGTCTCCTTCACTCCGGTCAAGGGGCTGAACCTCGCCGTCGGCGGCTACAGCGGCAAGCGCGGCCTCGAGACCGACGCCGCTCCGGCCAAGCATACCGCCACCCGTCAGGACGCCCTCGTCGCCTACAGCACGGATTTCTTCAAGGTCGGCGGCGAATATTTCCAGGCCAAGAACTGGAACAACGTCATCACCATCGCCACCGACAAGTCCGACGGCTACTCCGTCTGGGGGCAGGTCAACGTCAACCCGAAGTGGGCGGTCTTCGCCCGCTACGACAACGCCAACCCCAGCAAGGATCTCAAGCCGAACCTCGACTTCACCTACTACAACGCGGGGCTCCAGTGGACGCTCAACAAGGCTTTCGCCGCCTCGCTGGTTTACAAATATGCCGAGGTCGAGGGTGGCACGCAGGGCACCGGCAACGGCACCATCGGCTCGACCAACGTGAATTCCAAGGGCAAGTACAACGAGATCGGCATCTTCACGGTCTACAACTTCTAAGTCTGCAAGCCTCCCGTTGGATCAAGGGCCGCCCCGAGGCGGCCCTTCTTTTTTTAGGTCTCCCGCTGGGATTCGCGACGCCTGAAGATCTGGAGGATGGCACCGGCCTCACAAACATCCGGCGTCTCGAATCCCAGCAACGAGATGTGTGCAAAAGGCGCCCCCGCCTTTCATTACGGTTGCCGGGCTTCTTCCAGCGCGCTTTGCGCCTTGCTGGCGATCGCGGCGCAGAGGGCCGACGAGCGGACCGGGCACCGTTGGGTCGCGTTCTTCCTGGCCGCTTCGAGGTCATCGCTATTGGCAGTCGCGTTGACGTGCCGGAGGACGAACTCCCTGAACCGTGGTTCCTTCTGGATCTCACGCTCGAGCTTGGGGAGATTCCGCCACTCGCTGGCCAGGAAGACCGCGACAATATCGTCGAGCCCCTCGGCCAGACCACCGTCATCGCAATCGGCGTAGCTCGTGAACCATTTGCGCAGATCGGCCCAGGACCTCGTCTTGAAGAGGAGCCTGTCCGCGGTGTCGTTGCAGCGCTCTTCCGCGCCGGCGCCAACCGGAAGGAGCGTCAGGACGAGCATCGCGAGTAGGACGAGTCCGCGGATCTGAATTCGTGTCATGGTTTCCCCATTCTCCCCGCAGGGTTTTCGCGATTGAGGCGCACCGCCTCCGCCAGGAGCTCGCGCAGACCCTCCCGACGGAGATCTTCCATGTTTCGCAGTTTCACATGGCGCAGGTTCTTGCCCGTCCCTTCGAGCAATCTTTTCGGATCGGTCAGCGCGGTCCCGCGGGGGAAACCAAACGTGATGTGTTTCGTGGCGACCATGAAGTAGCATAGCGGACCGTTGAGCTCGAAGGTCGGAAGGCCCCACGCGTTCACAGTCTCCGCGGCCTCCGGGACCACATCCCGGATCAGCTCGCGCAGCCCACGGAGGATCTCCTGGAGCTTCGGATCGGTCGCGCGAGCGGCCTTGTCGATGCGCGCATCCGCGCTCGGTTCCATCTTCGCGGACGAACCCCGCGCTTTCGCGATACGCCATCCGCCCTCGAGGAGAGGGACGGTCGCGCACGCCGGGCCGCCGTCCCTGGCGACGCCCGCGATGCGTGCCTCCAGCACCGCGTCCGGAGCCGCCAGCGCTTCCTCGATCAATGCCCAGGAGATGCCGGACAGTTGGATTTTCGCCCGCCGCGTCCAGCAGGAGCCCGCCTGCCCGGCGGAGGTTCCCGAATTGACGTAAACGAACCGCCCCGTTGGGGGACCCTGAGTGACGGGACCAAGGAAGTTTGGCAGACCATCCGGCCGGCCATCGCGGACGCGGACGCTCAGCTCGAACGAGAGATCGTCGCCCGTGGCGCGGATCGGAGAGACGATCTCCGCCTTACCGCGCTGCAGGCAGAACACCACGTCGCGTGGCGGGTGGACGAGGGTGATGCGAAGCGGGATTTCGCGTTCCATTCAGACTGCCCCTTTCCGCCGTTTGCGGCGAGCCTTCTCATACGCGACAAACACGGATGCGATCTGCTTGCCTAACGAGGTATCCCTCTCGACTTGGGTACGCGCCCAAACCCCGAGCTTCAAAATGAGCTGGAACTCCTCAGGGAGGTAGTCCCACCTGTAGTTGTTGCAGAGCGTGTGCGCGGCAAGGTAGTTGTCGGCCTCGGCGCCGCCACCGCCGACCAACTCTGATTTTGGGAGTTGGCAGGAACATTTTATCGTAGCTTCTGCCATAGGCCAAACACTATATATTCCGCAGCCGGAAATCCAGGAAGGGCGGGTTCCCCCCCCGGCCGGATCAATGCTATGTCCGGAGCAGAAAAAATGGCGGCCCGCCGGAGGGCCGCCCAAGGGAGGTCTTGAAGAAGACCCCTTAGCTTCAGTGAACGAAGGAGATCACCGGTTCGGCGTCGATCTGCGTGCAGGTCTTGTCGAGGAGCTGGCAGAGGTCGACGCGGCGGCGGTCGATGTCGTTGAAGTTGTGGGTGATGCCGCAGATGTCGGTCTGCGAGGCGCCGGTCAGGAAGCCCGACAGCACCGACGGGGTGTTCGCGGCGCGCGGCTCGACCTGCTTGAAGCGCACCCCGGTCTCCGACGTGCCGTGACAGCCGTTGCAGGTGTTGACCGAGAAGATGGCGCGCGCGTTCGGGTCGGTAATCGAGCCGCAGACCGGCGGCGCCGGACCGTCCCAGCCCAGGTTGAGCAGATTCGGCGAGGCGCCGGCCCGGAACGGGGCGCCGCTCCAGAGCAGCGGCACGACGTAGTTGTTGGCCAGGATGGCCGCCGTGTTGGAGTTGATGAAGGTCGAGATCGCGGGCGTGTTCTGAAGGTTGTGGCCCAGGACGCTGGCCGGCGTCTGCGCCACCGTCACCTCGGCGAGCGGCGCCGGGGCCGTGGAGCTGGGGATCAGCTTGAACTCGCGCAGCTCCCAGGGATTGGCGAGCTCGATCTCGTTGGTGCGCACCTGGTTGATGGCGCTGCCGTTCGGCTTCGCGGGCGAAGAGCCGATACTGGCGAAGCTGTCGGTGACCGACTGGAGCGCGGCGTTGTAATCCGGCCCGAAGGGGTGGCCCCCCAGCCCGTGCCAGGTACTCGCCCACTTGAGGACGGTGGCGCAGTCGGCGGCGTCGAGCCCGTACTCGAAGATCACCAGGAACTGGGTGGGGTTGCCGTTGGCGTCGAGCAGGTTGTAGACGAAGCGCCCCTCGCCGGCCGAGGAGCCGCCCGAGTAGCCCGCGTTCTCCCGCAGGTCGAGCCGGGCGACGATCGCCAGCAGCCGGAAGGGCGCCTTGGTCATGTCGAGGGTCTTGCTCCCGCTCGCGGCCCGCCACTGATCGATGATCGACTGCGCGTTGGGGCGCGCCGGCACCGGATCGCCGTTGATGGTCTGGTTGACCAGCCACTGGTTGAGCCAGTTGATGGTGAAGGTCGACAGTGTGCCCGCGTTGGTCGTGCCGGCGAGCGAAGCCATCCGGGTGCCGAACGTCCAGGCGCCCTGGGTGGCGGGGAGGGGCGGGTTCGGGGGCAAAAGGCAGGGGCCCCAGGTCGTCCGCAGGCAATCGTCCACCACCGAGACGTCGGTGATGAACAGCTCCTTGTCGGGGATCACGGTGCAGCTCGAGCGCAGCGGCATCGTCGTGATCTCGCGGCTGGTCCGCACCGACGCCTGCTGCGCGTCGGTGCCGACCTCGGGGCGCAGCGTGGCGGCGGGGGTCATCGACGAGGCCAGGGAGATCAGGGAAACGCTCAGGACGGCCACGAACAGAGCCAGGACGAGTCTCGGGTTCAGATGGGAGCGCAGACGGCTCATGCTTCCTCCTGACAGGCGGCTCCTCCCCTGAATGGGGATTTACCTCTCTCTAAAGGAAGGTGCTCGCGCTTCGCATTACGAGACAATAAGAAACAACTAAGAATAGCCTCCTTACCGGTAGCCGCTGGTGAGGAGCATTCGCGCCCCGGTCTGGTACCCCTTGGCGTCGGACTCGTCGAAGCCGAGGGCGTCCGCGACCCGGTTGATCACGTTGAAGAGGGCGCAGACGTGGATGGCGTCCTCGATCTCCTCGTCGGTGAGGCCGGCGGCGCGCAGCGGCGCCACATCGTCCGGGCCGATCCCGGCCGGGTTCAGGGTCAGCTTTTCCAGGAAGCCGAGCATCGCCCGGAGCTTCTCGGGGATCGGAGCCGTGCGGTAGTCGGCGAGCACCGCCCGCACCACCGAATCGTCGCCATGGGCCATCGACGCGACCGCGCCGTGCTGGTCCTGTCAGAAGACGCAGGCGTTGCACCGGGAGGTGAAGGAGGCGAAGAGCTCCCGCTCCCAGACGCTCCACCCCGACGGACCGCGCATCACGGGCTGGATCCAGGCGCTGAACCCCTTGCCGAAAATCTTCGGGCGGTAGATCAGGGTGCGCACGATGTCCGGCACGCGCGAGCCGACCTTCCAGCTCATCACCGGCAGCAGCAGGCGCTTGATCCCCTGCCCCCGTTTCACTCTTTCCAGCCTCATCGCTTGGCCCCCTCGAGAGCGGCGAGCCCGCGTTCCAGCCGGGCGAGGCCGCCGCCGACCGCGGCACTGATCGCGGTCTCGAAGATCGCGTCCTCGGAGTAGCCGGCCCGGCGCAGGGCCGCGACCTCTTCGTCGGTGATCCGGTAGGCGTGGAGAGCGGCCTTGTCGACGAACTCCCGCAGGTTGGCGGGGATCCCGGTTCCCGCCGGAGCGCCGGGCAGGACCGCGGGGAGCCCTGCGAGCTCGGCCGACCGCGCGGCGACCGTCTGGCGCAGACCGGGATCGGTCTCCCCTTTCCCGCGTAGAACGGCGTTCCGCAGGTGCTCGACCAGTTCCGAGTAGCGTCTCATCGAGATCTCCTTGCCCGCATTCTACGCCGGTCTCAGCTCGCCGCGAGGAGGCGTCCGCAAAGGAGGCCCAGGGCTCCCGCCGCGAGGCAGACGAGCAGGGTCGCCGCCCCGTAGGCGAAGGCGGTCAGCCACTCGTCGCGCAGAAGGTACTGGAGGGTCTCGGAGTTGAAGCTGGAGTAGGTGGTGAACCCACCCATTCCGCCGACGGTCAGCGCCAGGCGCAGATCGGTCGCCAGGGAGAGCTGCAGGAGGACGCCGAGCAGGAAGGACCCGATCACGTTGACGGCCAGCGTCCCCCAGGGGAAGCCGGGCCCGGCGGCGCGCAGCAGCCAGCCCGAGAGCAGGTAGCGCGCGCCGGTGCCGGCCGCGCCGCCGAGGCAGATCCAGAGGAATCGCGCCATGGCTTGCCATTCTAGTCCGCGGGCCGCGTGGTAGGCTCGCCCGCCGCCGTGTTCTTCCTCACCAAGCCCGATCGCCGCCAGATCGACCGTTTCCTCGCCACGCAGCGGAGCCGCACGTACTCATACCGCGAGACCGGCGCCTCACGGCGGGCGGTGCCCGCCGGCTATACGCAGGATCACAACCGCATCCAGCTCGGCGAGGGGCGAGCCGCCTTCGCGCGCGCCGTGGAGGCTTTCCACCACTGGAAGCAGTTCGATCTCGGATGGGTCTCGGCGCACCCCTCCACCGCGCCGCTCGAGCCCGGCATTACGGTCGCGGTGCGGGTCCGGCATCTCGGATTCTGGTCGCTGAACGCCTGCCGGATCGTCTACACGATCGACGACGAGGGCCCCGTCGTCCGCTTCGGGTTCGCCTACGGCACGCTCCCCGACCACGCCGAGCAGGGGGAGGAGCGCTTCACCGTCGAGTGGCACCACGAGGACAACTCGGTCTGGTACGACATCCTCGCCTTCTCACGGCCGAATCATCCGCTGGCCCGCCTCGGCCTGCCGATCACCCGCCGGCTGCAGAAGCGTTTCGCCAGCAACTCCAAGCTGGTGATGGCCCGCGCCGCCGCGGCGCAGTGGAAGGGAAAAGGGACGTAAAGGACTGCAAGGACAAACTACCGTCCTTTTCGTCCTTGCAGTCCCTTACGTCCTTTTTTTGCCCTTACCGCGTCTCCGCCCGCCGCGCCCCGGCGACGCCGATCGTCCCCGCGATCAGGCCGAGGACGATCAGGGTGAGGCCGACCAGCGAGCGCAGGTGATCCTCCGCGCCCGCCGACATCGCCTCGCGGATCAGCGTCGGCAGCCCGGCGTCGTGCGGGATGGTGAACAGGCCGATGGCGGCGAGCAGGAAGCCGAGGCCGGCCAGGTTCTGCCCCGGGGGCTTCGCCGGCCGGCCGCTCTCGCGCCCCACCACGCTGTGGGTGTAGCCATAGGAGAAGTAGATCGACATCCCGAGGATCAGCCAGCCGATGAACCGCCACCACGAGGTCGGCGGCAGGTAGAACATCAGGAAGATGCAGAAGCCGGCGCCCAGCATGGGGATCAGCCAGGGCCCCAGAGGCACGCGGAACGGGCGCTCCCGGCTCGGGTCCTTGTAGCGCAGGATGGTGATGCCGACGCAGACCAGGACGAACGCGAACAGCGTTCCGATGTTGGTCAGCTCCACCACCTCGTTGATGTTGGCGATGCCGGCGAAGACGGCGACCAGAATGCCGGTGAGCCAGGTGGTCACCCAGGGCGTCCGGTACTTCGGGTGGACCTTCGCCGCCCACTGCGGGAGCAGCCCGTCGCGCGCCATCGAGAAGAAGATGCGCGGCTGGCCCATCTGGAAGACCAGCAGCACCGAGGTGGTGGCGAACACGGCGCCCAGGGAGATGATGATCGTCGGCCACTTCAGCCCCAGCGCCGAGAAGGCGGTCGCCAGCGGCTCGGCGGTGCCGAGTTGCTTCCAGGGCAGCATGCCGGTGAGGACCAGCGCCACCAGGATGTAGATGAACGTGCAGGCGACGAGGCTGGAGATGATGGCGATCGGCATGTCGCGCTTCGGGTTCTTGGTCTCCTCCGCGGCCGTGGAGACGGCGTCGAACCCGATGTAGGCGAAGAAGATGATGGCGGCGGCCGTGAACACCCCGTGATAGCCGTTGGGCATGAACGGATGCCAGTTCTCCGTCTTGACGTAGAAGAACCCCAGGATGATGAAGAAGGCGATGATGGCGAGCTTCAGCAGCACCATCGCCGAGTTGAACCAGGCGCTCTCGCGGATGCCGACGACCAGGACGACGGTGATCAGCATGACGATCAGGAAGGCCGGCAGGTTGAAGACCAGCGGAATCCCGAGCAGGTGCGGCGCGGTGGCGAGCGCGTGGGCGGCCTGCAGGATGGCGCCGCCGAGGGCTTCGACGCTCCCCCCCTTCGCCTGCGTCTCGGCGACCTGCTGGGCCGCCTGGGCCGCCGAGCGGTAGTCGATGGCTAGCCAGGCGGGGAAACTGATCCCGACGTTGCGGAGCAGCTCCTGGAAGTAGCCGGACCAGGAGATGGCCACCGCCACGTTGCCGACCGCGTACTCGATGATGAGGTCCCAGCCGATAATCCAGCCGATCAGCTCGCCGAGGGTGGCGTAGGCGTAGGTGTAGGCCGAGCCGGAGACCGGCACCATGGAAGCGAACTCGGCGTAGCAGAGGGCCGCGAAGCCGCAGGTGATGGCGGTGAGGATGAAGGAGAGGACGATGCCCGGGCCGGCCCCCGGGTGCTCGGCTCCCCCCGCCGCGGCGGTGCCGACGGTCGAGAAGATGCCGGCGCCGATGATGGCGCCGACGCCCAGCAGGGTGAGCTGGAAGGCGCCGAGGGATCGCCGCAGCTGGTTTTCCGGGTTTTCGGTGGAGGCCAGAATCGCGTTCAGCGACTTGGTGCGGAAGATGCCCTGGAGCAAAGGTTTCCTCCCCCGCGGAGCCCTGCCGGCCGGCCCGCGTGCAATGGTTCATGAATGCGCGGCCGGGAGTCTGACATGGCCGGGGGGAGGGGCGCAACGAGGGACGCCCCGCTTCCGCCGGACTTTCCCCCCACGTGCGACCCATCTGGCGCCCGCCGCCGTTTTCCTCTAGGATTCCGGCCCTCTCATGGCAAACAAAGAAACGCCCCTTCTGTTCCTGCTGGTGCCGCTGAAGTTTCCTGGAAGGCTCTCGTCAGCCCGCTTTCCGAGGAATGGGTGAAGTCGGTACAACTGTTGCATCTGGTCCTCGGCGAGGGGGGGATTCACAGGAATCGCCCCTCTGAGACCCCTCCTTCGATCGGGCCTAAGTCTTCCGGGAACTCTTTTTGAGCTCCCCCCTTCTAAGAGGTGGAGAGGTGACTATGCAGAGAACTTTGATCCTACCCGTGGCGGCCCTTCTGATCTTGCCAATGGCGGGCTGCGGCAAGGTCCAGGCTCGGGCGGAGTTGAAGAAGGGCAACTCCTACTATCAACAAGAGCAGTACACGAAGGCCCTGACCTACTACGAAAAGGGGCTGAAGCTCGACCCCGACGCCACCTTCGCCTGGCGCTCCGTGGGTCTTTCCGCGCTGGCCCTCTACCGGCCTGGCGACGCCGATCCGAAGAACCAGCAGTACGCGGCCACGGCGATCGACGCCTTCGAGAAGTTCCTGGCCGACAACCCGGACGACACGAAGATCGAAGATTACCTGATGGCGACCTACGTCAACGCCGAGAAGTACAATGAGGCGCTCGCCTTCATCGACCGGCGGGTCGCGGAGCGGCCGGACGAGGCGGGCAAGCTCGGCCAGGCCAAGGTGAACATCCTGACCAAGGCCGACCGCCTCGACGAGGCGTTCAAGCAGGTCGACCTGCTCCAGGGCGAGGACAAGGCCAAGACGCTCTACGCGATCGGCTCAACGGCCTGGGACAAGGTCTACCACGACGCCGGCAAGCTCGATTACGAGGGCAAGGGCAAGATGGTCGACCTCGGCCTCGGCGCTTTGAAGCAGGCGCTCGCCATCGACCCGGAGTACGTCGACGCGATGATCTACACCGGCCTGCTGTTCCGTGAGAAGTCGAAGCTCGACACCGACGGCGCCCAGCGGCTGGCGGACGAGACGACCGCGTCGGACTGGACCAAGAAGGCCCTGGAAACGCGCAAGAAGAAGGCGGCCGCGCCGCCGGCGCCGGCCCCTGCCCCTGCCCCTGCCAACACCTGATAGGTGGGTGAGATCATGTTTGAGAATTCACTGATCGATCTGGACAAAAAGACCAAGCGCGGCCTGCGCTGGTGGCTCTTTCCCGTCGCGCTCGCGATCCATCTGATCGCCGGCGGCGCGCTGCTGTTCGCGCAGTACTGGAACGTGCCGCCGGTGGACGAGCCGCCAATCAACGTGGTGTTCGTCAACGCCGCGCCTCCTCCCCCCCCGCCGCCGCCGCCGCCGCCACCGCCGGCGGCACCGACACCGAAGCAGGAAGTGCCGAAGGAAGTGCCGCACATCCAGCCGACCGAGACGGTGCAGCCGGTGCAGGTGCCGGACAAGGTGCCGGAGCCGCAGAACAACCCGGCGCCTGACGCCGGGGTCGAGGGCGGTGTCGAGGGTGGCGTCGTCGGCGGTGTGGCCGGCGGAGTCGTCGGTGGAGTCGTCGGTGGAGTCGTCGGCGGCACGCCGGGCGGCGTCGTCGGTGGCGTGCCGGACGATGCGCCGTTGCGCGTCGGCGGCGACGTGACCCGGCCGGAGATCATCAACCAGGTCAAGCCGGTCTACACGGAGCTCGCCCGCCGGGCTCGCGTCACCGGCACGGTGATCGTCGAGGCGATCATCGACCAGCAGGGCAACGTCACCAACGTGCGGGTCCTCAAGGGGCAGCCAATGGGCCTCGACAAGGCGGCCGTCGACGCGGTGCAGAGATGGAAGTTCAAGCCTGCCATGCTCGCCGGCAGGCCGGTCAAGGTCTACTACGTGCTGACGGTCAATTTCCAGGTGCAGTGAGCGCCTAGGTTTCGAAAAGGAGAAGCGCAATGGATCTGAATCCTCTTGTTCTCTGGGAACAGATGACCATCCTCAACAAGGGGGTGATCCTCATTCTCATCATCCTCTCGGTCTGGTCGCTGTACGTCTGCGTCGAGCGGGCGATCGTCTTCAGCAAGGCCCGCAAGCAGTCTCTCCTGTTCGCCCGCCAGGCGACCGAGCACCTGAAGAACGACCGTCCCCAGGCCGCGATCGACATCGCGATGAAGTACCCCCAGAGCCATCTGGCCCGCGTCGTCTCGGCCGGCCTGCAGTCGTTCCAGTTCGAGAGCCAGACCAGCCCGCTGTCCGAGGTCGAGGTCGTCGAGGCCGCCACCCGCGCCGTCGAGCGCGCCACGCTGCTGACCACCTCCGACATGAAGCGCGGCGTTGGCTCGCTGGCGACGATCGCCACCATCACCCCCTTCATCGGCCTGTTCGGCACCGTGATCGGCATCATCAACGCCTTCCACGGCATGGCGCTCACCGCTTCCGCCGGTATCGGCGCCGTGTCGGCCGGTATCGCCGAAGCGCTGGTGGCTACCGCCTTCGGTCTCGCGGTCGCCATTCCCGCGGCCTGGATGTTCAACTACTTCACCAACGTGCTCGAGCGGCTGCAGATCGAGATGTCGAACTCGGCGTCCGAGCTGATCGACTTCTTCATGAAGCGGCAGAGGAGCAAGAATGCTACCTAAACACAACAAGCCCACGCTCATCCGCGGGGTCCGGAGCGACATCAACGTCACTCCCCTCGTCGATGTCTGCCTGGTGCTGTTGATCATCTTCATGGTGGTGACCCCGATGTTGCAGAAGGGGGTCGACGTCTCGCTGCCGGCGACCGCCAACCCCACGAAGATGCCCGAGAACGCGAAGCAGCTCACCATGGCGGTCAAGTCGGACGGCTCGGTCTTCGTCAACCAGAACTGGGTGCCGAAGGAGAACCTGAAGGCCACCCTGGCCGAGGTGCACAACCAGACGCCGGACAAGGACGTGATCATCAAGGCCGACCGGCGGCTGAAGTACAAGGACGTACGCTCGGTGATGCAGTTCGTCAACGAGGCCGGCTTCAGCCACGTGGGTTTGGTGACCGAGAAGAGGAAGACGGGCGGTGCCGCCTAGAGGCGGCGCGGCCAGAGGAGCTCAAGTATGGCAATGAACATGGGTAACGCCGGAAGTATCCGGAGCGAGATCAACATCACGCCGCTGGTCGACGTGGTGCTGGTGCTGCTGATCATCTTCATGGTCGCGGTGCCGCTGCTCCAGATGGGCTACTCCGCGCAGGTGCCACCGAAAATCGAGACCGCGACACCGCCGCCGTCGGAAGACCAGATCATCGTGCGGATGGACGCCGCGGGCTCCACCTACATCAACAAGCAGCTCATCCCGTATGGCGAGTTCGGCGGCGCGTTGAAAACCGCGCTCACCGGACGCGCGCAGAAGGTGGTGTTCTTCGCCGCCGACGGCGAGCTCCCCTTCGACAAGGTCGTGGACTTCATGGATGTGGTCCGCAACAGCGGCGCCGAGAACCTCGGCATCGTGTTCGACGACCTCAAGAGCGGTCCCGGCGCGGCGGCGGCAGCGCCCGCGGCCGCCGCTCCGTAGTCTGCCGCAGTCCGTCAGACGTCCGGCGCTTCCTCCTTCATCCCCCTCGTCCCGTTCTCCGGGGCGAGGGGGAAACTGTTTTCAGGGCGGGATTCTCTAGCTGCCGTCCTTTACGTCCTTTTCAGCCTTTACCCGTCGCCGCGTAGCGCGTGGCGGATGCGGCCCAGGAGCTGGTTGACGGGGTGCTTGCGGTCGAGGAAGGAGAGCACCGGCGAGCCGCGGATGCCGAGCTCCTTGTAGAGAGCGACGAGCTGCGGATTGTGGCGGTCGATCTTCAGGCCGGCGCGGATCGCCTTGACAGCCCCCTTGCGGTCGCGGGCCAGGAGGGACGTACGGGCCAGGTTGACATAGTTCTCGGCCTGGTAGAACTCCACCTCGATCGAGTGGCGGCAGAGCTTGAGCCCCTCGCGGACGCGCCGGTCGCGCAGGGCGATGCCGTAGCCGAGGTAGGAGTAGAACAGTCCCGGGAGGCCGTTGACGATCTCCCCCCCCGCCGTCACCTTCCCCAGATGGCCGAGACCCTCGTTCCAGTCCCCCCTCCGGCAGGCTTCAATTCCGCGCTTGATGGTGTCGGCGAGTTCAGGGCTCAGGGACATCGGAACACCTCCCGGCAAACAGACGGGCTCTGTCACGGCAAAGGGTGAATGATAGTGGAATTTATATAAAAGCACCTGTGGGATCAAGCATGGGCCGCGAACCCCACCCGTGCTAAACTTCCCGGCCTCTGCTCCAAAGTAGGAAAAGATGCAAAGAGAAAAGGCGCGGCGATGAGTGATCCGCAGAGCCCCTCGAACCCGGAAGTCCAAGAGCTGACCGATCTGGCCCGGCGCTTCGCCGAGACCGGACGTTACGAAGAGTCGGCGGACCTCCTCCTCCTGGCCTTGCGCCTGGAGCCCAAGAACCTCAGCGTCAAGCTGGGGCTGGCGGAGATCCGCAAGCTCCAGCAGCAGCACAAGGGGTCGAGCTCGCGCAGCCTGCGCGACATCCTGCGCGAGGGGTTCCGGCGCAACGCGATCGACGCCGCCCATTTTCTCGGCCTCGCCCATCTCTACGCCGAGAAGGGGGAGAACGCGCGGGCGATCGAGTGCATCGAGGTCGCCAAGGCCAAGGATCTCGCCAACCCCGCCAACCACAAGCTGCACGGCCGGCTGCTCTTCCGGCGCCGCGACTTCGACGGCGCCGTCGAGGAGTTCGGCCGGGCGTTGCGCTACAACCCCTTCGACCGCGAGACGGCGGAGAGCCTGGGGCGGGCCGAGTATGAGCGCAAGCAGTTCGAGCCGGCTCTCGCCGCCACCGTCCACGCCTTCCTGCTGCTCAACGACGGCGACGAGGAAGGGGTGCGGCGGCTGCGCCGGCGCATCCAGACCCTGAAGCAGATCCTCGGCTGGGGGAACCGCGAGCTCGGGCAGGTCTTCCGCGAGCGCCAGGAGCAGGTGCACACCGCCTTCGACCGCCTGGAGTGGCACCGCGAGCGCTTCCTGGAGCAGGGGGGGCTGCCGGGCGCCAACATCTCGCTCACCCCGCCGCCGCCGCCGAAGCGCGGGGAGGCCGGCGGCCAGCTCGATCTGGCCTCGCGGCTGCGGCGCATCAAGCCGCTCGCCCACTTCTCCGACGAGCAGATCTTCCGCCTGACCTCGGCCGTCCGCGAGGAGATCCACGACGTCGGCAGCCTGATCTTCGGCCATCGCACGCAGAGCCGCGACCTCTACATGCTGGAGCGCGGGGAGATCACCGTCCAGCGCACCACCTCCTACGGCACCTTCGCGCTGGGCGCCGTCGAGAGCGGGGACTTCTTCGGCGAGGCGAGCTTCATCACCGGCCAGGAGCGCAACTCCGACGCCCTCGCCGCCGCGCCGAGCCAGATGTTCCGCATCGACGCGGCCGCCCTCGACAACCTGATGGAGAGCTCGCCCGAGCTCGGTGTCCAGATCTACTGGACCCTCTGGCACAGCCTCGCCCGCAAGCTGCGCGCGACCAACGACCAGCTCAAGTCCTTCTTCTCCTCGGAGTCGATGCCGGAGAACTTCCTGCGCCTGCGCAAGCAGACCGCGGGCGTGCCCGCCGACGTGCGGGTGGAGCCGTCGGACAAGATCCGCCTGTTTCGCGAGCAGGGGCTGTCGCGCCGCGAGCTGATGACCCTCGCCACCTTCTCCCACGAGAAGCGCTTCGCCGCCGGCGCCTCCCTCTTCCAGGAGGGGGACGAGGGAGCGGAGATGTACATCATTCTCGAAGGGCGGGTGATGATCTCGAAGTTCATCCCCGGCGCCGGCGAGGAGGCGCTCGCCATCCTCGAGCGCGGCGACTTCTTTGGCGAGATGTCGCTGATCGACGGCGAGCCGCGCTCGGCCGACGCCAAGGCCCACGCCGGTCCGCTCACCGTGCTCGCCCTCGATCAGGGGACCGTGCGCCAGGTCCTCGCCATGGACCCCCACGCCGCCCTCGAGTTCCTCCAGCTCCTCTGCCGCCTGGTCGCCAACCGCCTGCGCGAGATCGACGAGAAGGTCATCGGCTGGCGGATCATGTCCGGCGAGCGCAACGAGAGCGTATCGGCGTAGCTGACCGGAGCCGGGCTTCGCCCGGACCCTCATCACCCCGGCCCTCTTCTCCCAGCCTCCCCCCCACCCTCCGGGAGAAGAGGGAGAAGTTAGCCAGAAACAACAACCCTTCTTTTTTGAGCCCCCTCTCTCCCGGCGGGCGGGGGGGAGGCTGGGAGAGAGGGGGTTGGGGGGAGTGAGGGCCCGGGGCGTCAGCCCCGGGACTCTTCATTCGTACCGCAGCGCCGACGACGGATCGACCCGCGCCGCCCGCCAGGCCGGAGCGAAGCAGGCGAGCAAGGTGACCAGCAGGGCGAAGCCCACCACCGCCAGGACGTCCCGCAACTCGACGTGGAAGGGGACGGAGTCGATGAAGTAGATCGCCGCCACCTCGGGGTCGAAGCGCACCAGCTTGAAGGTGGTCATCACCCAGCAGATCCCCCAGCCGAAGAGCACCCCCAGCAGCGTCCCGAGCGTGCCGAGGAAGCCGCCGTAGACCAGAAAGACCAGACGGAGCTTGCCCGGCCGCAGCCCGAGCGCCCCCAGCAGCCCGATGTCGCGCATCCGCTCGCGCACCAGCACCACCAGGGTCGAGGCGACGTTGAAGGTGGAGACGATCACGATCAGCCCGAGGACGAGGAAGAGGGCGACCTGCTGCAGCTTGAGCGCGGTGAACAGCTCGCGGTTGAGCTGCCGCCAGTCGGTAACCACGAAGTCCGGCTGCAGGATCTTCGACGCGGCCTCGGCGATGCGCGGCGCCTCGCTGGGATCGTCGACCGTGAACTCCAGGAGGTCCACCGCGGTCTCCCCGCCCATCAGACGCTCGACGAGGGCACGGTCGAGCAGCAGCCAACTGCGGTCGAACTCCGCGAAGCCGGTCGCGAAGGTCCCCGAGACGCGGACGCTCTGGTAGCGGAAACGCGGCCGCCCCTCGCCGAAACCGAGGGCGACCAAGCGGAGGACATCCCCCGGCCTGGAGCCGAGCCGGTCGGCGAGATCCTTGCCCAGCACGCCGGACGGGATCCCCTCAGGGGTGGGGCGGAGCTGCTCGGCCGTCGCCGTGAGCTGGCCGCCTCCCGCGTCGACGCCGCGCAGGACCACCTCCAGACCCTGCGCCACCTTGCCGCTGGAGAGCGATCCCTGCCCGTAGGCGACGCGGCCGATCCGCCGCACCCCGGGGATGGCCAGCAATGCCCGCTGCCTGGCCGGCGGCAGCGGGCCGGACGTGCCGCCGACCGGATAGGCGATCACCGCGGCGTTGCCGCGCACGAGCTTGTTCTGCAGATCCTCGCGATAGCCGGTCATCAGGGCCATGGCGATGATCATCGCCATCACTCCCAGGGCCGTCGAGAGCAGCGCCGCCCGCGCCGTGCCGTCGAGCAGGCGGCTGTGCCGCCCGCGCAGGAACCGCCAGGCGATCACCCACGGCAGCGGGCCGGCGAGGGAGGGATCTTTCACGGAATGTCTCCTCCGTGCGGCCCTCGCACCCGGGATTGAAATCCCGGGCTACCGACAGTCGCCCCTACCCGGGGCTCTGCAAGGAAAAGGGGGTGGAGGAGTCCCGGACGGGACGGCCGTAGGTAGCCCGGGATTTCAATCCCGGGCGGCGAGGCGTGGGCATGCCTCATCGCCGCGTGCTCACTTCCGCGTCGTCGCGTCGAGGAAGCGATCGAAGAGGAACGAGGCGTCGTGCGGGCCGGGGGCGGCCTCCGGGTGGTACTGCACGGACCAGACCGGTTTATCGGTGACCGCGAACCCCTCGACCGTGCCGTCGTTCAGGTTGACCTGGGTGACGGCACAGGAGGCCGGCAGCGAGGCGGGATCGACGGCGAAGCCGTGGTTCTGGCTGGTGATGGCCACCTTGCCGGTCACCAGATCGCGCACCGGCTGGTTGCCCCCATGGTGGCCGAACTTGAGCTTGAAGGTGCGGCCGCCGAGGGCGAGGCCGAGGAGCTGGTGCCCCAGGCAGATGCCGAAGACCGGCACCTCGGCCGCGATCAGCTCGCGGACGTTGTCGACGATCCCGGTGAGCGGCTCCGGATCGCCCGGGCCGTTCGACAGCACGACGCCGTCGGCCCCGAGCGCCAGCACCTCGCTCGCCGGCGTGCGCGCCGGCAGCACGGTCAGCCGCGCGCCACGTCGGACAAGGGAGCGCAGGATGTTGGTCTTCACCCCGAAGTCGTAGACGGCGAGGTGGCGGCGCTCCTCCCCCACCGCCGGGATCTCGTAGGAAGCGGCGCAGGTCACCTCGTCGACCAGCGCCCGGCCGGCCATGGTCGGGAAATCGGCCAGCTCGGCGGCCAGGGCGTCGATGTCGGAGCGCTCGGTGGTGAGCACGCCGCGCAGGGCCCCGTGGTCGCGCAGCCGCCGCACCACGGCGCGGGTGTCGAGCCCCTGGAGAGCCGGCACGGCGTAGCGGCGCAGGTAGGAGACCAGGCCCTCGTCCCCCATCGAGCCGGAGGGGTGGACGGTGAACTGCCGGGCGATGAACCCCTCGACCCATGGGTGCTCCGACTCGGCGACCTCGGGAGTCGTGCCGTAGTTGCCGATGTGCGGTTGGGTCATCACCACGATCTGGCCGCGATAGGAGGGGTCGGTGAGCACCTCCTGGTAGCCGGTCATGGAAGTGTTGAACACCACCTCACCGAAGCGGGTGCCGGGCGAGACCGCCTCGCCTTCGAACACGGAGCCGTCCTCGAGCACGAGGAGGCCGGAGGATGGGAAAGATTTCAAAGTCTGGAGCCCTCTACGGTCTTCTCCGGGGACCGTTCCCCCGGAGGCCGCGACAGGGTATCATGGGCTGATTTTCGTGCAGGAGGAAAAACTGTATGCGGCACCCGCGCTTTCCGCGTCTGGTCACCCTGGCCCTGTCCGCCCTGATTCTGCTTGCCGTAATGACGGCCCCCACCCTGCTGGCGGGCGCCGGCTACACGATCGTTCTCAAGGACGGCTCCAGTGTGGTCGCCAAGCAGAAGTACACGGTCCAGGACGGCAAGGCGATCATCACCCTGCTCAACGGCACCCAGACGTTCGTGCGCGCCGACCAGATCGACGTCGCCCGCACCGAGGCGGCGAACAGGCTCGGGCTGGGCACCGGCGTGCTGATCCCCGGCTCCCCCCAGGATATCGGAACGGTGCCCGCCCAGCCGCGGCGGGACGCGACCCTGGCGGATCTGATCCATCAGAAGGCCGCCGGCCCGCGCGACGTGCCGGGAAACCGGCGTGACAAGGACCAGCCCGTCAGCGGGCGGCTGCTGAAGACCAAGGCCGGCTACAACGATCTCTCGACGCTCACCCGCAAGCCCTACCCCCATACCGAGGTCACCGCCGAGTTGCAGACGTTCTTCCACGCCCAGGGTCTCGAAGGGATCGAGATTTATGAGGGGACGCAGGGGGACCGCCCGCTGATCGAGATCAGCACCAACTCCGAGGGCTCCGTCTTCAAGGCGCTCGGCATCGCGGCCAACGCCCTGCTCCAGGTCCGCGAATCCGTCCCGAACCGGGTGGCCGCCTTCGAGGTGCTGCTGAACACCCCGGGGCGCGAGCGGGCCGGCCAGTTCGTGCTCACGCCGGACATGGCGACCGATCTCGTCTCCAAGCGGATGGACGTGACGGCCTTCTTCGTCAAGAACGTCCAGTTCTAGGCCCCTGGGCTACAATCCTCCCCTCGATGCAGAAGGGGAATTCATGAGCAAGTTGACCAGGGCCGCCCTCGGCGTGCTCGTCGCCGGGGTCGGACTCGGCTTCCTGCACGCCTGGCTGAATCTCGGGTTCGACCCACTCCGCGCCGTCGGACTCAAGGAAAAGACGGCAGAGGTGGCGACGTTCAAGGTGGGCTTCCTGCCCGTCACCTGCCACCTCACCTGTCCGGTCTCCGACTGGATCCGCAAGAACATGAACGGGAAGGGGCTGTTCGAGCCGGTGAGGTTCAGCGGCTGGCCCGAGCTGAAGGAATCCCATATCTCGGGGCAGACGCCGGCGACGTTCATGCTGGCGCCGATGGCGATGGCGTTGCGCCAGCAGGGCGTGCCGGTCAAGATCGTCTACCTCGGGCACCGCGACGGCACCGCCCTGATGGTGCGGAAAGACTCGGCGATTCACGATTTCCAGGATCTCCGCGGCAAGCGGGTGGCGGTGCCGAACCGGTTCTCGAACCAGTTCCTGCTGATCTTCAAGGCCCTCAAGGACCGGGGCATGACGATGGCCGACATCGAGCTCGTCGAGATGCCGCCGCCCGACATGCCCGCGGCTCTCTACGCCAAGGCGGTGGACGCCATCATCTCCGGCGAGCCGTTCATGGCGCAGACCGAGCTCGACGGCTACGGCCGCGTGCTCTACCAGGCCCGGGAGCTGTGGCCCAATTTCATCTCCTGCGCGCTGGTGGTCAACGAGAAGTTCCTGCGGGATCACCCCGCCAAGGTGCAGGACTTGGTGACCGGCATCGCCCAGAGCGGGCTCTGGCTCGAGGCGGGCATGGACCACCGCATGAAGGCGGCGGACGCGGTGGCGACCCAGTACTACAACCAGAATCCGCGGCTGCTCCGCTTCGTCCTCAGCAAGCCGCCGGACCGCGTCACCTACGGCAACCTGCGGCTGGCGA
>JBDSHF010000305.1:0-12362 GCA_039918595.1 Thermoanaerobaculia bacterium
CGGCGAGCACCGGAATGTAAAGCTGGAACGCCGTGCCGCCGCCGATCTTCATCAGCGCCCAGGCGAGCGTGCCCTCCTGGGCGCCGGCGTCCAGCCCCCCCACCGCGAACGCCAGCGCGATCAGCAGGCCCCCGGCGACCACCAGCGGCAGCATGTACGACACCCCGGTCATCAGGTGCTTGTAGGGGCCGGTGCGCGTGGACGTGCGCGGTGCTTTGAGATCCTTGACCGCTGCCGCCGGCACCGCGGCTGGAGCGGGCAGCGCCAGCGCCTCTTCGATCACCTTCCGCCCATCGTGCAGAGCCGCCTTGGTGGTGGTCTGGAAGAGGCGCTTGCCGGCGAACCGCGACGGGTCCACGTAGGCGTCGGCGGCGAGGATCACGGCGTCGGCGCGCTCGATCTCCTCGTCCGTCAACCGGTTCTTGGCGCCGACCGAGCCCTGCGTCTCCACCCGCATCTCGCAGCCCATCGCAGCGGCCGACTTCTTCAGCGCCTCGGCGGCCATGAAGGTGTGCGCGATCCCGGTCGGACAGGCCGTCACGGCGACCAGGCGCTTCGCCGCGCTGGCGGCCGGCGCCGGTATGGACGCCGGCACCGGCTGCAGCTCCAGCGTCGGCGCCTCATGTTCTTCTTTCCATTCGGCGAGGGCGTTTTCGATCACCACGCGGGTCTTGCGGATGGCGTCGCTGACCGGCACCGCGACCATCGGCTTGCCCGCGAACCGCGCCATGTCGACGTAAATATCCGAGGCCACGATCACCACGTCCGCCGCCGCCACGTCCGCGGGCGACAGCGGGCTCTTCACCCCTTCGGCCCCTTGCGTCTCGACCCTGAGCTCATGCCCCAGGATCGCGGCGGTCTTCTTCAGCGCCTCGGCCGCCATGTAGGTATGGGCCACGCCCGTCGGACAGCCCGTGATCGCGACGATTCTCGCCATGATGAAGCTCCCGTCAGATCAGTTTTTCGATCTCGACCTGTTCGATCAATTTTCGATGCGCCTCCCGGTCCTCGATCCCGGGACCGATGCGCGTCACCGCGTAGGCGCCGCTGGCGGTGGCGAACCGCGCGAGGTCGATCAGGGGCAAGCCTGCGATCAATCCATAGACGATCCCGCCGACCATCGCGTCCCCGGCGCCGACCGTGCTGCGCACCTCGACCCTGGGCGGACGCGCCAACAAGGCACGATCGTGATCGATGAACAGAGCGCCGTCGCCGCCCATCGACACCACCACGAGCCGGACCCCGAGAGCCAGCAGCGACTCGCCGGCGGCGCGGACCTCGGCGATCGTCGCCAGATCCCGTCCGACCAGCTCGCCGAGCTCCGCGACGTTCGGCTTTACGACCGCCGGCCCCCTTGCCAGCGCCTCCCGCAAAGGCACGCCGCTGGTGTCCAGCACCACGCTCCCGGCCCGGCCATGGATGCAATCGATGATCCCGGCGTAGATGCCGTCCGGCGTTCCGGCCGGAACGCTGCCGCTAAGCACGAACCATCCGTCCGACTCGGCGAGCTCGTCGATGCGTTCGAACAGCTCGGCGATATCCTCGCTCTGAATCGAAGAGCCCGGCAGGTTGATGTCCGTCGTCTGCTCCGTTTGATCGTCCACGATCTTGAGGCCGATACGGGTGTTGCCATCGATCGTCACAAAGCGGTCGGCGATGCCGTGGCGAGCGAAGGTCGCCTCGAAGATCGCTATGTTCTCTGCGCCGAGAAACCCGGTGACGGCGACGCCAACACCGAGGTCGGCGAGGAAGCAGGCGACGTTCACCCCCTTGCCCCCGGCATCCAACCGGCTCTCGGCCACCCGGTTCACCCGCCCCGCGGCGAAACCGGGGATGCTCAGCGTCTGATCGATCGCCGGGTTGAGCGTGACCGTGACGACCCGCGGCTTGCTCATCCCTTCACCAGGCCGCGCACCGCCTCGGCGCTGTCACAGGCGAGCGCCCGCCGGGCCAGGGCGACGGCGTCCCGCATGGAAACATTGCGCACGCGGGCCTTGATCGCCGCGATGCTCGGAATGCTCACCGAGAGCTCGGCGACGCCGAGACCGATCAGGATCACCGCGCCCAGCGGCTCCCCCGCCACCCCGCCGCAGACGCCGACCCAGGTGTTCTTTCCTTCCGTCGCCCGCACCGTCTGATCGATCATCCGCAACACCGCCGGGTGCAGCCCGTCGGCCTGCCGGGCCAGCAGCGGATGGCCGCGGTCCATCGCCAGCACGTATTGCGTCAGATCGTTAGTGCCGATCGAAAAAAAATCGACCTCCGCCGCCAGCTCGGAGGCCATCATCACCGCCGACGGCACCTCGATCATGATGCCGATCTCGAGCCTTTCGGCACCCAGCTCTTGCCGCACCCGCTCGGTGATCGCCACCGCCTCGCGCAGATCCGCGAGGCCGGAAATCATCGGATACATGATCTTGATCGGTCCGTGCGCGGAGGCGCGGAAGATCGCCCGCAATTGCGTCTTGAACAGCTCAGGATGGGCGAGGCAGAGCCGGATGCCGCGCACGCCGAGAAATGGGTTGTCCTCGGCCGCGAGATCGAGATAGGGCACCGCCTTGTCGCCGCCGATGTCCAGCGTGCGAAGGATCAGCGGCAGGCCGGCCAGGGCCTCCACCGCCTCCCGGTAGGCGGCGTACTGCTCGTCCTCCGAGGGGGGCGAGTCGCGCTCCAGGAACAGGAACTCGCTGCGCATCAGACCGATCCCCTCGCCGCCGGCCTCCACCGCCTGCGCGGCCTCCCTCGCCAGGCCGGTGTTGGCGACCACCTCGATCCGCACTCCGTCGGTGGTGATCGCCGGCTCGTAGCGCGTCCGGTACTCCGCATCGCGCATTCCGGCCAGCGAGCTTTGCGCGGCGCGCGCCGCCGCCAGGTCGTCCGCGCTCGGATCGACGTAGAGCACGCCGTTGTCGCCGTCCAGGACCGCCGTCGCGCCCTCCGGCTGGTGCATCGCGACCGGCCCGACGCCGACCACGGCCGGAATCCCCAGCGACCGCGCGATGATCGCCGCGTGCGAGGTCGGCCCGCCCCGCGCCGTGCAGAAGCCCAGGACGCGCGCCGGATCGAGCGCCGCGGCATCCGAAGGCGTCAGATCCTCGGCCAGCAGGATCACCGGCTCGGCCGGCAATTCCGGCTCCTCCTCGATCACACCTGCCAGCCGGCGCAGCACGCGCGTGCCGACGTCCCGCAGGTCGGTCGCGCGGCCGGCGAGCAGCGGATCGTCCAGCTTGGCCAGGGAATCCGCCTCCGCGTCGATCGTCTCCCGCCAGGCCCAGCCGGCGCTCTCCCCCTGCGTGATCCGCCGTTCGGCCCGCGCCAGCAGATCGGGATCGGCCAGGAACTCGGCGTGGGCGAGGAAGATGGCGGCGCCGGCCGCGCCGGACTTCACCTTCACCTCCTGATAGAGCTCCTGGAGCTCCACGCGCGCCGTGTCGATCGCCTCGTCCAGCCGCCGGCGCTCGCGCTCCGGGTCCTTGGCACAGCGCTCGACGACGATCCGGCTCTGGCGCAGCAGGCGCAGCGGCCCGATCGCGAGGCCCGGCGACGCGGCCAGCCCCCGCACCGTGGCGCCGGCCGCGCGCGGCGACCAGCCGTGCGTCGGGCCGCCGAGGACGATCTCCTCGGCCTCCTCCAGCTCGATCAGCCGCTTCAGCACCGCCAGAGCGGCCTCGGCCTGCGGCCCCCGCGCCGAGATCCTCACCGCGCCGCCCGCCTTGACGCCGAGCCTCAGCAGCCCGGCGAGACTCTTGCCGTTGGCCCGCTTCGCGCCGTGGCGCACGATCACCTCGGAGTCGAACCCCTTGGCGGCCTCGACGAACGCCGTCGCCGGCCGGGCATGCAAGCCGTGAGCGCCGCCCACGACCGCCTCGACCGCAAGGCCGCCCTCGGCCGGCTCCCCGTCCTCATTGGACGCCGGAGCATCCACACGCGGCGCGGTGAGCGCCGCGATCACCTCCCGCGCGTCCGGGGTGAACGCGAGCCGGTCCACCAGCTCGTCGTCGTAGAGCAGGCCGGTGAGATTGCTGAGGATGTCGAGATGCTCGTCCGAGCGTGCCGCGATGCCGACGATGAGGCGCGCCGTGTCCCCCTCCTGCCACAGGACGCCGTCGGGCACCTGGAGCACGGCGATCCCCGTGCGCTGGATCAGCTCGCGGTCCCTGGGCAGGCCATGGGGGATGGAAACGCCCTTGCCGAGATAGGTGTTGGCGACCTGCTCCCGCGCCAGCATGCTCTCGGCATACCCCGGCTCGATGCACCCGGAGCGCACCAGCAGCTCGGCGACCTGCCGGATGGCGTCCTCCTTCGATTCGGCCCGCGCGCCGACCCGGACGTTCGCGGCTTCCAGTTGCAGCATGCCCGACCCCTCTCCGAAGGCCCCGCCGCTCCGGCGGCCGGACCGCGGCGAGGGGCTGGGACAGTCTATCCTGGGCTGGGTGGGGTGGGGGCCGGCGCCGCCCGCAGGGCGGCATTTATCCAGCCTGGGGTGTCAACCCCAGGTAGGGCGTTGCCAGGATCTCCAAGCCCCCGGAGGGGCCGGCAGAAAGCCTCCGCCGTACAAGCCAAGCTGATGTCCAGGGTCGAAGGGGTCTGCCGGCCCCTTCGGGGGCTTGGGATGGGTGGAGCCTCGTACCTGGGTCGGGGCCGGAAGGCTAGTACCCCGGCTGTGCTCCCTCAGCGGACCTCGAAAACCGCCTCGACCTCCACCGCCACGTCATAAGGCAGCGCGCTCACCCCGACCGCCATGCGGGTGTGCCGGCCGGCGTCCTCGAAGATCTCCACGAAGAGATCGGAGGCACCGTTGATCACCTGCGATTGGGCCACGAAATCGGGCATGGAGTTGACGTAGCCGGCGATGCGCACGCAGCGGACCACGCGGTCGAGATCCCCCTCCAGCGCGGCCCGGAGCTGCGCCACGAGGTTCAGGGCGCACAGGCGAGCCGCCTGCTGCCCCTCCTCGACGCCGAACTCGCGGCCGAGCTTGCCGATGAAGCGGCGCTCACCGTTCCACTGCGAGAGCTGGCCGGTGAGAAAGATCAGGTTTCCGGTGCGGACGGAAGGGACGTAATTCGCCCCGGGCTTGCTGGGCTCCGGCAGCTCGATGCCGAGTTTCCGGAGGCGATCATGGACGCTGTCAAATTTCATCCGCGGTCTCCTCGCGCGCCCAGATGTCGCCATAGTCCGTGACAAGCCCTGCCCCATCCACCCCTACGCGTGCCACGAACCGGCCGCCGGCGCTTTCGTAGCGATAATGGTTTTTATCGAGACGCTCGTAGGACTGTTCGAGCGGTTCGAGCGCGAAGCTCGGAAAGCGGAGCCAGGCGGCCCGCACCGGCGCCGCCTCCCCCACCTTCAGAGCGAGCCGGCGGATCGGGAGCGTATTGGTCACCGGGCTGAAGTTCAGGTCGATATCGATGCAGCCGGCCACCTCGGGACAGTCGCGGCCGTTGAGTTGCCAATTCCCGGATAGGTCGCGCAGCACCTCGACCTCGACGTCCTGGTCCCCCACCCATCCCGAGACCTTCGCGGCGAGCGTCCGCCACGTCGCGTCACAGCCGATCGTGTAGTCCAGCCGGCAGGTCTGCCGCTCGTGGAGGAACACGGCGGTCCCCGCGATCCGCCAGCCGGTCCCGAGCGCGGTTACGCGGCACGCTTCGTGGCCGGGCAGATCGCGCCGCCGCCAGAGAACGGCATGGGTTTCCATCTCCGTCATTTCAATCTTCCAGAGCCGGCAGGATTCGCTCCTCGAGCCAGGCCGGATAGCTGGCCGGAAGCCCGCCGTCGAGAATGGGAGGGTGGCGCGCGGCCAGCGTCTCGGCGGTGGACCGCAGATCTTCTGCCACCGTCGTGATCGTGCCGAAAGACTCGAAGCCCAGCGTCCACCAGGTCTGGCCGTTCGCCGGGATCTCGATGCGCGTCAGCTCGACGTTGCATCCATGCTCCGGCAGGGGAGCATCCTGATCCTTCGGCATCTCCCCCGCGAGCTCGATCTCCCGCAGCGACGATCCGCTGGCGTCGAACTTCCGCAGCAGGCGCCACTTGTGAATCGCGATCGTCGAGCCCGGCTTCAGCTCCAAGGGCGCGGAGATCCACTTGCACCAGAGCTCTATGGCGCCAGTGAACGGCTCTGTCGAGAGCTCGCCCATCTCGGCGGCGACCAGCCCCTTGGTCTCGATTCCATGATTCGCCTTGCCGCGGATCTTGAGGCCCAGCTCGCGCTGGCCTGGATCACGGAAATATTCATCCACCCGCGGATCGGTTCCACCGCCGCCCGGAGCGTAGATCCCAATGTTGGAATGTTTGAACCAGCTCTCGAGCCCAGCGGGAGGATCGTCCTGCCAGAACCAGCGGATTTCGGCGGAGAGTTGCATAGCGCGATTTCCTCGTGAAGCGTCCTCGGGCGATCTTCGCCAGGGAAGAAGTCTCTGCGCCTGCTATTTACCACACCACGGCGACCGGCCAGGGTGTCCAATGGCCCGCGATCTCATTCCTGCCCCTGGCTCACTTTTATTAGATTCGAACACCGCTATAAGTAGGAGCCACGAACAATCCTTCGTGGCTGGCGCCTCGAGGCCGCACTGTCGCTTGGATGCAAGAGCCGAATCGGCTCAAGTTCCGGGAAGGAGAAGTCTTTCCCAAGGAGGTTGTAATGCGGAGAGCTCAAAGGTTATTGGGTGGTTTTCTGGCCCTCGCCATCGCTGCGGCCGTCGCGGCTCCGGCGAACGGGTCGACGTTCATTCGCGCAAGCCTGGACGATCTCGTGGCCGGCAACGAGTCCGTCGTCGTGGGTGAGGTCGTCGGCACGAGGTCGTACTGGAACTCGGATGGATCGTTCATTCTCACCGACGTGCGGATCGCGCCGCGCGAGATTCTGAAGGGAAGACTGGCTAAGCGGGAGCTCACGGTCACCGTCATGGGCGGCACGGTCGGCGATCTGACCACCCTGATCGTCGGCGGCGCCCGACTGGTTCAAGGAAATTCCTACGTGCTGTTCCTCAATCATGACAACCTGCCTGGCGCTCCAAGCGTCCAGACGGTGCGTCACCATTCTCAAGGCGTGTTCGATGTCGTGCTGGCCAAGGACGGCCTGCGCGCGATCAGCCAGGCGAACCGCCATCCTCTGCTCCCCGACGCCAAGGGGCGCTCTGAGGCGCCGGGTGGGGCTGAAGGGTTTCCGCTCAGCAACCTGACGAATTCGGTCCGCGAGCTCGTGGCCCATCCCCAGGGTTCCGGCCGGGAGGTGAAGTGATGAACTACTCGAAGAACTTCGTTCGTTGGACCGCCTGTGCGGCCCTGGCGGGGATGGTAGCCGGTGCAGCGCCGTCGGCCGCTTATCGGCTGATCCAGAGCTTCAGCACCGGCCGCGTGACGGGCGGCGCTCAGGTGACGTGCAGCGATCCTAACGGCTTCACGCATTGGAGCAGCGCCAACGTGAACTGGTACCACAACATCTCCGGCGCAGGCGGGGGCCCGGGCAAAGCGGCGGCTCTCTACAATGCCATGAACACCTGGACCTTCGTGCCCAGCGCAAACCAGTCCCTGACCTACGCGGGGAACACGACCGCCGGGTTTTCCACCGACGGCATCAACACGGTTTCGTGGAGCTCGAACAGCCAGTGCGGGAGTTTCAACGGCTGCCTCGCCCTGACGGCTCTGGTCCTCCAGTCGGGCCAGGTAATCGTCGAGTCGGATATCGTCTTCAGCACGGATTGGACCTGGACCACCACGGGTGCGACCTACGACGTGCAGTCGGTCGCGACCCACGAGCTCGGGCATACTCTCGGTATCCATCACACCGAATTGACGGGCACTCCGCGGCCCACCATGTACTATGCCTACTTCGGCACCGATTCCCGCTCCCTGGAGACCGATGACAAGTCGGCCCTTCAGTGCTCGCAGAACAGATATGCGCCGACGCTCACCTGCATTCCGGACGGCGGCGTGGACGACACCCTCTCCAACACCTCCTGCTGCAGCGGTCTCTCGGTGAGCGGTGTCACCTACTGCACCAACCCCGCGGACTACGGAACGACGTGGGCGAGTTGCTTCCAGATCTGCGGCAGCCAGCCCACCAGCGGTGGCTGCATCGGCAACGGCGGTATCGACGACACCCTCTCCAATACCTCCTGCTGCAGCGGCGCCAGCGTGTCCTACAGCACCCGGTGCCTCAATCCGGCGGACTACAACAACGGCTGGGCGTCCTGCATCCAGACCTGCCAGTAGATCCTCTCTTTTGGAAGACCACGTCCGGGCTCGACCGCCCGGGCGTGGCGCCGAGGAGTTGACCGGGATTGAAGATTTATTCCTCCCGCACGTAGAGCGCCTCGTAGAGCGCCTTGCCCGGCCGGACCTGCCGGATCTGGCCGGAGGCGCCCAGGCGGCGGAGGACGACCGACGCCGTTGCCGGCTCGACGGCCTTCTTCAGCACGTCCTGGTAGCGATCGTTGACCTCCTCGGCGATGGCGCGGGCGCCAAACTCCTCCCCGACCGGCTGGCGATCGACGACGCGGGCGATCAGCCGGCTGACCATCGGCCGGTTGCCGAAGTAGGCGATCTCCTCCTTCGCGCGGTCCTCCTCCGAAGCGGCAGGGGGCGCGGCGAGCTCCGCGGCGGCCTCGGCCGCGGCCTTGAACGCTTCAAAACGCTCGCGGGTCTTCTGCAACTCGGCGTCGTGCAAGGCGAGCTGCTCGCGGTGGTGGGCCTCCTGCTCGGCGTGAAAGTTCCGCCGCCCCTGGTGAAAGGCAAGCCGCGTCTCTAGATTGGCCAGCATCTGCGCCACGGAAAGTGTATTGCTCATAGAGTTCTCCCAGGTGCCGCAATGCCCCCTCCGCTCACCGAGACCCAGATCGGCTCATCGCACCGCCGGGTCGCGGCACTTCATCCGAACGGCTCCTTGCAGAGCGCTACGGCGGCATGAATCTCCCCGAGTCCCGACATTATCACGGCAAACTGATCCGACTCAAGCCAATCTTCACTGCCATAAGCTTACGACGCGTCATTCCCTCCTTATAGGCCTCCGCAGAGACCTGAATTGATCCGTCTTCGCATTAAGTCACATCATTTTTTACAAGAAATGGCTAAAGACAGACGAATTCAAGACAACTCCCCTTTACGTCGACTCATTTTATGGTTAAGTCGCGGCATTATATTGTCCCTTGACACTTTCCATGACTACGAGCAGACATTTTTTCCAAACGACGAGCCACTTTATCCTGACGTCCCTCATTCCGAGCTTATCTCCCTCCACCATGGGCCCATACGATTCATCGGGGACTTGCCTTGCATCACTTTAACGCTAAAATGCCGCGTCGTAAGCTTACCGACGCGGCATTTCCCTCCCCTGCGGGGGGATCAGGCGTTAAGTCTGAGCACTTACGCTCCGCGCGCGCTCCGCTAAACTCGTCTCCATGGGCATCGTCACTCAACGGGTCGCCTCCCCGCTCGGCTGCTGGACACACAGCCGGTGGAGCCCGCCGCATCTGGCGGGCCTGGTCGAGTCGTTCTGGTATTTCGAGGGGACGGTGACTTTCGCGCGGGAGCGGAACTTCCCGGATGGAATCTTCGAGCTGATCGTCCACTTCGGCGAGCCGTACCGGGTCGTCGAGGGGGACTGGACAGGGCGCTGCTCGACGGCCTGCTTCGGCGGCCTGCAGGCGAGCTCGTGGGTGGTCGAGGCGCCGGCGTCCTCGCCGCCGGTCCTCGGGGTGCGGCTGCACCCGGCCGGGGCCTACGCTCTGCTCGCCACTCCTCTCTCGGAGGTGAGCGGGCTGACCGTCGATCTCCAGGACCTCGCCGGCCGGGCCGCCGGCGAGCTGATCGAGCGCTGTCACGGCGCGGTCTCCGCCGAGGAGCGCCTGCGCCGGGCGGCGGACTGGGTCGCGCAGCGGGTGGTGCGGTCTCCGAGAGTCGATCCGGCGGTCGCCTGGGTCGCCGGCCAGATCGAGCGCAGCCAGGGCGCGGTGTCGATCTCCGAGCTGCGCGAGCGGGCCGGTTTTTCGAAGACCCGCCTCGCCAACGCTTTCCGCGCGCAGATCGGGGCGACTCCGAAGCAGTACGCTCGCACCCTCCGCTTCCGCCGCGCCCTCGCGATGGTGAACGCCGGGGAGGGTTCGCTCGCAGACGTCGCGCTCGCCGCCGGCTATTACGATCAGCCGCACATGAACGCGGAGTTCCGCGAGCTGAGCGGCTTCTCCCCGCGCGAGTTCCTCGCCGCCCGCCGCTATCCCGAGAGCGTCAGCGTCGCCGAGACTTTTTTCCAAGACCTGGCGCCAGGGCCTCTCTAAAATCCTGACAGCCACAAGGGAGTGGCCCCGAAAAGGAGGAGACATCATGACGGCCCAGGTGATTCCGTATCTGCACGTAAAGGGCGCGACTCGCGCCATCGAGTTTTACCAAAGGGCGTTCGGCGCGACCGAGGTGCTGCGCCTGAGCGAGCCGGACGGCAAGATCGGGCACGCCGAGATCCTGATCGGCGGCGCGCGGATCATGCTCGCCGACGAGTACCCGGAGTATGGGAGCCTCGGCCCCCAGTCGCTCGGTGGTACCTCGGTGAGCCTCCACCTCACCGTCCCGGATGTGGACGCTTTCGCCCAGCAGGCCGTGGCCGCCGGCGCGAAGCTGGCGAAGCCGATCAAAGACGAGTTCTACGGCGAGCGGGGCGGCAAGCTGGAAGACCCGTTCGGGCACGTCTGGCAGGTCATGACCCGCATCGAGGAGGTGACCCCTGAGGAGATGCAGCGGCGGTACGACGCCCTGCTCGCTGAAGGGCAGGAGTGAGGGCGCCCGGGATGTCAATCCCGGGCGGCGGGGTTGGCATCAACGCTCCGCCTACCGGAACCGGCGCGCGTAGATGGCTCCGGGTGCATCCTCACAGCAGGAAAGCCTGGTGATCTACTGAAACCGCCGTACGAAGATCGCGTTGGGCCGCGAGTCCGCCTGTTGCGCCGTCCAGGTGATCAGCCAGGAGCCGCCGGCCCAGGCCAGGTCGCCGCAGGACGGTTCGTCGAAGACCCCGCTCGCCGCCGAGGCAGGGTTGAACGCCGGTCCGGCCGGAATCCCGCTCGGCTTGTAGAGCCGCGCCCGGAGAGCTCCCGGAAAGGTCGGAGTGTCCAGGGTGGTGCCCCAGAGCAGCAGCAGGCGTCCGGAGCCGTCGAAGGAGGCCGAGATCGGATAGCTCGAGATCTCGCTCGTGGCGACGAGGGTTTCGGGCGCGGCCGGAACGCCAGTCGCTTTGAAGAAGCGCAGAAACAGCCGGTCGCCCCCACCGATGAAATGCCAGGAGACGGCGAACCCTCCTCCCGGCCCCCCGGCGACGACGGCTTCGGAAAAGCCGAGGAACGGCGCCAATCCGGGCGCGCCGGCCAGGATGCTGTTGACGTCGAAATCCGGTCCCAGGGGAGCGCCCGCGGCGTTGAACCGGCGCGCCCGGATCACCTGCCGAGCGGGCACGCCCGGGCTCGCGATGCTATAGCCGGTGAACACCGCCACCCAGCCGCCTCCCGCGAGGGTCGCGATCCGCGGCCGGGCCTGCGCATCGATCGGGCGGGTGTTCAGGATGTACGTCGTCCCCGCCGGCACGCCCAGCGAATCGACCTTCCGCAGGCTCAGGCGGCGCAGCGCGGCGTTGTAGGTGCCCGCGAACACCGTATCGCCCGGGCCTGAGGAGACCCAGTCGGTGGTGCCGGTCACGCCCACCGGCCGCGGCGTGCCCACCGGCGCACCGCTCGGATCGATCCGCCGGCGGTAGAACCTCGAGGGAGCGCCGAGATCGCCGACGACCTCCATCAGCGTCCGGAAACCGGTCGAGACCGGGCTGACGTCGAGGACCACCGGGTAGTAGTCGAGGCTGGCGAGCAGCACCTCCGCGGGATCGGTCGGCATGCCGGCCGCGTTGTAGTGGCGGGCCTTGATCTGCGGAGAGCCGCCACCGTAGTCCCACGCGATCTCGAAGGACCGGTTCGGCGCGACACCGATGCTGGGGCAGTTGGGAGACTGATTGCCCGCCGGGGTATCGACCCGGACTTCCGGCCCGGCCGGCGTGGGCTGGGCGGCGAGATGCCGGGGGCTCCAGGACGCCGCGATCAGGAGGGAGAGGAAAAACGCCTGCAGTTTGCGGTTCATGGGGGAGCTCCTCGACCGATCGGCTGCGACCGGCTGTCAAAAGGATGCCGCGCGGGCGCCCTTCTCAACAGTTTAGCAGGCTCCTCGGTCGAGGGTGCAGGTGAAGCTGAGGAAGGCGAAGTGAGGCGGAGGATATAACCGAACGCCTGAAAGGGCGACCGGACCGGACATTAATTCTACTTGTCAGATTCCGTGTTCCCGTTCCGTTGGCCCTCATCACCCCGGCCCTCTTCTCCCAGCCTCCC
>JBDSHF010000306.1:0-9226 GCA_039918595.1 Thermoanaerobaculia bacterium
GCGGCGAGGGTGCCCTCGTTGAGCCACTCGCGCAGCCAGTATTCGGCGTGGAGCGGGTCGCGCTGCTTCAGGCCGGGGCCGTTCTCGATCGCCCAGCGGCGGTTGTAGCGCTCGTGGACGCCGACCGGCTGGGAGAGGATCAGGGGGAGGCCGAGGGCGGAGAAGAAGGTCATCTCGCTCGGCTTGGTCCACAGGATGTCGGTGCCGGCGAGGATCTCGTTGAAGCGGGGGAAGTACTCCTCCAGGCTGGCGGCGAGGAAGACTTCGACGCCGTTGCCGAGGTGGTTCGCGAGCCCGGCCTCGCGTATCCATTCGTGGAAGCGGGCGGCGACCTCGGCTCTGATTCCCGCCGACAGGCAGACCCGCAGCCGCCCCTCCTCGATCAGCCGGCGCACCCCCTTGAGCAGCGGGCGGGCGAGGTCCGCCTGCGCGCCGGCCCCGCCGACGGTAAAGGTGAGCAGCGGCGGCCTCCCCTCCTCCTCGGCCTCGGGCAGCCCGCCCAGGAAGTAGTGGATCTCCCCACGGGCCTGATCGCGGAACACCCCCTTGCGGTCGAGGCGCACGAGGCGGCCGGCGAGGTTGCGGCGCAGCAGCGTCAGCTCCGGTCCGCCCACCAGCTCGTCGGGGAGCGGGAAGCCGGTGAACTCGATCTGCTGACGTGGAATGCCGTAGGCGCGCAGGCGGTGGACAGCCCGGTAGCTCGGCGTCAGGTAGACGATCTTCGTCCGCTCCGGGCGCAGCGGCACCCAGGCGCGGTTGATGTCGACGTCGGTCACCACGCAATAGACCCGCTCACAGCCGTGGAAGTCGGCGCTGAGGGCGGCGGCGAAGAAGGTGGCGATGAGGGGCGCGGGCGCCGCGCGCAGGAAGTCCACCAGGCCGCGCCCCAGCCCCTTCTCGATCAGCCGGTGGAGCGAGCGCGCCTGGAAGTTGGGCGCCGAGAGATCCCGCTGCGGGTGGAGGTGGGGGATGTCGGTCAGCGAGTCCAGCAGCGATTTGAGCGGCGCCCCGACGAACGGGATCTGCGACGCCCGCGAGGTGATCTCGTAGGCCCGCCGGGAGGCGCTCCAGAGGCGCAGCTCCTCGGGACCGGCGAGCGGCGGCCGGTCGACCTGGAGGATGCCGGTGCCGAGCGCCGCGGCCAGCGCGTGCGCGGCGCGCAGATGGCCGTAGCCCATCTCGACCGAGGTGACGACCGGCTTCAAGAGGCCGCTGCGAGCGTGGCGTAGCCCGCGAGCTTCAGCAGCGGGTACTGGAGGACGAGGAGGCGGGCCGCCGTGCCCGCGAGGGTGCCGACGAGCACGCCGGCGGCGACGTCGAGGGGATAGTGGGCGCCGAGGTAGATGCGCGAGATGCCGATGCCCACGGCGAGCGCCAGGGCGAGCCCGCCGAGCAGGCCGGCCTGGCCGGCGAACGCCGCCGCCACCGCGAAGGCGACGGCCGTATGGCCCGAGGGGAAGGAGAAGACGTCCGGATTCTCGGCCAGGGCGGCGAAGCCGCCGATCCCGGAGCTCGGCCGGCGGCGGCAGCAGAGCCGCTTGAGCGGCTGCGAGATCAGCAGCGCCAGCCCCGCCGCGGCGCCGAGCAGCGCGCAGTGGCGGGCTCCCCCGCCTCCTGAGAAATCGAGTGCCAGCCCCAGCAGCACCCAGCTTCCGGTGTCCCCCAGGTGAGTGAGCGACCGCATCAGACGGGTCATCCAGCGCGACTCCAGGCGGCGCACCGAGAGGAGCAGCCGCTGGTCGATCGAGGCCACCCGCCGCCAGACCGCTTCCCCGAGGGTCGCGCGGGCCGGGATCACGCCACCGTCTCCTTGAAATCGGCCGCCACCCCGGCGGGATCGGCCGGCGTGAGCAGGCTCCCCGGGCCGACCCGCAGGCGGTTGCCGCGCCAGCAGATGGTGCGCCGGAAGAGGCCGACCGACCAGACGCCGGCGATCAGCAGGTCCTTGACCGGGATCCAGAGCAGGGAGCTCAGCGGCAGGGGCTCGCCACGCAGCCGCCGGGCCAGGAGGGCGTCGGCCGCGATCTTGACGGCAATCCCGGCGAGAAGACTGGCGAGCGCCAGGCCCGCCCCGAGCCCGCCCTGGGCCAGCGCCGCGGCGAGCAGGAACGGCACCGGGTTGAGCAGCGGCTCGCCGAAATAGGCCGGTGAGATCCGCCGCCGCATCTGGGACCAGCGGAGGTGCCGCTCGAAGAACTTGGCGACCGTCCGCCGTTCCTGGCGGACCGGCAGGACGTGGGCCGACAGCGCCACCCGGAACCCCGCGCGATGGAACGCCTGGCCCAGCATGTAGTCCTCGGCGAGGATGTCCTTGACCGCCTCCCAGCCGCCCAGCGCCTCGAGGTCGGTGCGGCGGAAGAGCATCGACTTGCCGACCACGCACGGCTGGCCGGCGAGATGGGCGGTGGCCACCGTGGCGGCGACGAAGGAGTTGAGGTGCAGGTTGTCGAACAGCGCGCCGAGGCTCTGCTCGCCGGCGCCGGCGAACACGCTCGACACCAGGCCCACCCGTCCGCCGTCCAGCTCGGCGGCCATGGCGCGCAGGTAGCCGGGGCGGGCGCGGACGTTGGAGTCGGAGATCAGCAGGTGCTCATGGCGGGCGCGCGGCGCCATCGCGGCGAGGTTCGTCACCTTCGGGTTGTAGCCGAGCGGCGGGGCCCCGCGGACGATGGTGATGGCGACGCCGGGGAAGTCCCGTTGCAGGCTCTCGGCCACGGCGAGGGCGGGATCGCGCGGGTCCTCGGCTCCCAGGACGATCTCGAAACCAGGGTAGTCCTGCCCGGCGAGAGAGGCCAGGTTCTCGTAGAGCCCCTCGTCCAGCCCCTTGAGCGGCTTGAGGATCGAGATCGGCGGCAGCATCTCTCCACTCGCGGCCGGAGAGCGCCGGTTGAGGTAGACGAGGGCGCCGGCGGTCACCAACAGCGTCAGGCACAGGGAGACCGCGGCGAGGAGGGTGAGGAGGAGTGTCAGCGTCGCCAAGAGGGATAGGTACCTTCCACTGGCAGAATCGCACTTCCGGGTGACGGAGGGGTCACACGGGGGTCAGCAGTATGCTACAAGAAGTCGCCATGTTTCTCGCCGCCGCCGTCCAGCTCACGTCCACCTCCGACGAAGAGGCCAACTGGGAGAGCGCCCGCGCCCTGATCGAGCGCGCCGCCGCCCATGGCGCCCGCTTCGTCGCCACCCCCGAGAATACCAACTACCTGGGCCCCCACGAAGAGAAGGTGAGGCGCGCCGAGCCGCTCGACGGCAAGACCGGCACCCGCTTCGCCGAGCTCGCCCGGCGCCTCGGCATCCACCTGCTGCTCGGCTCGTTCAACGAGAAGAGCAACGAGGCGGGGCGCTGCTACAACACCAGCGTCTTCTTCTCGCCCACGGGGGAGATCCTCGGCACCTACCGCAAGATCCACCTCTTCGACGTCGACGTGCCGGACGGCGTGCGCTTCACCGAGTCGGCCACCTGCAAGCCGGGCGAGGCGACGGCGGTGGTCGCCACCCCCCTCGGCCGCTTCGGGCTGTCGATCTGTTACGACCTGCGCTTCGGCGAGCTCTACCGCCGGCTGGTCGACGGCGGCGCGGAGATCCTGATGATCCCCTCGGCCTTCACGTTGGCCACCGGCAAGGACCACTGGGAGCCGCTGGTGCGCGCCCGCGCCATCGAGACCCAGTGCTGGGTGATCGCCCCGGCGCAGCATGGCAAGCACGACGACGGCGGCCTCGCCCACACCTGGGGGCACGCGATGATCGTCGATCCCTGGGGGATCCCGGTCGCCACCGCCGCGGACGGCCCGGGCCTCGCCCTCGCCGAGATCGACCTCGACCGCATGGCGAAGATCCGGCAGGCGATCCCGGTGGCGACACATCGGCGGCTGTAGGATAGGCTTCACCCCAGCCTATGAAGTCTTCCTATCAGCTCTTCAAGCTCTGGTGGCTCGCCGTCCTGCCGCTGACCAAGGACGCGATCCACATCTACATCGGCTTCGTCCTGCTGCTGACCGCGCTGATCGTCTTCCGGCGGCGCCTGTCGTCCTACCAGGCGCTGATCCCCGGGCTCCTGGTCTCCCTGGTGCTGGAGGTCTTCGACCTGCGGGATGGCTACAGCCTGGGGGCGAGCGTCCACGACATCATCAACACGAATTTGCTGCCTTTTGTTTTTGTGACGCTGGCCAGGCTGCAGATTTTCAATCTTTGAAGAACACGGACGAACAGGGACGAACAAGGGCGAGCACGGACCTCAAGGCAGCCTTCGTCCTTGTTCGTCCATGTTAGTCCGTGTTAGTCCTTGTTCTTCTCTTCAGCCGAACGAGGCTTGCTTCGCCTCGTCAGGGTGGCGAGCATCCCGCAGCAACTGCGAGAGCACGGCCGGATCGACCGGCTTGACCAGGTAGCGGTCGAAGCCGGCCTGGAGGGCCCGCCGGCGGTCCTCGGGTTGGCCGTAGCCGGTCATGGCGATCAGCGAGATCTCCTCGCCGCCCAGGAGCGAGCGGATGCGGCGGGCCACCTCGTTGCCGTCGAGCCCCGGCAGGCCGATGTCGATCAGGGCCACCTCGGGGCGGATCGCGAAAGCCATCTCCACCCCTTCCGGGCCGCTGCCGGCCACCGAGACCTCGTACCCCCAGATCTCGAGCAGGTCGCGCAGCGATTCGCGGCCGTCCTCGTTGTCCTCGACGACGAGGACGCGGATGCGGACCCCGGACGGCACCGGCTCGGCCGCGCGGGCGGGGGGCGGCGGCGTCCGGCGGAAGGGGGATTTCCGGCGCTCCTCGGCCAGCAGGGGGAAGCGGACGATGAACTCGCTCCCCTTCCCCGGGCCGTCGCTCACCGCTTCCACCCGGCCGCCGTGCATCTCGGCCAGGCTGCGCACCAGCGGCAGCCCCAGCCCCAGCCCCCCCTCGGAATGCTGCCGGGAGCTCTCCACCTGGGCGAAAGGCTCGAAGATCGTCTGCAGCATCTCCGTCGAGAGGCCGATGCCGGTGTCGCGCACCCGCAGCAGCGCCTCCTTCCCCTCGGTCTCCACCGAGACCCAGAGCCGCCCCCCGCGCGGGGTGTACTTGATGGCGTTCTGGAGCAGGTTGCAGGCCACCTGCTCGAGCCGCACCGGGTCCCCCATCACCACCGCCGTCCCTGTCTCGACGGTGAGGTCGAGGTCGTTGCCGCGGGCGAGCGCGGTCATGCCGAGCTCGAAGAGGCAGCGCTCGACGACGTCCCGGAGGTCGACCGGCCGGCGCTGCAGGATGATCTTGCCGAGAGTCACCCGCGAGACGTCCAGCAGGTCGTCCACCATGCGCACCAGGTGGCGGGTCTGGCGCATGATGACCTCCCGCTGGCGGACCGCCTGCTCCTCCTGCGAGCCCACCTCGTCGAGCACCCAGAGGGCGTTGCGGATGGCGGCCATGGGATTGCGCAGCTCGTGGCCGAGCATGGCCAGGAACTCGTCCTTGCGGCGGTCGGCGTCGGCCTGGCGGCCGAGCAGGTCGCGCACCTCGTACTGGCGGCGGCGGGCGCGCAGCGCCGCCTTGACGGCGCTGACCAGCGTGCTCAGGCGCACCGGCCGCTCGAGGATGGTGGCGTTGCCGAGCGGCACCAGGGTCTCCAGCACGTGCTCGCTGCTCTCGCCGCTGCGGGTGAACACGATCAGCGGCAGGTCCGACCAGGGGGGCTGCTTCGCCAGCGTTGCCAGCAGCCCCGAGACTGTCCCGGGCTGGAGCGCCTCGTCGGCGAGGATGACGGCGCCCGCTCCGGCCGTGATCTCCTGGAACAGCTCGGCGCCGCTGGCGCAGGCGAGGCTCGGCACCTCCATCGAGGAGAGGAGCTGGCAGGCGAGCACGCCGTCGCGGCCGGTGGGGGTCAGCACCAGCACGCGCTGCTCGAGGGTCTCCGGCTCAGACACGCCCGGCCCCCTTTTCCGCGAGCTCATTTGCGATCAGCGGCTCGGCGTTGCCGGTGTACTCGAGCCGGCCGGTGAGGACCCCGTGGAACTCCCGGAGCTCGCGGCCGACCCGCGGCCCGGCGTCGCTGATGGACAGCTCGCGCACGGTACTATCGTGGGGGCCGGTGCGGCGCTTGACCAGCGAGATCGCCTTGCGCACCTCGCCGAAGGCCTCGAAATAGCGCAGCAGGAACACCGTGTCGGCCAGGTAGGAGAGGTTTACCGGCGACTCCAGGGACTCCCCCAGGAAGCCCGCCTGGGCCATGATCAGGAAGGTCAGCACCCCCTGCTGGCCGAGATAGGAGAGCAGCTCATGGAGGTGGAGCACCAGGAAGCGCTCCTCCGGCATGGCGTGCTTGTAGCCGTTGAGGCTGTCGATCACCACGATCCGGGTGCCCGCCTCCACCGCCATGCGGATGTTGTGGGCGAGCTCGCCCGGCGAGAGCTCGGCCGGGTCCACCCGGCGAATGGCGATCCGCCCGTCCTGGACGTGGTGGCGGATGCGGAGGCCCAGCCGCTCGGCGCGGTTGATCCAGGTGTCCGGCGATTCGTCGAACGTGTAGACCGCGCTGTGCTGCCCGCGGTTCGCGGCCGCCGCGACGTACTGCGCCGTCAGGGTCGACTTGCCGACCCCGGAGGGGCCGAGGAGCATCAGGCTGGTCCCCGGCTCGATGCCGCCGCCCAGCATCGCGTCCAGCTCCGGCAGGTCGCTCGCGAAGATTTCGGGGGCGGAGTCGTCCGCCCGGCTGCCTGGACGCTCGCCGGCCACCAGGCGCGGGTAGACCTCGAGGCCGCCGGTGGTGATCCGGTAGTCGTGGTAGCCGTCGCGGAAGGAGATGCCGCGCACCTTCTGCACCCGCATCCGCCGCCGCTGGCCGCCGTAGCCCGGCGCCAGTTGCTCGAACGCGATGACGCCGTGGGTGAGGCTCTGGAGCTGGAAGTCGCCCGTCGTGGCGCCCGTGTAGTCGAGCAGCAGCACCGTGCAACTCTGGCCGGTGAAGTAGTGCTTGAGCGCCAGAATCTGCCGCCGGTAGCGCAGGGAGTCGCGGGCCAGCAGGCGCATCTCGGAGAGCGAGTCGAAGACGACCCGCAGCGGCTTGACCCGCTCCACGGTGTCGAGCACCGCCCGGGTGGTCTCCGAAAGCTCGACCTCGGAAGGGTGGAAGAGGGTGTACTGCGAGTCTGCCTTGAGGCTCTCCTCGGCGGTCTGCAACTCGCAGATGGTGACGCCGTCGAGCGACCAGCCGTGCGAGGCGGCCACGTCGCGGAGCTCTTCCTCGGTCTCGGAGAGGGTGGCGTAGACGCCGGGCTCCCCCTGGCGGGCCCCCTCGAGCAGGAACTGCAAGGCCATGGTGGTCTTGCCGGCGCCGGGATCGCCTTCGAGCAGGTACATCCGGTTGATAGGGAAACCGCCGCCGAGGATGTAATCGATACCCTCGATCCCCGTGGCGGCCCTGACGGGCCCCTTGAAGCTCTGATCGCTCATCGCTGTCGTCATCCGCAAGTTCGCCCCAGGGTCCAGTCCCCGGCGGCTCGGTGCGCTGCTTGCGGCTACCAATTTGCAAATCCAGTGCCGGGACCGGCGGAGAGCGAGAGGCCCGGGCGGCCGGCGCCGCCCGGGGGCTTCGTGGAAAAACAGCGCGGGGGCTCAGTGCTCCTTGGGCTCGCCCTTGGGGCTGTTAGCGCCGGCCCCCGGGCCATAGCCGCTGCGGCCGGGGTGATCCGGGATGGTCACCGCGACCTCGGCGACGTTGTTCGTGTAGTTGGACTCGAAGAAGTTGTGGCAGAGGCCGGTGGCGGGGTCGAGCACCCGGCAGGGGTTGTTGCTGTCCGCCCTGAAAGCCGGATTGGCCGTGATGCGGATGATGTAGTTGCCCGGGGGGACCGGCGCCTGGCCGTCGCCGCCGTCGAGGACGAAGTACTGGCCGCCGAGAAAGAACTTGTAGGTGTCGGTCCAGCCGTGGCTGATCCCCTGGTCGCCCGCCGTGGTGTAGCTGCCGCAGGACTTGTACTGGCCGGAGCGCGGCGCCTGGCCCAGGTAGGCCGGGTTGGGATCGGTGTCGAGCATGCAGAAGCCCACCTTGGCCGCCTTCCAGACCTTGCCCGAGGCCGGGTCGACCAGCTCGTACCGGGCGTAGTTGCGGAAGTGGAAGTGCTGGTGGCAGGTGGCGAACTCGAACAGGCCGTCGTTGGCGTCCACGTGCGACCGCGGGTCGCCGATGTGGATATCGGTGTCGCCGATGTTCTGGGCGCCGACCGTGAAGCGGATCAGGCGGTGGTCGCCCGCCGTGACGCCCCCCTCGATGACGCTGCAATAGTCCGCGGGCAGGGTCTCGTCGCGCACCAGCCACTCGTGCTGCAGGGTGGCGGCGTCGATGATCAGGTCGGGTCCGGCGGCGGCCCGGGCCGCGCCGAGCGGCATCAGGGCGCCCAGGGTCAGGCAGGTAGCCAGCAGTGTCCTCTTGTTCAAAGCATTTCCTCCAGAGTAGCCTCCGGCCCGAACCTGGGCGGGAGGCGCAACCGCGATGCGATGGATTCATTGAAAGGGGTGCGCCCAGGGCGCGAAAGCGGGAAATCGCAAGAAATTCTCCCCTCGTTCACTCCATTGTCACCCATCCGGCCCCTTCTCCGGTTAAACTCCCTGCCTACGCGCAAGTGATCCAGGCCGTCCCGCGGCTGGTGCTTCAATCCGGAGGGAACCCGTATGCTCGTCGCTCGCCGAATTTCGTTCGTCCTGGCCCTGGCCGCCCTGTGCGTACTGCCGGTCAGCCCAGCCCTGGCCCAGTGCGTCAGCCTGACGACCCTCGGGTCGGCCGCCACCCAGAACTTCGACACGCTCTCCAACACGGCCGGGAGCACCACCAACAACCTGACGATCACCGGGTGGTTCCTGACCGAATCGGGGGGCGGCGCGCGCGACAACGAGCAGTACGCGGTCGACACCGGCGCCAGCACCTCGGGCGACATGTACAGCTACGGAGCGGCGGCGGCCACGGACCGCGCCCTGGGAGAGCTGCGCAGCGGCACCCTGATCCCGATCTTCGGCGCCTGCTACACCAACAACACCGGCGCGACGCTCACCAGCCTGGCGGTCGCCTACACCGGCGAGGAGTGGCGCCTCGGCACGGCGGCGCGGACCGACCAGCTCAGCTTCGAGTACAGCACCAACGCGACCGACCTGGTGACCGGCACCTGGACCAACGTCGCCGCCCTCAACTTCGTCACTCCGGACACCGTCACGACCGGAGCCAAGAACGGCAATGCGGCGGCCGACCGCACGGCGCTCTCCTCGACGAT
>JBDSHF010000307.1:0-12625 GCA_039918595.1 Thermoanaerobaculia bacterium
AGGGTGTCGTGGACGGGCTGTGGCGTCTCTACGGGAACGTTGTACCGGGTGCGAACGTGGTACCGGGTGCCGGGGGTGTGGAGGCGAAACGGGATGCCGGGTTCGAACGGGGTACCGGATGCGAGAGGGGTATTGGAGGCAAACGGGGTACCGGAGGGGAACGAGGTACTGGTTGCGGCGGATCTTTGCGCCCTGCCTCCAAGTCTGGTAAACCATGCCGGGACGTTTGCTACCCCCGTCCGGGGCATGGCAGGCGATCTGCACGGCGGGCGCACGGGGGATTTCGAGCATGCGAGACGAAGCGGGGCGGCGGCGGGTCGTCATCGACAAGGTCAGGCCGGAGGTCGACGGCGGGCGGTTTCCCATCAAGCGGGTGGTGGGGGAGCGGGTCGAGGTGGAGGCGGACGCGTTCACGGATGGCCACGATGCCCTCACCTGCCTGCTGCTCTGGCGCCCGGAGTCACAGCAGAAGTGGAACGAGATCGAGATGGAGGCGCTGCCCAACGACCTCTGGCGGGCCGGGTTCACCGTCGGCGAGAAGGGGCGATGGCTCTATTCGGTCGTCGGATGGGTGGACCCCTTCAAGACCTGGCGGCGGGATCTCAAGAAGCGGGTGGCGGCCGGGCAGGACGTGGCGCTCGACCTGCGGGTGGGCGCCGCCCTGGTCCGCGAGGCCGGCGAGCGGGCGCGGGGAGCGCGGAGAAAGGCGGAGGCGCGGGTGCTGGCGGAGCTGGCCGACGGCCTGGAGGACAGTAAGGACCCCGCCGAGCGCCTTCATCTCGCGCTGGAGGACGAGCTCGCCGAGCTCATGGACCGCCACGCCGACCGCCGCTTCGCCGCCTTCTACCCCCACCATCTCGGCGTCGTGGTGGACCGCGTCAAGGCCCGCTACTCGACCTGGTACGAGATGTTTCCCCGCTCCTGCGGCCCCGAGGGGAAGCACGGCAGCTTCCGCGACTGCGAGAAGCGCCTCTCCTACATCGCCGGAATGGGCTTCGACGTCCTCTACCTGCCCCCCATCCACCCGATCGGCGGCGCCTTCCGCAAGGGGAAGAACAACTCCCTGACGCCGGAGCCGGACGACGTCGGGAGCCCGTGGGCGATCGGCTCGGCGGAGGGGGGGCACAAGGCGATCCTGCCGGAGCTCGGCACGCTCGTCGATTTCCGGCGCTTCCTCAAGAAGGCCGGGCAGCACGGCCTCGAGATCGCCCTCGACCTCGCCTACCAGTGCTCGCCGGATCACCCCTATGTGAAAGAGCATCCGGAGTGGTTCCGCAAGCGGCCGGACGGCACCATCCAGTACGCCGAGAACCCGCCCAAGAAGTACCAGGACATCTACCCCTTCGATTTCGAGACCGAATCCTGGCGCGACCTCTGGAAGGAGCTGAAGAGCGTCGTCGACTTCTGGGCCGGCGAGGGGGTGCGCATCTTCCGGGTGGACAACCCGCACACCAAGGCGTTCCCGTTCTGGGAGTGGATGATCGCCGAGGTCAAGCGCGAGCATCCGGACGTGCTCTTCCTGGCCGAGGCGTTCACCCGGCCGAAGATCATGTACCGGCTGGCCAAGCTCGGCTTCACCCAGTCCTACAACTACTTCCCGTGGCGCGTTCAGCGCTGGGAGCTGATCGAGTACTTCACTGAGCTGAACCAGACCGAGGTCAAGGAGTTTTTCCGCCCGAACCTCTGGCCCAACACGCCGGACATCCTGCACGAGGTCTTGCAGGTGGGCGGCCGGCCGGCGTTCGTGCAGCGGCTGATCCTGGCCGCCACGCTCGGCGCCAGCTACGGCATCTACGGCCCGCCGTTCGAGCTGATGGAGCACCTGCCGCGCGAGCCGGGGAGCGAGGAGTATCTCGACTCGGAGAAGTACCAGCTCCGCCAGTGGGAGCTCGACCGGCCGGACAGCCTGAGCGAGCTGATCGCGCTGGTCAACCGCATCCGGCGCGAGAACCCGGCCTTGCAGAGCGATCCCAGCCTGCGCTTCCACCAGGCGGAGAACGAGCAGATCCTCTGCTACAGCAAGGCGGCAGGGGACGATCCCGAGAATAACGTCATTCTGGTGGCGGTGAATCTCGATCTCCACAACGTGCAGGCGTCCTGGGTCGAGCTCGATCTCGAGGTGCTGGGCCTGGAGCCCGGCGAGCCATTCCAGGTGCACGACCTGCTGACCGGCGCCCGCTATCTCTGGCATGGATCGCGCAACTTTGTTCAGATCGATCCGCACCAAGTGCCTGCGCATATCTTCCGGGTGAAGGGGAATCTCGAGTGACAGTGACCGATACGACCGAAGAGCGCAGCGAGACCCTCGCCGAGGAGCCGAGGCGGCGAGGGGGCGACGATCCCCTCTGGTACAAGGACGCCATCATCTACGAGGTCCACGTGCGGGCCTTCGCGGATTCGGACGGCGACGGCCGCGGCGACTTCCAGGGGCTCACCGCCCGGCTCGACTACCTGCGCGACCTCGGGGTGACCGCCATCTGGCTGCTGCCGTTCTACCCCTCCCCCTGGCGCGACGACGGCTACGACATCTCCGACTACACCAGCGTCCACCCCGCCTACGGCACCCTGGAGGATTTCCAGCTCTTTCTCGACGAGGCCCACAAGCGGGGGCTGAAGGTGATCACCGAGCTGGTGATCAACCACACGTCGGACCAGCATCCCTGGTTCCAGCGCGCGCGGCTCGCCCCTCCCGGCAGCGCGGAGCGCGACTTCTACGTCTGGAGCGACACCGACAAGAAGTACGCCGGCACGCGGATCATCTTCACCGATACCGAGACCTCGAACTGGACCAGGGACCCGGTGGCCAACGCCTTCTACTGGCATCGCTTCTTCTCGCACCAGCCGGACCTCAACTTCGACAACCCGCTGGTCCAGGAGGAGCTGTTCAAGGCGCTCGACTTCTGGATGGAGATGGGGGTCGACGGCCTGCGGCTCGACGCCATCCCCTACCTCTTCGAGCGCGAGGGGACGAACAACGAGAACCTGCCGGAGACCCACGAGTTCCTGAAGCGGCTGCGGACCCACGTCGACGCGAAATTTCCTCACCGCATGCTATTGGCCGAGGCCAACCAGTGGCCGGAGGACTCGATCGCCTACTTCGGCGATCCGGAGACCGGCGGCGACGAGTGCCACATGTCGTTTCACTTCCCGGTGATGCCGCGCCTGTTCATGGCGTTGCGCATGGAGGACCGCTACCCGATCATCGACATCCTCCAGCAGACGCCGGCGATCCCGGAGAAGGCGCAGTGGGCGATCTTCCTGCGCAATCACGACGAGCTGACGCTGGAGATGGTCACCGACGAGGAGCGGGACTACATGTACCGCGTCTACGCGGCGGACAAGGAGCAGCGGATCAACGTCGGCATCCGCCGCCGCCTGGCGCCGCTGCTCGGCAACGACCGCCGGCGGATCGAGCTGCTCAACGGCCTGCTCTTCTCGCTGCCCGGCACGCCCGTCCTCTATTACGGCGACGAGATCGGCATGGGGGACAACTTTTATCTCGGCGATAGGAACGGCGTGCGCACGCCGATGCAGTGGAGCGCCGACAAGAACGCCGGCTTCTCGCGGGCCAACCCGCAGCGGCTCTACCTGCCGGTGATCGTCGATCCCGAGTACCACTACGAGGCGGTCAACGTCGAGGCGCAGCAGGCGAACCCCCATTCGCTGCTCTGGTGGACCCGGCGGGTGATCGCCCTGCGCAAGCGCCATCCGGCGTTCAGCCGCGGCACCACCGAGTTCCTGCAGCCGGAGAACCACCGGGTGCTCGCCTTCCTGCGGCGCAGCCCCGAGGAGACGCTGCTGGCGGTTGCGAACCTCTCGCGCTTCTCGCAGTACGCCGAGCTGGACCTCGCGGCGTTCGCCGGCTGCACTCCCGTCGAGATGTTCGGGCGCTCGGCGTTCCCGAAGATCGGCGCCCCGTCGTGCTACGGGCTGACGCTCGGCCCCCATTCCTTTATGTGGTTCTCGATCGTGCAGGACCCGGCGCAGTTCGGCCGCGTGCGGCAGGAGCCGAAGGGGGGCGCGGAGAGCGGCGCGCCGGCGCCGGCGCTGGCGATCACGGGGTCCTGGCGGAGCTGCCTCGAAGGGAGGGAGCGGCGCGATCTCGAGAGTCTGCTGCTCGACGTGCTGCCGGCGCGCCGCTGGTTCGCCGGCAAGGCGCGGACGCTGCGCGGCGTCGAGATCCAGGAGACGATCCCGTTCAGCGGGGACGCGGTCCTGGCGCTGCTGCGGGTTGACTACGCGGAGGCCGAGGCCGAGCTCTACGCCCTGCCGCTCGCCTTCGCTCCCGACACGGACCCCGAACGGCTGGAGCGCCTGCGCGTGGAGGGGCTGCCGCGGGTGGCGCGGCTCGAATCGGACACGCCCGAGGGCACCGGCCTGCTTTACGATCCGTTCGGCGAGCGGGAGATCTCGCGCCAACTGCTGGCGGCGGTCGAGCGGGGGGAGCGCCTGCGCGGCGAGCGCAACGAGCTGGCCGCCACCGCCTCGCCAGTCTTCGCCGAGATCCGCGGCGAGGGGGAGCTGGAGCCCGCGCCGCTCAAGGCCGAGCAGAGCAACACCTCGGTCCGCTTCGGCGACCGGCTGATCCTGAAGCTCTTCCGCAAGCTGGAGCCGGGGATCAACCCCGACCTCGAGATCGGCCGCTTCCTGACCGAGCAGACCGACTTCCGCCACAGCCCGCGGGTCGCCGGCGCGCTCGAGATCCGCGACCGCCGCCACGAGCCGATGACCCTCGGCATCCTGCAGGAATTCATCCCGAACGAGGGGGACGCCTGGAGCTACACCCTGGACTCCCTCGGCCGCTTCTTCGACCGCGTGCAACTGGCCTGGGGGCAGCAGGAGGGCGCGGTGCCGGTTCCCGCCGAGCCGCTGATCGACCTCGCGGAGCGGGAGATGAGCGCCGACGACTTCGAGCGCATCGGCACCTACGTGCCGACGGTGCGTCTGCTCGGCGAGCGCACGGCGGAGCTGCACATCGCCCTCGCCTCGGGGAGGGAGAAGGACTTCGCGCCGGAGCCCTTCTCGGAGCTCTATCAGCGGTCGCTGTATGATTCGATGCGCTCGCTCACGAAGAAGAACCTGCGGCTTCTCCGTCAGCGTCTGTCCGCGTTGCCGGAGGCGGCGTGGCCGGCGGCCGAGTGGGTGCTCGCGGCGGAGGAGCGGCTTTTGGAACGCTTCCATCGCCTGACCTCGCGGAAGCTGGCGGCCGAGCGCATCCGCACCCATGGGGACTATCATCTGGGGCAGGTGCTCTACACCGGCCGCGACTTCGTCATCCTCGACTTCGAGGGGGAGCCGGCGCGGTCGCTGTCCGAGCGGCGGCTCAAGCGGTCGCCGATGCGGGACGTCGCCGGCATGATCCGGTCGTTCCAGTACGCGGCGTACGTGGCACTGTCCGAGGAGGCCGCGGCCGGCGTGGCGCCGCCGGAGGCGCTGCCGGCGTTGGAGGAGTGGGCGCTGCACTGGGAGCGGTGGGTTTCGGCGACCTTCCTCCAGGCCTATCTCCAGCGGGCGCGGGGAGCGGGGTTCCTGCCCCCCTCGCCGGAGGAGCGGGAGATTCTGCTCGACTGCTATCTGCTCGAGAAGGCGATCTACGAGCTGGGCTACGAGCTCAACAACCGTCCCGACTGGGTGCGGATCCCGCTGCAGGGCATCCGTCAGATTTTGGGAGAGGGTGACGAAGTTGGCGAATGAACGCGAAGACCTGCTGACGCTGGCCCGGCTCTACGGAGTCCAGACCTCCTATCAAAGCGCCATGGGGCACCACGTCGAGGCCAGCCCGGAATCCCTGCTCGGCGTGCTGCGGGCTCTCCAGGTGCCGGTCGAAGAAATCGAGGACGTGGCCGAGGCGCTGCAAGAGCGGCGCGAGGAGCTCGCCGGGCGGATCATCGAGCCGGTCATCGTCGCCTGGGACGGCCACGCGCCTTCGATCGAGCTGCGCCCCGGCGCCGCGGGCGGCTCCGTCGCCTATCATCTCGACCTCGAAGGGGGGGAGCGGCGGGCCCAGATGGCCGACCTCCAGAGCCTCCCCGAGACCGCGCCCGCCGAAGGATCGCCGCACCCGGGCCGGCGTCTGGCGCTGCCGGAGCCGCTGCCGTTCGGCTATCACCAGCTCACCGTGGAGCTCGGCGGCCGGACGGCGGAGTCGCTGGTGATCTCGGCGCCCAACCGCTGCTTCGCCGGGGAAGGAGAAGGAGACAACGGCAAGCCGTTGTGGGGCGTTTTTCTTCCCCTGTATGCCCTGCGCACCTCGCGGAGCTGGGGGGCGGGGGATTTCTCCGACCTGGAGACGCTCGCCGAATGGACCGCCGGCCTCGGCGGTGGCGTGGTGGGGACCCTGCCGCTGCTCGCCTCCTTCCTCGACGAGCCGTTCGAGCCCAGCCCCTACGCTCCGGCGTCGCGCCTGTTCTGGAACGAGCTGTACATCGATCCCCGCCGGCTGCCGGAGATGGAGGACTGCCCGTCCGCCCGGCGGCTGATCGAATCGCCCGACTTCCAGCGCGAGGTCGAGGCGCTGCGCGCCGCCCCGCGGGTCGACTACGCCCGGCTGATGGCGCTCAAGCGGCGGGTGCTGGAGGAGCTGGCCCAGCGCTTCTTCGCCCACCCGGGGGACCGGCTGGCCGAGTTCGAGAGCTTCGTCGCCGGCAAGCCGGGCCTCGCGAGCTACGCCGCCTTCCGCGCCGTGGGGGACCGCCGCGGCGAATCCTGGCAGAGCTGGCCCGGGCGGCTGCGCGAGGGGACCCTCGCCCCCGCCGACTACGACGAGGAGGACCGGCGCTACTACCTCTGGACGCAGTGGGCCGCCGATCAGCAACTGAGCTCGCTGGCAAAGGAGGCGCGTCGGCGCGGCCCCGGCCTCTATCTCGACCTGCCGGTCGGCGTCCACGGCAGCTCCTACGACGTCTGGTGCGACCGCGACCTCTTCGCTCTCGATGCCGCGGCCGGCGCGCCGCCGGACTCCTTTTTCACCAAGGGGCAGAACTGGGGGTTCCCGCCGCTCCAACCCGACCGCCTGCGCGAGCGCGGCTACGACTACCTGATCAACAGCCTGCGCCATCACCTGGAGCACTCGGGTATCCTGCGCCTCGATCACGTCATGCAGCTCCACCGGCTGTTCTGGATCCCGCGCGGCATGGACGCCTCCGGGGGAGTCTACGTGACCTATCCGGCCGAGGAGATGTACGCGGTGCTCTCCGTCGAGAGCCATCGCCACAAGGCGATCGTCGTCGGCGAGAACCTGGGGACGGTGCCCGGCGAGGTCTACGAGGCCATGGACCGCCACGAGCTGCTCGGCATGTACGTGGTGCAGTACGAGCTGCAGCCCGGCGGCCAGGGTCTGCGCGAGCCGCCGGCCAAGGCCGTCGCGAGCCTCAACACCCACGACATGCCGACCTTCCAGGGTTTTCTGCAGATGAAGGACGTGGACGACCTCGTGAGCCTCGGCTTCTTCACGCCCGAGCAGGCGCGGGAAGAGAAGGAGCGGCGCGGGGCGATCCGCCAGGCAATGGAGGAGTCCCTGCCGCCGGACGAGCGGCGGCGCGGCGCCAAGACCGACAACATGCTGCTGCGCGAGCGCCTGGATCATCTGGCGGCGAGCCCGGCGCGCATGATGCTGGTGAACCTGGAGGACCTCTGGCACGAGACCGAGCCGCAGAACGTGCCGGGCACCCACACCGAAAGGCCCAACTGGCAGCGCAAAGCAAGGTTTTCGTTCGAGGAGTTTTCGACCCGGGCCGATGTGGTCGAACCGTTGAAACGGGTTGACGAATTGAGGAAGCGGCGCGGTTGATATTGATCTTTTAGGGCGGGAGGGAATCATGCCGAGTCCGATCACCGACCAGGACCTCTATCTCTTCAACGAAGGCACCCATTTCCGCCTCTACGAGGTGCTGGGCGCCCATGCCGGCACGGACGGCGACCGCGAGGGCACCTGGTTCGCCGTCTGGGCGCCGAACGCGGCGGCGGTCTCGGTGATCGGTGAGTTCAATCAATGGGACAAGCGGGCGACTCCGATGGCCGAGCGGCAGACCTCCGGCATCTGGGAAGTCTTCGTGCCGGATGTGACGCCGGGGGCGACCTACAAGTACCACGTCATCTCCCGCTACCGGGGCTACCGGGCCGACAAGGCGGACCCCTTCGCCTTCTACGCCGAGATGCCGCCGGCGCGGGCCTCGGTGGTCTGGGACCTCGAATACGACTGGTTGGACGCCGACTGGATGGCGGCCCGCGGCGGCAAGCAGTCGCTCACCGCGCCGATGTCGACCTACGAGGTCCACCTCGGCTCGTGGCGGCGGGTGCTGGAGGAAGAAAACCGTTTTCTCACCTACCGCGAAATGGCGCCGGCCCTCGCCGAGCACATGAAGAAGACGGGCTTCACCCACGTCGAGATGCTCCCCGTGATGGAGCACCCGTACTATGCCTCCTGGGGCTATCAGTCGCTCGGCTACTTCGCGCCGACCAGCCGTTACGGCACGCCGCAGGACCTGATGTACCTGATCGATTACCTGCACCAGCAGGGGATCGGCGTCATCCTCGACTGGGTGCCCTCCCACTTCCCGGGCGACGAGCACGGCCTCATCTTCTTCGATGGCACTCATCTCTACGAGCACGCCGATCCGCGCAAGGGGTACCACCCCGACTGGTCGAGCTACATCTTCAACTACGGCCGCAACGAGGTGCGCAGCTTCCTGATCAGCAGCGCGCTCTTCTGGATGGAGAAGTACCACGCCGACGGCCTGCGGGTGGACGCCGTCGCCTCCATTCTCTATCTCGACTACTCGCGCAAGCAGGGGGAGTGGATCCCCAACGAGCATGGCGGCCGCGAGAACCTGGAGGCGATCCACTTCCTGCGCGCGTTGAATCAGGAAGCCTACGAGCGCTTCCCCGACGCCCAGGTGATCGCCGAGGAGTCGACCGCCTGGCCGATGGTCTCGCGGCCGATCTACGTCGGCGGCCTCGGTTTCGGCTACAAGTGGGATATGGGGTGGATGCACGACACTCTGGATTACCTCGCGAACGATCCGATCCACCGCCGGTACAATCACAACAAGATCACCTTCCGAACGATGTATGCCTTCAACGAGAACTTCGTGCTGCCGCTCTCGCACGACGAGGTGGTGCACGGCAAGGGGTCGCTGTTCGGCAAGATGCCGGGCGACACCTGGCGGAAGCTCGCCAACCTCCGGCTGCTCTACGGCAACATGTTCGCCCAGCCGGGCAAGAAGCTCCTCTTCATGGGCGCGGAGCTGGCCCAGATCCGCGAGTGGAACCACGACGCCAGCCTCGACTGGGATCTCCTCGACGATCCGGGGCACGCCGGGATCGCCCGCTGGCTGGGGGACCTCAACCGCCTCTACAGCGACGATCCCGCCCTGCACGAGCTGGACTGCAATCCCGACGGCTTCGAGTGGATCGACGGCTCGGACGCCGAGCACAGCGTCATCGCCTTCCTGCGGCGAGCCAAGGCCCCGGCGGAGCCGATCGCCGTCGTCTTCAACTTCACTCCGGTGCCACGCGAGAACTACCGCATCGGCGTTCCGGGGCGCGGCTACTGGCGGGAGCTGCTCAACAGCGACGCTCCCGAGTATGGCGGCAGCGGCATGGGCAACCAGGGGGGCGTGGAGGCGGTGCCGATCCCCATGCACGGCAAGACGCACTCGCTCACCCTCACGCTGCCGCCGCTCGGCGTGCTGTTCCTGAAACGGGACGTGCCGAAGGCGGTGGCGTTTGACGAGATCGAAGAGGAGGATCTGGATTTCGATGGTGAGGAGGAGGAGTAGCCTCTCCGAGTTCGCCCGCAGGGCGGAAGGGGATGGGGCTACGGTCGGTGGCGGTGTTCGTGCGGTAGGGAGTGCGGATCGTCCTCCAGATTTTTCCTCCACCCGGAACGGGGGGAGGTCAGGAGGGGGGCTTTCCGGAGTCCGGGACCGCTCCTTGTCTGGGGCGCCCCCTCCTGGCCTCCCCCTGAAGGGGGAGGAAAAAAGCGGCGCCGTACTCGTGCGCTGAGATCCCGGGCGTCTGCTACGATCCCCCCGCACAATGCAGCGCTATCTCTGTATTCACGGCCACTTCTATCAGCCGCCGCGGGAAAACCCGTGGCTGGAGGCGATCGAGGTCCAGGACTCGGCGCGTCCGTATCACGACTGGAACGAGCGGGTCACCGCCGAGTGCTACGCCCCCAACGCCGCCTCGCGCATCCTCGACGGCGAGCACCGCATCGAGCGGATCGTCAACAACTATGCCCGGATCAGCTTCAACTTCGGCCCCACCCTGCTCGCCTGGATGGAGCAGAAGGAGCCGGAGGTCTACCGCGCGATCCTGGCGGCCGACGCCGAAAGCCGCGAGCGCTTCTCGGGGCACGGCTCGGCGCTGGCGCAAGGCTACAACCACATCATCATGCCGCTCGCCAACCGGCGGGACAAGCAGACCCAGATCCTCTGGGGTCTCGTCGACTTCGAGCGCCGCTTTGGCCGCAAGGCGGAAGGGATGTGGCTGCCGGAGACGGCGGTCGATCTCGAGACGCTCGACCTGCTCGCCGAGTCCGGCATCCGCTTTACCGTCCTCGAGCCGCATCAGGCCGGACGGGTGCGGCGGATGGGCGCCAAGGGAAAAGAGGAGTGGCGGGATGTCGGGGGCGGGCGGATCGATCCCACGATGCCTTACGAGGTGAAGCTCCCCTCGGGGCGGCGGCTCGCGATCTTCTTCTACGACGGCGCGGTCTCGCGGGCGGTGGCGTTCGAGGGGCTGCTGGTGAGCGGCGAGCGCTTCGCCGACCGGCTGCTGTCCACGGTGCCCGCGGACCCTGGGCAGGACCGGCTGGTGAACATCGCGACCGACGGCGAGACCTACGGCCACCATCATCGCTACGGCGAGATGGCTCTCTCCTACGCCCTCCACCACATCGAGGAGAACGGGCTTGCCCGGTTGACCAACTACGGGGAGTACCTGGAGACCCATCCGCCGGAGCATGAGGTGGAAATCGTCGAGAACACCGCCTGGAGCTGCTCTCACGGGGTGGGGCGCTGGCGCGGGGACTGCGGCTGCCACACCGGCGGCGGCCCCGGCTGGACGCAGGAATGGCGGGCGCCGTTGCGCGAGGCTCTCGACTGGCTGCGCGATGAGCTCGCCCCCCGCTGGGAGCGGGAGGCCGGGGCGTTCTTCAGCGATCCCTGGGCGGCGCGGGACGCCTATGTCGACGTGCTCCTCGATCGCTTGCCCGCGGCGGTCGACGCCTTCCTGGCCCGCTTCGCGGCAGGCTCGGTTCCTGAGGGAGGAGACCGGGTGCGGGCTCTCAAGCTGCTGGAGCTGCAGCGCCACGCCATGCTGATGTACACGAGCTGCGGCTGGTTCTTCAACGATCTCGCGGGGATCGAGACGGTCCAGATCCTGCGCTACGCCGGCCGCGTAGCGCAGCTCGCCCACGAGCTCTTTCAAACGCCGGTCGAGCCGGAGCTCCTGCGGCGGCTGGAGAAGGCGAAAAGCAACGTGCCCGCCTCCGGGACCGGGCGCGATCTCTACGAGAAGCTGGTGCGGCCGTCGATCGTGGACCTGCCCCAGGTGGCCGCTCACTACGCCGTGGCGTCGCTCTTTCAGGAGTATCCCAATCCGGCGCCGGTCTATTGCTACTCCGTCGAGCGGGAGAACGGCCGCATCTTTCGCGCTGGCCGCTGCCGCCTGTCGATCGGCAAGACGCGGGTCACCTCCGGGCTCACCGGTAAGACGGGAGCGTTCGTCTTCGGCGTTCTCCACTTCGGGGATCACAACCTCAACGCGGGGGTCGCGACCCTGGAGGAGCCGGAGGCCTATCAGGCTCTGATCGCGGAGGCGGGCGGCGCTTTCGAGCATGGCGACCTGCCGCAGGTGATCCGCCTGCTCGACCGCTACTTCGGAGATGTCTCCTACTCGCTCAAATCGCTCTTCCGCGACGAGCAGCGCCGCATCCTCGATCACATCCTGGCCTCGACGCTGGACGAGGTGGAGGACGAGCTCCGCGACGTCTTCCGGCATCACGGGCCGCTGATGCGGTTCCTGAAGAGCCTCGGCACGCCACTCCCCAAGGCGTTCGCCGCCGCCGCCGAATTCGTCCTCAACGTGGACCTGAGGAAGGCCGTCTCCGATCCGGCGGCCGATCCCGAGGAGGTCGAGCGTCTCCTCGCCGAGCGGGCGGCGCTTGGCGTCGAGCTGGATGTTCAGGAGCTCTCCTACGCCCTGAAGCAGGCCCTGAACGCGCTTGTGAACCGTCTCCGCGAGAGGCCGGAGGACCGGGACCTGCTGCGCCGGATCGACGCCACCGTGGCCCTCGCCCGCTCCGCCCCCTTCGACGTCGATCTCTGGCACGCCCAGAACCGCTGCTACGAGCTGCTCCAGACGGTTTACCCGGAGCAGCGGCAGAAGGCCGGGGATGGAGATACCGAGGCGGCGGAATGGGTCCGCCGGTTCCGGAAGCTGGGGGAGCGGCTGGCGGTGCGGGTGGGGTAGGGGGGCGCCCCCACCCCGAAACCTCACCCCCGGCCCCTCTCCCACCGCACTCCCGCCGCCCGGGAGAGGGGGGACTTTACTGAGAAGGCGTGGCTTGTAGGGTGCGCTGTGCGCACCATCACCGTTTCTGGTGCGCACAGCGTACCCT
>JBDSHF010000308.1:0-10636 GCA_039918595.1 Thermoanaerobaculia bacterium
GACCGAACCCACAGGGTCCGCGGCCCTTGTCCGCGGCCTCGGCACCTGGGACGGCGCCCTGCTCACCGTCGGCTCGATCGTCGGCACCGGCATCTTCATCACCACGGCGGACATGGCCCGGGTGCTCCCCCACCCCGGCCTGATCCTGCTCGTCTGGCTCGCGGGCGGGCTGCTGACGCTCGCCGGAGCGCTCACCTATGGCGAGCTCGGCGCGATGTTCCCGCGCGCCGGTGGGCTCTACCACTACGTCCGCGAGGCGTACGGGCCGCTCTGGGGGTTCCTCTACGGGTGGACGGCCTTCCTGGTCATCATGTCCGGCGGGATCGCCGCGCTCGGGGTCGCCTTCGGCGAATACCTGGGGAGCTTCCTGCCGTTCTTCTCCACCGGCAACGTCCTGCTCGCCGTGCCGCTCGGCTCCTGGACCTGGAAAGTCTCCGGCGGGCAGATTGCGGCGGCGCTCGCGATCCTGGCGCTGACCGCCGTCAACCACCTCGGCCTCAAGGAGGGGGCCTGGGTGCAGAACGCGCTGACGGTGATCAAGATCGGCTCGATCGCCCTCTTCGCGGCGCTGGGCCTGCTGGTGCCGGCGAAGGTCGTGCCGGATCTCTACGGACCGGTGGCCCACATCCCCGGCGGTCTGCTCGCCGCCTTCGGGATCTCGATGATCGCGGCGCTCTGGACCTACGACGGCTGGTACGGCCTCACCTGCTCGGCGGGCGAGGTGCGCGACCCCGGACGCAACCTCCCGCGCGGGCTGATCTTCGGCACGGCGGCGGTGGTGATCCTCTACATGCTGCTCAACCTCGTCTACGTCCGCACCCTGGACATGGCCGCCATGGCGGCGACGCCGCGCATCGCGGAGACGGCGGCCGCGGTCCTCTTCGGTCCGGGAGCGGCGCGGCTGATCTCGCTCGCCGTGCTGATCTCCACCTTCGGCTGCCTCTCCTCCACTATCCTCTACAGCTCGCGGATCTACCTGCCGATGGCCGAGGACGGCCTCTTCTTCCGCTCGCTCGCCCGGGTCGACCCCAGGCGCCGGACGCCGGTCGCCTGCCTCTGGGCGCAGACCGCCTGGGCGCTGGTGCTCACCTTCTCGGGCAGCTACTCGCAGCTCTACACCTACGTGATCTTCGCCAGTGTCATCTTCCACGCCATGATCGCCGCCGCCGTCTTCATCCTCCGGCGCCGCCGGCCGGACCTCCCCCGCCCTTACCGGACGTGGGGCTACCCCGTGGTGCCGGCCCTGTTCATCCTGGCCTGCCTGCTGCTGATCGGGAACACCCTGAAAGAGAGCCCGGTGGAATCCCTCCTCGGCCTCGGCTTGGTGGCCCTCGGGCTGCCGGCGTATGTAGTATTCCGGCGGCGGAACGCGGCTGCCAGCGCTCGTAGCTGAACTTTGAGCCCGCTTCCGCGTACGATGCGGCGAGGGGAGTTTGTAGCGGCCAGGCAATAGCACGCCGCGCCGCCGCTGTTCCAGGAGTTGTTCCGGGAAGGAACGTGGACGGCCGATTTTCAGGCCGTCCCAAATCCCATGGATTGGAGGAATCGAGTGAAACGGATCCCTGCAGCGCTTGCGCTCGGCGTTTTCCTGCTGGCCGGCGGCGCCTTCGCGGCGCCTCCCAATGCCTACCAGGGCACGCCCGAAAAGAAAGACGAGGCGGTGAAGGCCAGCCAGAAGACCGGCCAGCCGTCCAAGACCGCCAAGCCCGAGGAGAAGAAGGAAGAGAAAAAGGGCGGCATGACCGCCGGGACCTTCGCCGGCCTTGAGTTCCGCAATATCGGCCCGGCCGTGGTCGGCGGCCGCATCGTCGACATCGCGGTCGACCCCCGCTCGCCGAACACCTGGTACGTGGCCGCCGCCGCGGCCGGCATCTGGAAGACCACCAACGCCGGCACCACCTGGGCCCCGATCTTCGAGGGGCAGGGCTCCTTCTCCATCGGCTGCCTGACCATCGATCCCAAGAACCCGCTGGTGATCTGGGTCGGCACCGGCGAGAACAACAGCCAGCGCAGCGTCTCCTACGGCGACGGCGTCTACAAGTCGACCGACGGCGGCAAGAGCTGGGACAACGTCGGGCTCAAGAAGTCCGAGCACATCGGCAAGATCCTGATCGACCCCCGCGACTCGAACACCGTCTACGTGGCGGCTCAGGGGCCGCTCTGGTCGGCCGGCGGCGACCGTGGCCTCTACAAGACCACCGACGGCGGCAAGACCTGGAAAGCGGTGCTGACGATCAGCGAGAACACCGGCGTCACCGACATCGCGCTCGATCCGCGCAACCCGGACACCGTCTACGCCGCCTCCTACCAGCGGCGGCGCCACATCTGGACCCTGATCGACGGCGGCCCCGAAGCGGGCATCCACAAGTCCACAGACGGCGGCGCCACCTGGAAGAAGCTGAGCGGCGGCCTCCCCAGCGTCGACATGGGCCGCATCGGCCTCGCCGTCGCGCCGTCCCAGCCCGACACGGTCTATGCCATCGTCGAGGCCTCCGGCAAGGCCGGCGGCTTCTTCCGCTCGACCGACGCCGGCGGCAACTGGGAGAAGCGCGGCCCCACCGTCGCCAGCAGCCCGCAGTACTACCAGGAGCTCTTCGTCGACCCCGAGAACGCCGACCGCGTCTACTCGGTGGACGTCTTCATCCAGGTGACCGACGACGGTGGCAAGAGCTTCCACAACCTGGGCGAGAAGGACAAGCACGTCGACAACCACGTGGTCTGGATCGATCCAGCCAACCGCGACCACCTGCTGGTGGGCTGCGACGGCGGCCTCTACGAAACCTGGAGCCGCGGCCAGGACTGGCGCTTCCACGCCAACCTGCCGATCGCCCAGTTCTACCGGGTGAGCGTCAATAACGCCAAGCCGTTCTACTACGTCTTCGGCGGCACCCAGGACAACTTCAGCCTCGGCGGCCCCTCGCGGACCGCCAGCAACAACGGCGTCCGCAACTCCGACTGGTTCGTCACCCAGGGGGGCGACGGCTTCCAGTCGGCGGCCGATCCCGAGGACCCGAACATCGTCTATGCCGAGGCGCAATACGGCGCGCTCGACCGCTACGACCTGCGCACCGGCGAGCAGGTGCAGATCCAGCCCCAGCCGGGCAAGGGCGAGCCGGCGCTGCGCTGGAACTGGGACTCGCCGCTGATCATCAGCCCGCACTCCCACACCCGGCTCTACTTCGCCGCCAACCGGCTCTTCAAGAGCGACGACCGCGGCAACTCGTGGACGCCGGTCAGCCCCGACCTCACCCGGCAGATCGACCGTTACAAGCTCAAGGTGATGGGCCGCACCTGGGGCCCCGACACCGTGGCCTACAACGCCTCGACCTCGCTCTACGGCAATATCGTGGCGCTCAGCGAGTCCCCCAAAAAGCAGGGGCTGCTCTACGTCGGCACCGACGACGGCCTGATCCAGATCAGCGAGGACGGCGGCGCCAACTGGCGCAAGACCGACAAGTTCCCCGGCATCCCGGACACCACCTACGTCTCCGACCTCGAGCCGTCGCCGACCGACGCCGACACCGTCTACGCGGCGTTCAACAACATGCAGATGGGGGACTTCAAGCCTTATCTGCTGAAGAGCGCCGACCGCGGCAAGACCTGGACCTCGATCGCCGGCGACCTGCCCGCGCGCGGCTCCGTCTGGACCGTGGCGCAGGACTTCGTCGATCGCGACCTGCTGTTCGCCGGCACCGAGTTCGGCATGTACTTCTCGCGCGACGGCGGGCGGAAGTGGATCCAGTTCAAGAGCCTGCCGGTGATCCCGGTGCGCGACATCGTGATGCAGAAGCGGGAGAACGACCTGGTGATCGCCACCTTCGGCCGCGGCTTCTGGATCCTCGACGACTACTCGCTGCTGCGGAACCTCAAGCCCGAGGCGCTGGAGCAGGAGGCCACGATCTTCCCGCCGCGGCCGGTCCCGATGTACCTCGAGTCCTCGCCGCTCGGCCTCCCCGGCAGGGCGTTCCAGGGGGGCGCCCTCTACGTCGGCGACAATCCGCCGTTCGGGGCGGTCCTCACCTACTACCTGAAGGACGACGTCAAGACCCTGCGGAAGCAGCGTCAGGAGTCCGAGAAGAAGCTGGCGAAGGAAGGGGGCTCGCTGGTCTTCCCGAGCTTCGAAGCGCTGCGGGCCGAAGAGCGGGAGGCGCCACCGGAGATGCTCCTCATCGTCAAGGACGAAGAGGGGAACGTCGTCCGCCGCCTGAGCGCGCCGGCCAAGGCGGGCTTCCACCGGGTGGCCTGGGATCTCCGCTTCCCGCCGGCCAATCCGGTCCGGCTCGAGAGCGGTGAGCGGGACCTGTTCGGCGGCGGTCCCCAGGGGCCGCTGGCGGCGCCCGGCAAGTACACCGTGACGCTGGCCAGGCAGGCCAACGGCGTGGTGACGCCGGTCGGCCAGCCGCAGACCCTCCAGGCCGTGCCGGTCGGGATGGCCGAGCTGTCGGCCCAGGACCAGGAGAAGCAGCTAGCCTTCCAGCGGCGGAGCGCGCGATTGCAGCGAGCCGTCCTGGGCGCGGCCGAGGCCGTGGAAGAGGCCCGGACGCGGATTCAGTACATCCAGAAGGCGATCCCGCAGACGCCGAGGGCCGACCTCAAGCTATCCGAGCAGGCGCGGAACCTGGATCTCCACCTCCAGGAGATCCAGGTGAAGCTCACGGGAGATCCGATCCTGGCCTCCAACAACGCGCCCACGCCGCCGGCGATCGTGGACCGCATCCAGAACGTGGTCGGCAGCCACTGGAGCGTCTCCGGAGCGGCGACCCGCACCTGGGAAGAGGACTACGACATCGCGGCGGCCGAGTTCGCCCCCGTGCTGGCGGACATCCGCAAGACCATCGGCACCGACCTCAAGGGGCTGGAAGATCAGCTCGAGAGCGCCGGAGCGCCGTGGACCCCAGGCCGGTTGCCGAGCTGGCAGCCGGAGTAGGGGGCTTCTCAGTTGGTAGGTGAAAGGGGCGGCCTCCGGGCCGCCCCTTTTATTTTGCCCATCGGCACAAAACCTCGGCACATCTTGACAACTGACAAGGTTTTGTACCACGCTGATCCTGCCATGACCGCGATAGAGATCAGAGAGCTCTTGGGTACCGAGGGCGTCCTTAGGACTCAAGATCTCGAACGCCGGGGGGTTCCCCGAAAGGAGCTGAAGAGGCTCTCGGACCAGGGCATTCTGGAAAAGATCGGGCGCGGGCTCTACAGGCTCTCCAGCTCGGAGATCACCGAGCACCAATCACTACTGGAAGCCAGCAAGCGGGTTCCGCAAGGCGTCGTCTGCCTGCTGTCGGCTCTGCGCTTTCACGGTCTGACCACCCAGAATCCCTTCGCGGTCTGGCTAGCCATCGACCGGAAGGCCTGGCAGCCCCGCGTCGACGATCCACCCCTGCGGATCGTCCGGTTCTCGGGAGAAGCGCTCACCTCGGGGATCGAGACTCACCACATCCAGGGAGGCGAGATCCGCGTCTACTCCCCCGCGAAGACCGTCGCCGACTGTTTCAAGTACCGGAACAAAATCGGGCTGGACGTGGCTATGGAGGCTCTGAAGGACTGTATCGAGGGGAAGCGTGACACGTTCGACAATCTCTGGAAATTCGCCAAGATCTGCCGGGTCGCCAATGTGATGCGACCCTACCTCGAGTCCTTCGGTTGAGCCCCACCAAAATCCAGAACCTGCCCGCCTCGGTCCGTCAGAGGCTCTTGAACCTCGCCAAGCAGCGGCGAGAAGACTTCCAATTCGTCCTCACCCGCTTCACTCTCGAACGGTTGCTATACCGGCTCAGCGCATCGAGGCACGCGGACCGCTTTCTCCTCAAGGGAGCGATGCTGCTATCCGTCTGGAGCGAAGAAATTTACAGGCCTACGCGGGACCTGGACCTTGCGGGGAGAGGTGAGATTTCTCCGGACCAGATTGCGATGATCTTCCGAGACCTGTGCGGGGTCGAGGATTGTGGAGATGGCCTTATCTTCGATCCAGACTCGATCAAAGTCGAGAGAATCGCGGAGCTTCAGCAATATCCAGGCCTTCGAATCCAGATGCGAGCCGAGTTGGCTGCGGCGATCATTCCCGTGCAAGTGGACATTGGCTTCGGAGACGCCATCACGCCGGGCCCTGTCAAGATTGCATACCCCACGCTCCTGGGCCATCCCACTCCCAGACTGAGGGGATATCCGCGGGAAACCGTGATCGCGGAAAAGTTCCAGGCTATGGTCCACTTAGGAATGGCCAACACCCGGATGCGGGACTTCTACGATCTCTGGGTGCTCGCACAGACGTTCGACTTCGCGGGGGCAGTTCTCGCCGAAGCCATTCGAGCGACTTTCGAGCGGCGACAGACCCAGATTCCTTCAGAAGTCCCGACCGCTCTGACCACAGAATTTGAATCAGACCAAAGGAAAAAAGCAGACTGGACATCCTTTCTTCGCAGAACCGGCAAGGTTCATGAAGCGCCTGAGCTGCCCAGGGTTTGCGCCCTGCTGAGGGAATTCTTGATACCGCTCTGCCGCGCGCTTGCTTCCGGAGATCCCTTCGAGCCTACTTGGATGGCGCCAGGTCCTTGGCGGACGAGCTAACAGGATCGCTCAGAAACGACATTGCGCTGCTCTTTGTATCACCAACAGCCGTTAATTCACACGTCTAGAAGTGCTATACTAGCTTCCTATGTCCCCAACCACTAGCCCACTTAATGACCGCCGAGGTTCGCTCTGGCATCGCTGGGACCTTCATTTCCACACCCCGTCTTCTTTCGACTATGGTGACAAGTCAATAACTAATGAAGAGATCGTAGACCAGCTCGTGAGCAAAGGTGTACGAGTCGTCGCGGTCACTGACCATCATACGATCGATGTCGATAGGATTCGACAGCTACAGGAACTCGGCAAGGACAAACTCACCGTACTCCCAGGAATCGAACTCCGGAGTGAACTCGGCAGCAAGCCGATCCACTATATCTGTATCTTCCCCGAGGACTGCGCCCTGGATCATGTCTGGACAAGGTTCCAAGGCACATTAGAACTTACGGCTACAGATATCAAGGCGAAGGGTGGCGACGAGAAGATCTACGTGCCGATTAAAGCAGGCGCCAGCCTTACACGCGAGCTGGGAGGAGTCGTTTCGATTCATGCCGGCGAAAAGAGCAACTCTATTGAGAGCATCAGCAATCGCGAGCAGTTCCAACAACGGATCAAGTACGATATTGCGCGCGATCATGTCGATTTGATGGAGATAGGACAGATCAAGGATATAGAGTTCCATCGGAATATTATCTTCCCGGCGACTGGCTTAGAAAAGGCGCTAGTTATTTGTTCCGACAACCACAACATCAAGAATTATCAAGTAAGAATGCCACTTTGGTTTCGCGCTGACCCCACGTTCAGGGGCCTCTTGATGGTTCTCCGCGAGCCTCGCGATCGGGTCTTCATTGGAGATCGTCCTCTTGAATTAACACGAGTCGAGAAGAACCCCACGAAATATATCCGAGCTGTAGAGTTTGGACGCCGCCCAGGAGCACCTGCTGCCGAGCAGTGGTTCACGGGTGACGTGCTATTCAATCACGGGCTCGTCGCTATAGTGGGGAACAAAGGGGGCGGCAAAAGCGCGCTTGCTGATACACTTGGCCTGTTGGGATCTTCTAAGAATTCGGCGTTCTTTTCGTTCCTCAGCAGGGAGCGCTTTCGTCATCCTACCAAGGGTCGGGCTGAATTCTTCGATGCCACACTGACGTGGGAATCAGGGGAGCAAGTCCCACGGTCATTGGCCGAACCTGTCAAAGCTGAGGATGTCGAGCGGCTTAAGTACCTGCCCCAGGATCACGTAGAAAGAGTTTGCAATGAGCTCGTCGGAGCGGGCGAGGATGGATTCGAGCAAGAGTTAAAGTCGGTCATCTTTTCGCATGTACCAGAGGCGCAACGACTAGACTTTGCCACCTTTGATGAACTCGTCTTTTTCCAAACAAGTGTGAAGCAGAACAGAATTGATTCGCTTTTCAAGCAGCTCCGCGAGGCGAGTCGCGAGCGTGCTGTACTTGAAGCCCAAGCAGACCCCATTGTAAGGCGTAAGCTTTCTGAACAGATAGCGCAACGCAGGCTAGAGCTTAAAGCCCACGACAAAACTAAGCCTGCGGAGTGTCCAAACCCTGCGATTGCGGGAAATAGTCTGACGCCCGATCAAACACTCATAGAAGAGCTCACAAGAGCCGACACCACCAAGAAGGGGCTGCATGAGAAGATCGTCGCGATGGAGGAAGAACTGAAGACCTCCGAACGACGTCAAGCTGTAGCAACGCGCCTACTCGAAAAACTTGGCAATTTCGGCAGGGAATTCGATGTGTTCGCTGAGGTGCTTTCGGCCGATGCGTCCGAACTAGGCCTGACGGTACCTGACTTGGCAATGCTGAAGCTCGACCAGGCTAAGCCAAGCGAAATCCGAGACGCAGCTATGGCGTCTATCCTCGCAGCCAAGAAGCGTCTGGAAGGTAAAGACGAAAGGGTGCCGGGCCTTCTTATGCGTTTTTCGCGGGCGGAAAAAGAAATTGCAGGCCTTCAGGCCAGGCTTGACGCACCAAATCGCGCATACCAATCCTATCTCACATCTCTTACCGAGTGGCAAACTAGACGCGAAGCCATCGAGGGAGACGTTAAGAGTCCTGATTCTCTCAAGGGGCTCGAAGCTTCCTTAGTGTCGCTCGACACCTTACCTGCGAGAGTTGAGGTGGCGAGAAGAAAGCAGGCAAATCTGGCGCTTCAAATTCACGCCGAGAAGCGAGCGCAAGCTGAGATTTACCGCAGGCTCTACGAGCCAGTACAGGAATTCATCGATACTCATCCGCTCGCAAAGGATAAGCTTAAGCTGGAATTTCGGGTTGAACTCACTACGGACGACTTCCCGAGTAAACTACTAAGCTTGGTCGCTCAGAGCAAGCGAGGCAGCTTTATGGGGCTTGAAGAGGGACGGGCGCGCGCAGAGGCTCTTGTTCAAGCAACTAAATGGGAAGATGAACCGTCAGCGCGAGCTTTCCTCGAACAGGTCGATAACGCATTGCACAACGATCAACGCGAGGGACAGAACATAGAGGTTCAGCTTAAGGATCAGCTCGTGAAGAACCGCAAGTCGGAGGAAGTATTTGATCTGGTCTACGGATTAGATTACGTTCGGCCTAGGTACATTCTTCGCTGGGAAGGCAAGGATCTTGCGATCCTATCCCCTGGAGAGCGTGGCACCTTATTACTCGTTTTTTATCTTCTTATCGATAAGGGAGATATGCCGCTTATAATCGACCAGCCAGAGAGCAATCTGGACAATCACACCATCGCCAAAGTGCTGGTTGATTGCATCAAAGTAGCTAGGCAGAGGCGGCAAGTATTCATTGTGACTCATAACCCAAACCTCGCAGTCGTGTGCGACGCGGACCAAGTAGTTCATGCAAGCATGGACAAGGAGAGAGGGAGCAGAGTGACCTACACGTCCGGCTCCCTGGAAAACCCTCTCATGAGTCAATACATTACAGATGTTCTTGAGGGAACGCGATGGGCTTTTGAGGTGCGCGATAGAAAGTACAAAGTTGGTGACGCGAGTCTGGACCCGGCGGGAAGCTTCTCGTTAGAATTCGGTGGCGATATCTCGGGAGACTAGTACGACGTCCCCGAAGTTCGTACCTGGTTTGCAGCCGGTATGGCAAGCGCGATTGCACCTGGGGTTCTCTCAAGGAAGAGACCCCAGGGGGCCGTCGGCTCTCAGCATGAGGCTAAGGAGCGAGAGTCCAGGGGAACTGCTCGACGAGCATCTGGAGAAGGACTTTGAGCTGATCTCGGAAGGGCGTGAGCTCCCAACGGCTTGAAGAGGTGGGCATCTCCAAACGCCAGAGGTGCACCGTCACACGTCGCAGACGGGGATGACGGCGGGGAGCTTCGGCAGGACTGGCGGCAAGCGGCACTCTCTCTTGTGAAGGCGTTCGCCCTCGACGGCAACGACGCCGGCCAGGGAGTCATGTCCGGACGCGAGGACTGTCGCGAATCGGCTGACACTGCTCACCGCACTGCTCACCGCTTTACATTTTAGAGCTTAAACGATAAAATATAGGCAGGCCAAATCCCCCGCCGGTCTTGGCCGCGCGTTCACGACTGAAAGGAGAGATCTCGTGAAGAAAGCCGGTTTGATTTCCGCCCTGTTCGTCCTGTTGGGTTCTGGCCTCGCCCAGGCTAGCCTCCCAGAAGCACCGCTTAGCTTCGCTAGGGCGGGCGTCCAAGAAGCACCGCTACCGTTCCTGGGAAATCTCTATGCGGCAATCTTCGCGTCGACGAAACCTTCGACTCAGACGGCAGCCTGTTCCGTCAGCACCGTCTGCGGGAATCGCCAGAGGCTGAGCTGCGCCGGCACGGACTGTTTCGCGGAACCTCAATGTTACGTGCAATGCGACGAGTATATCTACTTCTGTAGCTCACCCTGCCCCTAGCCCTCCCGGGTAGGAGAGGCCTTCCGTCGGCGCATTTCTGCGTCCTAAATTGAGGCTCCACGGGGCTCAAGAGTTCGGGCACGATGACCCGGATGGATCGCCTGCTCCGGCATCTACTACGTCGGGAGGCGAGAGCGACTCCCGAGGCTCCATGGACCCGAATGGGTAAATTCTTTGAAGTAAGGGCTCGTCAC
>JBDSHF010000309.1:0-3805 GCA_039918595.1 Thermoanaerobaculia bacterium
CTTCACCACCCGCTCGATCCCGGCCGGCAGCTACGAGACCAAGGTCGCGATCAACGAGGCCTGGGATGAGAACTACGGCGCCGGCGGCGCCTCGAACGGGGCCAACATCCCCTTCACCGTCGCCTCCGACTGCGCCGAGAGCGTCTTCAGCTACAACGCGGCGACGCACGTCCTCACCATCACGGCAGGCACCGGCGGCGGCGCGGCCCAGCCGGCGAGCGTCACCATCGCCGGCAGCTTGCAGTCCGAAGCCGGCTGCCCGGACGACTGGCAGCCCGGCTGCGCCACTACTCACCTGGGCTACGACTCGACCGACGGCGTCTGGCAGGGGACCTTCAACCTCCCGGCCGGCGGCTACGAGTACAAGGCGGCCCTCAACGACTCGTGGGACGTCAACTACGGCGCCAACGCGCAGCCGGGGGGCGGCAACATCGGCCTCACGCTCGCCTCGCCGTCGGCGGTCAAGTTCTATTACGATGACGCGACGCACTGGGTGACCAGCGACAAGAACGCCGTGATCGCCACGGCGCCCGGCAGCTACCAGCACTTCCTGGGCTGCCCGGGGGACTGGCAGCCGGACTGCCTGCGCTCCTGGCTCCAGGACCCGGACGGCGACGGGGTCTACACCTTCTCGACCACCGCCATCCCGCCCGGCAACTACGAGACGAAGGTCGCGATCCATGAAAGCTGGGACGAGAACTACGGCGCCAACGGCGCCCTCAACGGCGCCAACATCTCCTTCTCGGTGCCGCAGGCCTGCGTCGAGATCTTCTTCTCCTACAACTCCACCACCCACGTGCTGACCGTCGGCGCCAACGGAGCCCCCAAGGGGAACATCGGCCGCACCCAGGCCTACTGGGTCACGGCGGACACCATCGCCTGGAATCCGGGCGCCGTGTCATCTAGCTGGAACGTCTCCCTGCACTACGACGCCAACGGCGGTCTCGCCCTCGATCCCGCCGGCGTGACCGGCGGCACGGCGATCCCGCTGACCTGGGATCCGGCCGGCCTCTCCACCGCGGTCCGCGAGAAGTTCCCGCACATCGCCGGCTTTTCGGCGTTCCACCTCCCGGCGAGCCGCCTCTCGGAAGTCCCCGCGGCCCTGAAGGGGCAGATCGCGATCGACGCCAAGGATGGCGGCGGCAACCTGATCGACGCCACCGGCCTTCAGATCCAGGGCGTGCTCGACAACCTCTACACCTACAATGGCCCCTTGGGAGCCACCTTCGCCGCCGGTCACGTGCCCACCTTGCGGGTCTGGGCGCCGACCGCCCGCGCCGTCAAGCTCCACCTGTTCAACGACTCCAACCCGGCTACCCCCTCGACCGTCGTCGCCATGACGGCCAATCCGGCGACCGGCGTCTGGACCGCCACGGGTACGCCAGGCTGGTACGGCAAGTACTACCGCTACGAGGTGGACGTCTACGTCCGCACCACCGGGCAGGTCGAGACCAACCTGGTCACCGATCCCTACTCCGTGAGCCTGTCGCGCAACAGCCAGCGCAGCCAGATCGTCGACCTCGCCGATCCGGCGTACAAGCCGTCCGGCTGGGACGGCCTCGTCAAGCCTCGGCTCGACGCTCCCGAGGACATCGTCCTCTACGAGCTCCACGTCCGCGACTTCAGCGCCAACGATCCCAGCGTGCCCGCCAGCCTCAAGGGGACCTTCAAGGCCTTCACCCTCCCCTTCTCGCTCGGCATGCTCCACCTGCGCACCCTGTCGCTGGCCGGGCTCACCCACGTCCACCTGCTGCCGTCCTTCGACCTCACCTCGATCGACGAGGACAAATCGCAGTGGCAACAGCCGGCCGGCGACCTGTCGAGCTTCCCGCCCGATTCCCAGGAGCAGCAGGCGCGCGTGCGGGCGGTGGGGGACGCCGACCCCTTCAACTGGGGCTACGACCCCTGGCACTACACCGTGCCCGAGGGGAGCTACTCCACCCATCCGGACGGACCGGCGCGCGTCCTCGAGTTCCGCCAGATGGTCAAGGGCTTGAGCGACAGCGGCCTGCGCGTGGTGATGGACGTCGTCTACAACCACACCAGCGCGGCCGGGCAGAACGACAAGTCGGTGCTCGACCGCATCGTGCCCGGCTACTACCACCGGCTCAACAGCGACGGCAACATCGAGACCAGCTCCTGCTGCCAGAACACTGCCTCCGAATTCAACATGATGGAGAAGCTCCTCGTCGACTCGGTGGCGACCTGGGCGAAGCAGTACAAAGTGGACGGCTTCCGCTTCGACCTGATGGGTCACCACATGAAGCGGAACATCCTCAAGCTGCGCGCGACCCTCGACGCCCTGACCCTGGCGAATGACGGGATGGACGGCAGGAAGATCTACCTCTACGGCGAGGGTTGGAACTTCGGCGAGGTGGCCAACAACGCCCGCGGCGTCAACGCCATCCAGGCCAACATGGCCGGCACCGGCGTCGGCACCTTCAGCGATCGTCTCCGCGACGGCGTGCGCGGCGGCGGCCCGTTCAGCGGCCTCCAGGAGCAGGGCTTCCTGACCGGCCTCTACTACGATCCGAACGCTACCAATCAGGGGTCGTCCTCCGATCAGCTCAACAAGCTGCTCCTGGAGACCGACTGGGTGAAAACCGGCCTTGCCGGGGCGCTTGCCGACTACCAGCTCGTGGACCGCAACGGCAACCTGGTGGCGGCCCGCCAGATCGACTACAACGGCCAGCCCGCCGGCTACACCGCCGATCCGCAGGAGGTCATCAGCTACATCGAGGCCCACGACAACGACACCCTGTGGGACGCCATCCAGGCCAAGGCCGCCCCGTCGGACAGCCTGTCGGACCGCGTACGCACACAGAACCTGGGGATGAGCCTCCTCGGCTTCGGGCAGGGGATCCCCTTCTACCACGCGGGCGTCGAGCTGCTGCGCTCCAAGTCGATGGACCGCAACAGCTACAACTCCGGCGACTGGTTCAACAAGCTCGACTTCACCTACGGCTCCAACAACTGGGGGGTCGGCCTGCCGCCGGCGCCGGACAACCAGTCGAGCTGGCCGATCCAGGGTCCGCTGCTGGCGAACCCCGCGCTGAAGGCGGGCCGGCCGCAGATCCTCGCGGCCTACGCCCACTTCCTCGAGACGGTGGCGATCCGCAAGAGCACGCCGCTCTTCCGGCTGCGCACGGCGGCGGACGTCCAGAGCCGCCTGCGCTTCTACAACACCGGCCCGAGCCAGATCCCCGGCGTCATCGTGATGAGCCTCGCGGACGACAACGGCGGCGTCGACCGTGCCCACAAGCGGGTGGCGGTGGTCTTCAATGCCACGAACCAGACGAAAAACTTCAACACCCCCGAGCTCCAGGGAGTGCCGCTGACCCTCCACCCCCTCCAGAAGATCTCGCCCGACTCGACCGAGCGAGCCTCGAGCTTCAACAGCGGGCTCGGAGCCTTCTCCATCCCCGGCCGCACCGCGGCCGTCTTCTGGGCCAACCGTCCCGCCGCCGAGCAGATCCAGCTCCTGATCCAGGACGTGAACAACCTCGTCACCTCCGAAGCCCTCACCAGTGGAAGGGCCAACGCCCTCCAGGCCAAGCTCCAGGGCGCCCTGCAGCAGGCGCAAGTTGGGCATGGCACGCCGGCGGTCAACCAGCTCCAGGCGTTCCTCAATCAGGTCGGGGTCTATGCGGGGCAGAGTTTCCTGCCGCAGGACGCTGCCCAGGCGCTGACGGCGAACGCGTTGTTGGCGTTGGGTGGGTTGCAGTTGTAGATCGGGCGCTGGACCCGCGCTCCACCAGCCGCCGTCTCCCGGGAGGGGGGCGGCGGTTTGGCTTTAAGCTTGATC
>JBDSHF010000310.1:0-30871 GCA_039918595.1 Thermoanaerobaculia bacterium
ATGTTCCGTTCCATCGCCACCACCTACCGCGAAGCCTTCTCGGGGCTCAGCCGGTCCGTTTGGCTGCTGTCGGTCGCCTCGCTGATCAACCGCGCCGGCACGATGGTGATGCCCTTCCTGGTGCTCTACCTGACCGAGAAGCGCGGCTTCACCACGACGCAGGCGGGGCAGACCCTGGCGCTCTATGGCCTGGGGGCGATGGTCTCCTCATACGCCGGCGGGCTGCTGTGCGACCGCTTCAGTCCGATGCGGATCATGAAGGTGAGTTTGGTGGGGACCGGGATCGCCTTCATCATCCTCGGCTATCTTCAGGGGCGGCTCGCGATCTCGGCGATGGTGGTCGTCCTCAGCCTGGTGGGGGAGGTGTTCCGGCCGGCCAACCTGGCGGCCCTGTCGGCGGCGAGCGATCCGGGGGAGCGGGCGCGCAGCTTCGCCCTGCTGCGGCTGGCGGTCAACGCCGGCATGTCGGTGGGGCCGACCGTCGGCGGGCTGCTGGCGGCCTATGACTACGACTGGCTGTTCTGGGCGGACGGCGTCACCTCGATCCTCGCCGCCGGCCTGCTGGCCTTCGCCTTCCCCGGCAAGCGGGCCGCCGCGCCGGCCGTCCACTCGGCGGCGAAGGTCCGCGCCGGCTCCCCGTTCCGGGATCTGCCGGTGATGGCGCTGCTGGGGATGATGTTCCTGCTCAACATCGTCACCTTCCAGATCACCAGCACGTTCCCGCTGTCGCTGCGCGACCTCTACCACTTCTCCGAGGCGTGGATCGGGGTGACGCTGGCGGTGAACACGTTGATCATCATCCTCTTCGAGATGGTCCTGGTTCATTCGCTGGCCCGCCGCGACCGGTTGAAGGTGGCCGGCCTCGGCACCTTCGTGTTCTGTGCCGGCCTCGCCCTGCTGCCGTTCGGATCGAGCTTCGGGTACGTCATCTTCACCGTGGCGATCTGGACGTTGGGGGAGATGCTGGCCTTCCCGATGCTGACCAGCGCCGTCGCCGACCGCGCGCCGGAGGCGACTCGCGGCGCCTACATGGGGCTGATGAACTTCTCTTTCGCGGCCTCTTTCGTGGTGGCCCCGCTGGTGGGCACCTGGGTCTACCAGCACCTGGGAGCGCGGGCGCTCTGGCTCGGCTGCGGCGCGGTGGGGCTGCTGGTCTGGGCGGGATTCCAGGCGGTGGCGGTGGCGATTCAAGGAAAAGGGACCCGAGGGACGCCAGAGACAGCAGGGACCAGAAAGCCTGATGTCCCCGCGGTCCCCTGAGGTCCCTTGAGGTCTGTTTACGCCGGCGGCTCCTCGTGCAACCGGAGCTTGCGGTACCCGCGGTTCCAGTAGACCAGCGGTGGCGCCTCTTCCACGGGCACGTCGCTCGCCACCACCTCGCCGACGTAGATGGTGTGCGAGCCGGCCGGGTAGCGCGCCTGGATCCGGCAGTCGAGCCAGGCGAGGGCGTCCCGCAGCACCGGCGCGCCGGTCTCGGCCTCCGACCAGTCGCCGAGCTGGAAGCGGTCCTCGTCCTTGACCCAGGCGAAACGGTTCGAGAGCTCCGACTGCCCCTCGCCGAGGATGTTCACCGCGAAGACCGCCTCCGGCTCCTGCAGCATCGCCCAGGCCTTGTGGCGGTTCTCGATGGTGATCGAGATCAGCGCCGGCTCGGCCGAGACTGACGAGAACGCCGAGACGGTAAGGCCGTGAATCCGGTCGCCCGACCGCACGGTCACGATCGTGACGCCGGCGGGAAAATGACGCAGGGCCTTGCGGAATTCCTCGGACGAGATCACACGAGTCTCCTCTTGCACTTGCGCGAGCATACGGACATCCCCCCATTGTAAGCGTCCCGCGGGATATCCCGGGGACTTATATGTGGCATTTGACTTGCACCTTCATAGTGGGTCCGAAGCCGCATTGAGGGACAGTGCGCTTCGATTTTCAAAGCTGAAAGCCAACCGGCGGCCCGGCCGCCAGGAGGAACGGATAATGAGCAAGATCAAGAAGGTCAAGTCGGGAGTGACGGGAATCCTCAACCAACGCGTGCGCATGGGTCTGTTCACGGTGCCCCTCTGGGTGGTCGGCGCCGTGTTCCTGGCCCGCAGGATGCGGGACCGCCGCCGCCAGGGCCAGACGTTCGCCTGATTCCACGCGGGGCGGAAACGCCCCCGTCCCTTTACTGCGGACCGGCATCCATCTAAGCTACCGCCAAAGCTCGTAGATCTTTTGGAGGCTGCTGACAGATGGGGCTGGGAACGTCTTTCGGGAGAGTGTGCGTCCTTTTGCTGCTCGGGGCTGCGCTGGCCGCCCCCGTGACCGCCCAGGAAACCGAGGGACCGGCCGCGGATCCTGGGTGGACGTTCCGATACAACCTGGAGGTCCGGGCGAACTATCGGGACAGCGAGGAGAACCGCTTCCCGCTTCCGTATGCGTTCGAGCTGGACCAGCTCCCCGTCGGCCAGACGAAGGGGTTCGAGGAGACGGTCGACGCCGGCTCCCACTTCGAGCTCTCCAACGTGGCGCTGTCCGCGACCGTCGGCCGCGGGGACCTCTTCACCGCTCACGGTAAGCTCGACCTCATCGACCTCTATGACCGCAACCCGACGTCGACCGGCCAGAAGGTCGACATCGACGAGGCGTGGCTCCGCATCGGCCGCGAGCCTGGGCCGGCCACGCTGGCGCCGGGGAGCGGGGTCTATCTCAAGCTCGGCAAGATCTCCAAGTTCGAGCGGCAGGACGACCGTCACCTGCAGAGCTATGGCCTGGTCTCGACCGCCTTCAACCGCTTCGAGGAGACCGGCGCCGAGCTGGGCCTCCACTTCGGCCGGCACTTCTACCTCAAGGCCCGGGGCGCCGCCGGCAATCCGGTCTTCCTGCGCGATCCGAACGCGCTGGCCGGCGACAACGGCACCCCGGAGCTCCGGCGGCTGAACCCCGATCCCGACCTCAAGAGCGGCATCGTCATCCTCTACAACGCCCACGACACCAACTTCAACACCGAAGGCAAGCTCGAGACGGGGGTGGGGGTCGGCTGGCGGATGGCCGACGAGGGGGGGCGCAACGGCATCGACGTGCTGGCCTGGGGGAACCAGCGCAAGCTCGCGGATACGGTGAAGATCCACGGCACTTTCTACGGCGGCGACCTCGACATCCTCAGCGCGCCGCCGACCCCGGCCGGCAACGCCACCTTCGCGATCACGAACGACGACAAGCGGGAAGTCGGCGGCAACGTCTGGCTCTACCTGGGGGGCTTCTCCTTCTTCGGCCAGTACGTGGACCAGAAGCTCGCCGGCCTGCCGCGCACGGGGGTGGAGGGGGAGGTGGCCTGGCGCTTCGACCTGCCCCTGCTCTGGGCGGTGGGCGGCCGCCAGCTCTTCCCCTCGATCGCGCCGGCGGTGCGCTACTCGAAGCTCGACAACAGCTTCCGCAATCCCAAGCAGACGCCGAGCCCGAGCTTCTCCTGGGACTGGGAGAAGCTCGACGCCGGCCTGCGCCTGGGCCTCTTCACCGGGCTCGACCTCACCGTCGAGTACGCCGACAACCGCTTCATCCTGGGCAACGGCGCGAAGCGGAAGAACAACGAGCTGCTGGCGACGCTGGCGTGGAGGCTGCATTGAGGCGCGGGTCGCCACCCGGGATTGAAATCCCGGGCTACCCACGGCCGTCCCATCCGGGACTCCCAAGAACCGGTCTTTTTGCAAAGCCCCGGGAAGGGACGACTGTCGGTAGCCCGGGATTTCAATCCCGGGTGGCGCAGGTCTTCGTCCTGGCTCTTTTAACGCTCCTCGCCGTCCCCCTCCAGGCCGACGACCTGCACGGCCACATCCAGCTCCTCGCCAAGGGGGGCAAAGGGCCGGCGCGGGGGAGCGACGTGCGGCAGGCGGTCATCTATTTCGAGCCGGCGACTCCGCGGCCGGTGAAGCCGCCCGAGAAGCCGTTCGAGATGGTCACCCGGCGCAAGGCGTTCGAGCCGCGCCTGCTGGTGATCCCGCGCGGCAGCCGGGTACGCTTCCCCAACGAGGACCCGATCCTCCACAACGTCTTCTCGGTCTCGGCGCCCAACCAGTTCGACCTCGGCCTCTACAAGGGGGCGCCGGGCAAGGAGAAGCGCTTCGAGAAGGCCGGCCTGGTGCGCGTCTACTGCAACGTCCACCACGACATGGTCTCCTACATCCTGGTGCTCGACTCCCCGTTCCACACCACGCCCGACGCCAACGGCGAGTTCGCCCTCCTGGGGCTCCCGCGCGGGCCGGGGAAGCTGGTCGTCTGGCACGAGCAGGCGGACCCGTGGACGATGGACGTCGAGTTGCCGCAGAAGGGGCCGCTGGCGGTGGGGCTGCAGATCGTGCGGCCGCTCATCCCCTCTCACCTGGACAAAACGGGGAAGTCCTACTTCCGGTCTCGCGGGGATCGCTACGAAAACCGTTGACCGCGGCCGCCGGGGCCTGTCGCTGGAGACCCGGATCTTCCTGGTCACCTCGCTGCTCATCGCCCTGCTGGTGGGCGGCGCCGTCCTGGTCACCTCGCTGATGCTGCGGCGGATCGCCCGCGACGCCGTGCTCGACTCCCTGCGCAGCAGCGCGGCGGCGCAGGCGGCGTTCCAGGAGCAGCGCTACCGGCAGCTCCTGCTGATCTCCCGCCTGTTCGCGGCCGACCCCTACTTCAGCGCCTATCTCTCCGAGGCCGCCGCCACCCGCGACACGCGCTCCATCCTCGACCAGCTCAGCGAGCGCCGCAACGACCTGCAGTTCGACTTCGCCATCGTGCTCGATCCGCAGGGGCGGGTGATCGCCCGCACCGACCGCCCCGAGGGGGCGGGCCAGGACCTTTCGAAGCGGCCGCTGGTGGCGGCGGCGATGGCGGCGGACAACCGCGAGAGCCGCGGGGTCTGGCGCGAGGGGAACGATCTCTACTACGCCCTGGCGGTGCCGGTGGTGAAGGACTTTACCCCGTTCGGCTACCTGATCACCGGCTTCCAGATCACCGATCAGGCCGAGGGGGTGAGGGAGGTCCGGGAGGTCAGCGGCGCCGACGTCGCCTTCGTCGCCGCCGGGCCGGAGGGGCCGCGCATCGTGGCCACCACCCTGCCGCAGTCGACCGCCCGCAGCCTCGCCGCGTCGCTCGCCAAGGGGGACGGTATGGGCAAGGCCCTGCGCGACGGCAAGGCGGTGCCGCGGACCGAGCTGGAGCTCAACGGCGGCGAGCCCTGGATCGCCGTCGAATCGCCGTTGCGCGACGCCGACGGCTCCTCCGTGGGCGCCACCATCGCCCTGGCCTCGCTGGAGCGCGAGCTCGCCACCTACCGGCAGATCCAGAACGTGCTGCTCGGCACCGGTCTCGCGGCGGTGCTGATCGCGCCGTTCCTCTCTTTCGCCTTCGCCCGCCGGGCGCTGCGGCCGGTGCGCCAGCTCGCCGCCGCCGCCGAGGCGGCCCGGCAGGGGAACTACGACCAGCAGATCGACTCCGACCGTACCGACGAGGTGGGGCGGCTCGCCCACACCTTCCACGAGCTGCTGGCGAACCTGCGCGAGAAGCGGGACATGGAGGAGTACGTCAACGAGCTCTCCCGCAACCTCCCGGAGCCCGCGGCGGCCCGCGTGCTGCTGGGCGAGGCGCAGAGCCGGGACGTGCTGCTGCTCGCCGTCGAGCTGCGCCGCTACGCCCATACCGGCGGCAGCGCCGACCCTCGCGAGACGCTGGCCGAGCTGACCGCCGACCTCGACCGCGTCACCGCCGCCATCGCTCGCGGCCGCGGGCTGGTGGAGGTCATCGCGGGGCACCGGGTGCTCGCCCGCTTCGAGGGGGAGAGCCGGGGGACTCGCGCGCTGTCGGTCGCCTCGCGAATCCTGGAAAGCGGCATCGGTACCGGCTTGATCGCCCCCGGCGGCATGGGCGGCGGTATGGGTGGCGATACCGAGGCGCCGGTGATCGCGCTCGCCTCCGGCCGGGCGATCACCGGCCCGGTCACCTGGGGGGAGCGGGCGGAGCGGGCGCTCGTGGGCCTGCCGGTGCAGCAGATCGAGAGCCTGTTGCGCGAGGCCACCTCGGGGGAGATCCTGATGTCGCGCGAGGTGCACGACGAGCTGAAGGGGGCCTTCGAGGCCGCCGGCTACCGGCTGGCCCCGCGCCGCGGCGTGATCACGCCGCAGCCGCTCTACGTGATCGGCTCGCAGATGGCCGCGCAGCTCACCGGCGGGGCGGGCGGGGCCGGCACCCAGGCGGCGACGCTGACCCAGCCCGGCGCCGCCACCCTCACCGGCATCTCGCCGGGAGCCCTGCTGGGAGCGCGCTTCGAGATCCTCTCCGTGCTCGGCGCCGGCGGCATGGGGATCGTCTACAAGGCGCGCGACCGCGAGCTGGACGACCTGGTCGCCCTGAAGATGCTGAAGCGGGATCTCTGGGGGGACCGCAACCAGCTCGACCGCCTGAAGAGCGAGCTCAAGCTGGCGCGCAAGATCACCCACCCCAACGTGCTGCGCACCTACGACTTCGGCGAGATGGACGGCATCCCCTTCATCTCCATGGAGTTCGTGCGCGGCGTGACGCTGCGCTACATGCTCGACCAGACGCGGCGGCTCCCCTACTCGGCGGGTCTGCGTCTGGCCAAGCAGCTCTGCGCCGGGCTCGCCGCCGCCCACTCGGTCGGCGTGCTCCACCGCGACATCAAGCCGGAGAACCTGATCCTCGATTCCACCGGCAACGCCAAGCTGATGGACTTCGGCATCGCCCGGCCGATCGACCGCCTGGCGCCGGGGCAGACCCAGGCCGGCTTCATCGTCGGCACGCCGCAGTACCTGGCGCCGGAGATCCTCAAGGGGCAGGAGGCCGACCCCCGGGCCGACATCTACGCCTGCGGCATCGTGCTCTACGAGCTGTTCGCCGGCACGCTGCCGTTCGAGGGCGGGACGGCGATGGAGATCATGGTCAAGCAGATGCGGGAGGAGCCGGCGGCGCCGAGCACCCGCTGGCGCGAGATCCCGCCGGCGCTGGAGACGGCCATTCTGCGCTGCCTGAAGAAGGATCCCGGCGAGCGCTACCGCGCCGTCACCGAGCTGCTGAGCGACCTCGAGGGCCTGAGCGCATAGGCCTGGCTGGAGGGGGAACAGAAGGAAAGGACGAACACGGACGAACAAGGACAAGGGAAGCCGTGTCCGTGCTCGTCCGTGTTGGTCCGTTGCGTCCGTGTTCTTCCTCCGTGGTAAAACTCATCCCATGCTGCGCCTGCGCTACATCGCCAGCGGAGAGGACCGCACCGTGCCCCTCACCGGCGGCAGGGTACGGCTGGGGCGGGGGAGCGACAACGACGTCGTGCTCTCCGACGTCTCTGTCTCCCGCTACCATGCCGAGATCCTTCGCGAGGGGGACGGCTGGGCCGTCCACGATCTGAAGAGCACCAACGGTGTCGAGGTCAACCGCCTGTCGGTCGAGAAGGCGCCGTTGCGCGCCGGCGATCTGCTGACCGTCGGCGCCTTCGAGCTCCGGCTGGAGGAGGAGGAGCCGCGGCCCGCGCGTACGGTGATGCCCGAGGAGCTCGAGGGGACGCTCGCCGGGCTCGGCAACGCCACGATCATCCGGCCGCTCGCCGACTTCGCCGCCGCCTACGGCCTCGGCGGCGTGGTCGACAGCACCCGGCCGGCGCCGGCGACCGACGATCCGATCTACGTCCACCGGATGTTCGGCTTCCTCACCCGGCTGGCCCGCATGCTCACCGTTGCCGAGTCGGTGGACGACGTGCTCTCGCGGGTGCTCGACCTGGCGTTCGAGGCCTTTCCGGTGGACCGCGGGTTCATCCTGCTCTCCGACGACTCGGGGGAGCTGGTCTGCGAGCTGGCGCGGCTCAAGGAGAAATCACAGTTCCGCCCCGCCGGGGAGGTGCCGGTGTCGCGCACCATGCTGCGGGCGGTGATGCACGAGCGGGTGGCGCTGGTCACCTTCGACGCCCAGGCGGACCAGCGCCTTTCGGGGGGCGAGTCGATCCGCCTGCACCAGATCCGCTCGGCGATGTGCGCGCCGCTCTGGTCGGGCGAGCGGATGATCGGCGCCATCCAGGTCGACTCCCCCGTCCATGTCGGCGCCTTCGGCGAGCGCGACCTCGACGTGCTCGCCACGCTCGCCAACTACGCGGCGGTGGCCGTCGAGCGCATCCGCTACGCGAAGAAGGCCGAGTTCGAGCGGCAGGCGCGGTCGCGCCTCGAGCGCTATCACTCGCCGGGGGTCATCGAGGAGGTGCTGCGCCGGGGGGACGAGGGGATGCGGCGCTTGCAGAGCGCCGAGGCGACGGTGCTCTTCGCCGACCTGGTAGGGTTTACAGCCTTTGCGGAAAACGCTCCACCCGAACGGGTGGCGGAGTCGATCGACGCCTTCCTCGACCTCGCCGTCGAGGCGATCTTCCGCGCCGGGGGGACCCTCGACAAGTTCATCGGCGACTGCGTGATGGCGTTTTTCGGCGCCCCGGTGGCGCAGGCCGATCACGCCTTGCGGGCGGTGCGGGCGGCGGTCGAGATCCAGGAGGGGCTCGCCGTCTGGAACGCCGGCCGCGAGGCCGAGGGGCTGCCCGGCTTCAAGGCCCGCGTCGCCCTCAACAGCGGTCCGGTGGTGGTGGGGGACATCGGCAGCGCCCGGCGCGTGGACTACACGGTGCTCGGCAATACGGTGAACGTCGCGTCGCGCCTGGAGGGGGCCACGCCGCCGGGCGAGGTGGTCATCGGTCCGGAGACGAATCGATTGCTCGGCGGGGCCATCCCCACCGAACCGTTCGGCGAGCTTCAGCTCAAGGGCTTGCAGCAGAGGATCCCGGCGTACCGGGTGGTGAGGGAGGCCTAGAGGCGCCCTGCGTGGACGCCCCTGCAAAAGCTTCGGAGATTACCTGACGCGGGCGGTCTGCGCCTTCGAGTGGCGGCTGGTCGCCTTCGAGCGCGTCACGACTATGCGCTGGCGCGGCGCGGCCCGGCGTTTGCTCACCGTGTGGACGACGCGGGACTTCTTCGCGCTGCTCACGCGGTGGCTGCTCACGCGGTGGCTCGCGGTGGCCACGGTCCGGGAGCGGGAGGTCCCGCGCTTCACGGCCCTGACGGCCTTGGCGCTCCGGGAACGCGAGGCCTTGGCGACGACCCGGGCGGACCGGGAACCCCGGGAGCGGGAGACCCGCGAGGAGCGGACCCGGGAGACCCGGGCGCGCGAGGCGGTCTCGTGGGTCGACCGGGCGACCTGGATGTCCGGCAGGGCCTCCCCCGAGGCGACGTACTGGAGGTACGGGTTGGGGAAAACCGCCACGTGGTAGTGCGGCGGGTACTGCTCGCGCGTCGCCTCGATCACCCCTTTGTTCTCGAGGTCGAGCAGCACGGTCTCGAGCCAGAGCCGGCAGCCGGAGCTGTCGCTTCGCCGCAGGTCGATCGCCATGCCGGTGGGGTGGACCGAGATCGCCGAGGCGTTGGCGGGCTGGCGCGTGATCGGCCGGGTCAGGCTGGTGACGACCAGCCGCTCGCCGCAGGCGCTGCGGTACTGATCCGACAGCCGTTCCACGAACGTCTTCACCTCGGGGCGCGCATACGGAAAGGAGACGTTGTCGGCCAGCTCGTAGTCCGAGCTCCCGGGCAGGCGCACGAGGATCCCCTGCTGGGCGTAGTCGCGGACGTCCGCCGTGGTGCGCAGGTAGGTGAAGTCGTGCTCGCGCGCCTCTTCATTCTGGCGCAGCAGCGACTCGTGCGACCCCAACAGGGTCTGGGCCTCGAGGAACGGCGCCGCACAGAGGGTGCAGGTGCTCGTCAGGGCGAGGAGCGACACGGCCATCTTGCGGCCGCGACGAGGGCGCTGGGTACGGGACGAGCTCTGCATGGGTGGGGTTTGAAACTCCATTCCGGTTGTAGCCCCATGCGCCTGCGGCGCGTAAAATTGTAAAGTAATCCGCCAATCCGGCAATTCGAGGGTACCACAGGGTCGCCTGATTTCAAGCCACTTTACGGGGATATTTCCCCGCGGGCGAAGGAGGGCGGAGCGGAAAGGGTGTGCTCCGATCCCTTCCGCGTGTACATCCTGGATAGGGCTGCGGTTGGAGCTACACGGAAGGGGGGAACGGGAAGAAACCCCGATTACGGGTCACCTCCCGGCAGAAGTAAGTTCCTGGAAGCAGTGAGGCCGGCGGGCGGGGGCGGTGCGCCGCCCCCGCTGTCTACCCCTTCTTGAGGCGCGAGAAGAAGTCGGCCATCGAGCCGAAGCCCGAGCCGGTGGCGGTAGGCGCCGGGGCGCCGCTACGGGCGTAGGCGTCCTCGTCCCGGGAGCCGCCCCGTTCACCACCGCGCGAGCGGTCTCCGCGGTCTCCACGCTCGCTGCGGGAGAAGTCCTGCTGACGGCCGCTGCCGCCGCTGCCGCCACCTCCGCCGCGCCGCCGGTCGCCGCGGGGCTGCTCGCCGCCGCCGCCGCCCATCCCGCCGCGGTCGCTCGCGCCCATCCCGGCGCCCATCCCAGAGCCGCCGCCCATGCCGGCGTTGGCGCCGGTGTTCATGGACAGCGAGATCCGGCGCCGGCCGGTGTCGACGCCGAGCACTCTCACCTGAACATCCTGCCCCTGCTCGGCCGCCTCGCGGGAGTGGTTCAGCCGCCGGCCGGCCCCCATCTCGCTGATGTGGACCAGCCCCTCGAGGCCGGGCGCCAGCTCGATGAAGGCGCCGAAGGTCTCCAGGCGCATGACGCGGCCGGTCGCCTCGGTCCCCTCGGGGAAGCGGGACGCCGCGTCCTGCCACGGATCGCTCTCCAGCGCGCGGCGGGAAAGCGAGATCCGCTCGGGGCGCTTCTCGTCCTTCCCCTGCTCGATCTTGATCACCTGCACCTCGACCTCCTGGCCGACGGTGAAGACGTCCTGCGGATGGGTGGTGCGGCTGTGGCCGATCTCGCTGACGTGCAGCATCCCCTCGATGCCGCCGAGGTCGATGAACGCGCCGTAGGTGGTCAGCGAGGTCACCCGGCCGGTGAGCACGGCGCCCACCTGGAGCTTCTCGCGGGTCTCGGAGGCGCGCGTCTGCTGCTCCTCCTCGAGGAGCTGGCGGCGGGAGAGCACGATGTTCGGGCCACGGCCCCCGCGGTTCCCCTCCTCCAGGCGGTTGACCTTGAACAGCAGCTTCTGGCCGACGAACTGCTGCGGGTTCTCGACGTAGCGGAGGTCGAGCTGCGAGAGCGGGCAGAACGCCCGCATGCCGAACACCTGCACCTCGGCGCCGCCCTTGTTCAGGCCGGTCACCAGCCCCTCGATCGGCAGGCCGGCTTCATGGGCCTGCCGGATCTCGAGCGGCACTTCGGCGGCCGCCCGCTTGCCCTTGCCGCCGCCGGCCTTGCGGCGCAGCAGCAGGGCGCCGGTCTCCGGATCGGTACCGGTGACCGTGGCCTCGAGCGTATCCCCTTCCTTGACCGTGGGGTTGCCCTCGGCGTCCTTCAGGTCCGCGGCGGCGATGCGCCCCTCGGCCTTGCCGCCGAGGTCGAGGAAAGCCCACTCCTCGGTGATGGACAGGACCTTGCCCTTGACCTTCTGGCCGACCGCCGGAGCCTCGCTCTTCGGCGCGTCCCCCTCGAACTGGGCGAGGATCTGGCCGAAGTCCTGCGGACCGGCGTCCTGCGGCGCGGCGTCTTGCGGCGCGGCGTCTTGCGGGGCGGCGTCCTGCGGGGCGGCGTCCTGCGGGTCAGGGGCGGCCGCCGGCTCTGGGCTCTCTGGGTTCTCCGCCTGAGCTTCCTGCGGGGTCTCGGCCTCGGTGGCCTCGGTGGCCTCGGCGGAGCCCTGGGTCTCCGAAGAAACAGCCGGAGCGCTTTCCGGAGCGCTGGCTTCGCTCCCATGGACCTGCGGGTCGACCGTCGCGTCTTCGCTCGTTGCCGGAGCCTCCTGCTCGAACTCGGCCAGGATCTGACCGGAGTCCTGGTTTTCCTGCTGGTTTTCCTGATCGTTCATGTGGTCTCCACTCGTCTTGGATTCTTGCGGGCCCGGCGCTTCGCGGACCGGGGTGCCTGGAGCAGCCTCTCCGGCGGGGTCCGTGAAAATAGCATGCCGGGAAATGTTTCAACCGATGCGCGGCGGCTGGAATTCCATTCGGGGTCGCGGAGGGCAGGCGTCAAGCCTGCTTCCGTTTGGTGCAGAATAGCAGGCAGACGGAGCCGTTCCAAGCCTTTCACGAGATCCAGGACGGATGAGCCCATGAATCCACGTATCCCGCCGCTGTTTTTTTTGCCGGTCCTCTTCCTCGGAGCCGGCCTGCCGATGCACGCCGGGCCGCCCCTGCCGCCGCCCCCCCTCGATCCGCGCGAGGTCCACCTGGCCGATCTGCGCCAGCTCAGCCGCGGCGGCGAGAACGCCGAGGCCTACTGGTCCCCCGACGGCCGCGAGCTGATCTTCCAGTCCTCGCGCCCCCCCTACGCCTGCGACCAGATCTTCCGCGTCCCCGCCGACGGCTCGCGCGAGGCGGTCCTGGTCTCCACCGGCAAGGGGCGCACCACTTGCTCCTACTTCATGCGCGACGGCCGGCGGATCCTCTACTCCTCGACTCACCTCGCCAGCCCCGACTGCCCGCCGCCGCCCGACCGCTCGCAGGGGTACGTCTGGCCGATCCACTCCGGCTACGAGATCTTCAGCGCCCGGCCGGACGGCACCGACCTCGTCCCGCTGACCGTCAACCAGGCCTACGACGCCGAGACCACCGTCTGCCCCAAGGACGGCTCGCTGATCTTCACCTCGACCCGCGACGGCGACCTCGACCTCTACCGCATGGACGCCGACGGCAAGAACGTCAAGCGGCTGACCAACACCCCCGGCTACGACGGCGGCGCCTTCTTCTCGCCCGACTGCTCGCGGATCGTCTGGCGGGCCTCGCGGCCCAAGGGGGCCGATCTCGACGACTACAAGCGCCTGCTCGCCCAGGGGCTGGTGCGCCCGAACCGGCTCGAGCTCTGGGTGGCCAACGCCGACGGCGGCGAGGCCCATCAGGTCACCTACCTGAACGCCGGCTCCTTCGCGCCGTCCTTCTTCCCCTCGGGCAAGCGGCTGATCTTCGCCACCAATTACGGCGACCCCAAGGGGCGGGAGTTCGACCTCTGGGCGATCGACGTCGACGGCGCCAACCTCGAGCGGATCACCTGGACCGGCGGCTTCGACGGCTTCCCGATGTTCTCGCCGGACGGCACCCGGCTCGCCTTCGCCTCCAACCGCAACGGCACGCAGACCGGGGAGACCGACATCTTCGTGGCCCGCTGGGTGGACGGTCCCGCGCCCGCCGCGGCCTTGATGCCCTCGGCGGCCGACCGCTTCCGCGACGACGTCCGCTGGCTCGCCGCCGACGCCCGCGAGGGGCGGGGGATCGGCACCGCGGGTCTCGACGAGGCCCGCCAGTGGCTCGCCGGCCGCTTCCGCGCGCTGGGGGTCGAGCCGGCGGGGGACGACGGCTACTTCGAGAGCTTCGACGTCCCGGTGGCGGTGGAGGTCCGGCCGGGCACCGCGGTGACCCTCGACGGCGCCGCCGTGCCGGCCGACAGCTTCCGGCCCGCCGCGTTCTCGGGCTCGGGCAAGGCTACGGGCGAGGTGGTGGCCGCCGGCTACGGCATCACCGCTCCGGAGCTCGGGATCGACGACTACAAGGGGATCGAGGTGAAGGGGAGGATCGTCGCCGTCCGCCGCTTCACCCCCGAAGGGGGGGCGTTCGCGGACACCGCGGTCGAGCGCCGCTACGGCGATCTGCGCTACAAGGCGTGGAACGCCCGCGAGCACGGTGCCATCGGGGTGATCATCGTCGATTCCCCGGCTGATTCCCCAAATGCCAAATCGCCGGCGGCCGAGTCGCCGCTCCCCGCCCTGGGGATGGGCGCCGTCGACGCCGGCGGGGACGTCGGCCTGCCGGTGGTAGTGGTCAAGCGGGCGGCCGGCTCGGGCCTGTTTTCTTCCGGAAAAAGCGCTGGAAGGCACCGCGCCGCGCTCGCCATCAACCTCGACCGCAAGACGGCACCGGCGGCCAACGTCGTCGGCGTCATCCGGTCGAAAGCGGCGGACCGCCTGCCGGGTGTGCTGGTGGTCGGCGCCCATTACGACCACCTGGGGCATGGCGGCGCCGGCTCGCTGGCCCCCGACTCGCGCGAGATCCACAACGGGGCGGACGACAACGCCTCGGGCACCGCCGCCCTGCTCGAGGTGGCGCGCCAGCTCGGCCAGGATCGCGACCGCCTGCGCCGCGACGTCTACCTGATCGCCTTCTCCGGCGAGGAGAAGGGGACGCTCGGCTCGACCGCCTTCACCCGCCGCCCGCCGGCCGGCCTCAAGATGGCCGGCATCGCCGCCATGCTGAACATGGACATGGTGGGGCGGCTGCGCGGCAACCGCGTCTCGGTGCTCGGCGGCGAGTCGGCGGCGGAGTGGGGGGAGATCGTGCCGGCGGCCTGCGGCCGGGAGCGGATCGAGTGCGCGCTGTCGGGGGACGGCTACGGCCCCTCGGATCACAGCCCGTTCTACGCCGCCGGAGTGCCGGTGCTGCACTTCTTCACCGGCCCGCACGAGGACTACCACAAGCCCTCGGACGACGCGGAGAGCATCAACGCCGCCGGCGGCGCCCGCGTCGCCGCCCTGGTGGCGGACGTCGCCGCCGAGATCGCCGGCCGGCCGGAGCGCCCCACCTACAAGAGCGCGCCGGCTCCGGCGCCGCAGGGGGACGTCCGCTCCTACGGCGCCTCGCTCGGCACCGTGCCCGACTACGCCGGCGACGGCCGGCCGGGCGTGCTGCTCTCCGCCGTGCGCCCCGGCAGCGCCGCCGAGCAGGGGGGGCTGCGCCGCGGCGACCTCCTGGTCGGCCTCGGGGGCAAGGAGATCCGCGACATCCACGACTTCATGTACGTGCTCCAGCGCGCCAAGCCGGGGGAGAATACGACGGCGGTGGTGGTACGCGACGGCCAGAAAGTTTCGCTGGAGGTGACCTTCGGAGGGAAGAAATAAGGTAGGGGGAGCCCTTGGGTAGACGGCAACCTTTCTCCTCCCAGTCCGTAGGATGTCGTCCGTGCCCTTCCCCCTCCGTCTCACGAGAGGAACCCAGAGATGAAAAAACTGACCCCCGCCATCGCGCTTCTCCTGCTGGCCGCCGGCGCCGCCGGTGTCTCCGGCATCGCGCATGCCGCCGTGCCCCCGGACGTCGCCGAGTATGCCCGGACCTTCGAACGCTTCCCCGCCACCAAGGGGCAGGGGAGCGAGAGCGAGCGGCTGGGCAAGCTGTTCGACCTCTTCTGGGATTTCCAGATGCACGCGTCGCCCGAGTACGCCACCTTCGTCGGCTTTCCCGGCCTCAACGACCGCTGGACCGACCTCTCGCCCGAATCGATCGAGTTCGACCGGCGCCTCAACCCGACGCTCCAGGAGGCGCTGACGTCGATCGACCGCGCGCGGCTCACCCCCACCGAGCAGGTGAATTACGATCTGGCGCTCCATCACATCGAGCAGTCGATCGAGGGGGAGAAGTTCCATGGCGAGTACCTGCTGGTCAACCAGGTCGGGGGGCCGCAGCAGAACATCCCACAACTGCTGTCGATCATGCCGGCGCGGAGCGTCGAGGACTACGAGAACATCCTCGCCCGCATGCGCGGCGTCCCCACGGTGATCGACCAGACGATCGCGCTGCTCGACCGCGGCCTCAAGGAGGGGATCACGCCGTCGCGGGTGACCCTGCGCGACGTCCCCGCGCAGGTCCAGAACCTGCTCGTCGACGATCCGATGAAGAGCCCGATGCTCAAGGCCTTCCAGAAGTTCCCCGAGACGGTCGCCGCCGCCGACCGCGAGCGGTTGCAGGGCGAGGCGAGGCGGGCGTTCAACGAGCGGGTGGCGCCGGCCCTCCGCAAGCTGCAGGGCTACCTCGCCAATTCCTACCTGCCGGCCGCCCGCGAGTCGATCGCGATGAGTGATCTGCCCAACGGCAAGGCCTGGTACGCCTACCAGGCGCGCGCCTCCACCACCACCCGTTTGACGCCCGAGCAGATCCATCAGATCGGCCTCGCCGAGGTCAAGCGCATCCGCGGGCAGATGGACGCCCTGATCGCCGAGACCGGCTTCAAGGGGAGCTTCGCGGAGTTCTGCCAGTTCCTGCGTACCGATCCGCGCTTCTTCTACGACAAGCCCGAAGACCTGCTGATGGGCTACCGGGACATCGCCAAGCGGATCGATCCCGAGCTGATCAAGCTCTTCGGCAAACTTCCGCGGCTCCCCTACGGGGTGGTCGCCGTGCCCACCTACTCGGAGAAGTCGCAGACCACCGCCTACTACGAGGAAGGGTCGCTGGCCGCCGGCCGCCCGGGCTACTTCAACGCCAACACCTACGACCTGAAGTCGCGCCCGAAGTGGGAGATGGAGGCCCTGACCTCGCACGAGGCCGTGCCGGGGCACCACCTGCAGATCGCCATCGCCCAGGAGCTCGAGGGGGTGCCCGAGTGGCGCAAGCACGACGACTACACCGCCTTCGTCGAGGGGTGGGGCCTCTACTCCGAGAGCCTGGGCACCGAGCTCGGCCTCTACAAGGACCCCTACTCCAGGTTCGGCCAGCTCACCTATGAGGTCTGGCGGGCGATCCGCCTGGTGGTCGACACCGGCATGCACACCATGGGGTGGACGCGGCAGCAGGCGATCGACTACTTCAAGGCCAACTCCGCCAAGGCCGAGCACGACATCGAGGTCGAGGTCGACCGCTACATCGTCTGGCCGGGGCAGGCGCTGGCCTACAAGATCGGCGAGCTCAAGCTCCAGGAGATGCGGGCCTACTCCGAGAAGGAGCTAGGCGCGAAGTTCGACATCCGCGCCTTCCACGACCAGATCCTCGGCAACGGCGCCGTGCCGCTCGACCTGCTGGAGAAGAACGTCAGGGCGTGGGTGGCGGAGGTGAAGTCGGGGGCGGGAGCGAAGGCGGCTCGCTAGGCGCCGGAGGCATTACGGGGGCCGCCAGGGCGGCCGGAGCAGCGAGCGTCCATCCTTTCAGGTACGGCGCCAGCGGCTCCGCCCACGCTTTCGCCACCTGCTCGTACTCCAGGCCGCACCCCCCGGCGCGGGGTGCGGGCAGGGTGCCGTCGCCGGCCAGCTCCTGGAAAGCCTGCGGATCCCGGCCGTAGACCCAGCAGAGGATGCTGGAGAGGCGGGCCTCGTCGAAGCGGTGGCCGCTCCAGAAGGGGACCCTGGCAAGCCTGGCCCGCGAGTCGGCGTCCCGTTCTTGGGTCAGGAGAATGGAGGCGTCCTCCACCGCGGTGGTCCCCCCCTCCTTGCCGCTGCCGAGGAGGACCAGGGTGGCGATCTGGTCGGCGGCCTCCTCCTCCCGGCCGGCGGCCGGCAACTGGTAGAGGTCGATCAGCGCGTGCCCGGTCTCATGGAGCAGGGCGAAGAGGGTCGCCGCCGCCACCGCGGCCCCCGCCTGCTCGGCGTCCGGCACCTTTCCGGAGCGGAGGAACAGCTCGGCGAAGGCGCCGACCAGCTCGTAGCAGACCGAGATCCGGTGCTTGTCCGCCTCCCAGGTGGCATCGGCCATGCCGCATTCGCGCAGGGCCACCGTGACGTCCACCGGCAGGGCCAGCTTCTCGTTCAGGGCCTTGGCGGTCTCCTCGAGCAGCCGCGTGCCGCGGAAGATCTCCTGCAACTCCCGGTTGTCCGGATTGGCGATCTTCTCGTAGGCCACCTTGAAATCGCCCCGGTCGGCCGCCGGAAGAAGCGGCGCCGGCACGGGCGCCGTTTCGGGGGCCGGGGCGGGCGGCTGCTGGGCCACGGCGGCGGTAACCGTCATGGTGAAGACAAGCGAGAACGCCAGTCGGCGAATGGGCAAGCGAAACCTCCTCGATCTGGAATCTGTCCAGAGGCTCGCAAGAACGGCTCCGGGTGTCAAGGTGTCCCGCCCCGGGCATCAATGCCAGTCCATTACAAACATCCTCGCCTGCTGGAGCCGTCTGCCCTCCGAATCCTCACCCTCGGTCCCTCTCCACTCCGTGGAGAGGGAGGGCCCTTCGCTCAAGGTTGAGCGCCTCATCAGCGGGCCCTCCCTCTCCCCCGGGAGAGGGACCGAGGGTGAGGATTCGAAGGGCAGGCCGCCCCAGAGGGCAAGGATGTGTGTAGCGCCCCGCCCCGGCGATATCATGCACAGCCTGATGAATGTCCAGCCGGTCACCCTCGAAGGTCCCACCCTCCGCCTGGAGCCCCTGACGCTCGAGCATGCCCCGTCGCTCTGGCCGCGGGTCGGACCGGAAACCTTCCTGCACACGCTGGAGCTGCCGCGCGACGGCAGCTACGAGGCGTTCGAGGAGTGGACGCGCTATTGCCTGGGGGCTCCCGACTCCCTGCTCTGGGCACTCCGCCTCCGCGAGACCGGGGAGGCCGTGGGGATGTCGGGCTACCTGGAGATCCGGCCGCGCCATCGCGGCCTGGAGGTGGGCCGCACCTGGATCGGCAAGGCCCATCAGGGCACCCGCGTGAACCCCGAGAGCAAGTACCTGCTGCTGCGCCACGCCTTCGAGGATCTGGGCGCCGTGCGGGTGCAGCTCAAGACCGACCTCAACAACCTCCGCAGCCAGCGCGCCATCGAGAAGCTCGGCGCCCGGCGCGAGGGGGTCCTGCGGAAATACCAGATCCGCTCCAATGGCTACGTCCGCGACACGGTGGTCTACAGCATCCTCGCCGAGGAGTGGCCCGCGGTGAAGGCGGGGTTGGAGGTCCGGATGGCGGGGGGTTTGCGGTAACCTATCTCCCGTGGGAATACAGAAAGCGTGGAACCTGCTCACCGGCAAGGTGATGGGGTGGGCGCGGGATTTCGTCCTGCTGCTGCCGAACCTGGCGGTGTCGATCGCGGTGCTGATCGCCTTCTGGCTGCTCGCCAAGCTGGCGCGCAACCTCCTGCACCGCATCCTGCACCGGATCTCGCATAGCGAGCAGGTCAACCGCGTCCTCGAGCAGGCGCTGTTCCTGGCCCTGGTGGCCGCCGGCCTCTTCATCGCTCTCGGCATCCTCGGGCTGCAGAAGACGGTGGCCTCGCTGCTCGCCGGCGCCGGCATCATCGGCCTGGCGCTCGGCTTCGCCTTCCAGGACATCGCGGCCAACTTCATGGCCGGCATTTTCCTCTCGATCGAGCACCCGTTCCGCGCCGGCCATCTGATCGAGAGCAAGGACATCCAGGGCATCGTGCGGCGGGTCCACCTGCGCTGGACGGAGATCCGTACGCCGCAGGGGCAGATCGTCCTGGTCCCCAACAAGCAGGTGTTCGAGAACCCGATCACCAACTACAGCACCACGGGCCAGCGGCGGGTGGACATCAAGGTCGGCGTCTCCTACGGCGACGACCTCGACCAGGTGAAGCAGGTGGCCGTCGCGGCCCTCGAGCAGGTCTCGACGCGCAAGCCGGACACCGAGGTCGAGCTCTATTTCGAGGAGTTCGGAAAGAGCTCGATCAACCTCGTGGCGCGTTTCTGGATCGAGTTCCAGTCCAAGCAGTCCGACTATCTGCAGGCGAGGAGCGAGGCGGTCGAGCGACTGAAGAAGGCCTTCGACGACAACGGCATCACCCTGCCGTTCCCCACCCGCACCCTCGACTTCGCCGTCAAGGGGGGAGAGACGCTCTCCGAGGTCCTGGCGGAGGTCGGGATCGGGCAGGTCGAGGACGAGGGGCGGGAGCCCGGCTCCACCCACTAGCACCGCGTCCGGAGAGCACGACCCGTGGTCGGCCGTGTCCTATTAGCGTGTTGGTGGTACGGGGCGGGCACGGGGCGTAAAGATCTGGGATAGCTTCCCCTGGAAGGGGGGAGCGTTTCCCCTCGATCCCTACAGAGGGCCCGGCGGGTGTTACCAGCACGCCGCCGGACCTGACCCGAGCAAGGAGTATCAGTCCATGCCAGAGCTGCCCGATTCTACCCCGCCCGCCGCCGTTCCTCCCGCGATCGATCCTGCCACCTGGGAGGACTATCCCGCCTTCCGGGAGACCTTCCTCATGTACTTCACGCCCCCCGGCTACGCCGCCGCCCTGCGGACGGTGGGCGAGATGCTCCACACCATGATCCTCGAAAGCTACGACCCGTGGCCCGGCTGGCCCGAGTCCTCGACGCGGACGGAGATGCGCGCCGCGCTGGCGGACCTGCGCCACCTGCAAGGCTTCCTTGCGTCCGTGGGAAGGGAGAAGGATCTCTCCAGCCTGGACGCGGAAGACGCCTACCTGTCCAACATCGCGGCCAAGCTCGCCCGCCAGATCGGGCACGCGGCGGCCCGCCAGATCGGGCACGCGGCGGATGGAATCGAGCGCGAGCTGGCGGGGGCGGCGTGATGGGACCGTCCTACACGCCGGACGCCACGCGAAACGTCTCGGTCAAGGCTACGCCCGTCCAGAAGCTCGAATGGGAAACCGCCGCACGCCGCCACGGCAAGGCAACGGCCGGGGCCTTCCTCGCATGGGCCGGGGATCTCTACCTCGCCCTGCAACGCGCCTATCACGATGCCGTCGAGGCGCACGACGACTCCCTGGACGGACCCGGGGGAGTGGAGAGACGGCGTCGGGAGCGGGAGGCCCGGCGGGAAGAGGGGGGCGAGCAGTGAGGATGAAGACGGCGAGCTTCACCGTGCGCGCCACCATGGCGCAGTCTGTCCGCTGGAAGCGAGCCGCAGAGGCGGAAGGCCATGCTTCCGTGGGGACGTGGCTGGCGGAAGCCCTGGACCGCTACCTGGACGCCCTGAAGCGGGCCGGCAAGCCTCTGGCGCTCGCCTGGGGGCGGGGGCGGTTCCGCGTGCGCCTGGAGGACGGCACGGAGCCAGAGATGCGGGGCTGGATCGCCCGCCCCCCGGGCTCTACCACGGCACGCAGGCCGGGCCGATTCCGCACGGCTCGACGAAGCACTACACGCTGGTCTATCTGCCCGACAGCCGACCCGTGGCGACGTTCCGCTCGGTCCGGCACTGCAAGGCTCTGGCTGGCGAGCTGGCGCGGCTGTGGGTGCGTTGGGGTGGCAGGGAGCCGCAGGAGGACGCCGGGCCGGTGGTCGAGCGGCTACGGCGGGAAGACGTATAGGCAGGGTACCGGGGGAGGCGCGCCCCTTCCCCGGTACCCTGCCGTTGCATGGTAGAATAGCCGTATGGGGGAGCCGGCACTTGTTCTCGACGATCTCGCTGATATATTCCGCAAAGCGGAGTCCATCGCCACGTCTCCCCCTGAGGCCGAGTCCACTGAAGCCAAAATTCTCCGAGCGGTAGACGGGCTGAACGCTTCGACCCGCGCGTTTCGGCGGTGCCTCAACCACGCCAAGGAGAGCATCGCGAAATTCTTCGAATCGAACCCTGATGTCGCGGCCTTAAGCGCAGTGATCGATAAATTATGCGAGACGGAAGAAGCACTCCGCCCGACCAATGCTGCGACCAGTCAATCACAGAACCTACGTCGAGATCTATTCAAAACGAGCGCCATTAAGTCTGGCGACAAAGCGCGAGGCATCGCCGTGGTAGACCATTATCAGAAAGCCCTCAAGGAAGCCATCGATTGCATGCGAGAGGCACGCTTGAAGGCTATGGCGATGCGGGCAGATCTCGAAGACCCCGGAGACGCCCCGGTATTCGATGATCCCGATGCGCTGATTGATTATCTCCGCTCCCATCCCGGGTGATCCATTCAAGTTCGCACGAAGCCCTCCCTTCGCTACCTCAAGAGTCACGCCAAGCTAGGCCCGCCAATGGCAGGCAGGGCCGAGAACGCGCTGAAGAAGTTTTACAATGCGCCTAAATCACCCGGCTTGAATTTCGAGGCGGTGAAGGGTATGCCGGGACATTTCACGATTCGGGTTAATCGGAATTTCCGGATACTACTTAAGGCAGAGAGCGACGAGAGAGGCGAGTATTATTTGATCGTCGACCTGTGTAGTCACGACAACGCATATTAGGCCATCAGCAGGTCCCGCACCGTCCACGGCTTGCGCGCAATCCCTGCCTTCATGGCCGGAGTCATCCGGATCGAGGAATGCATCCAGCACAGGTTATAGCTCGCCGCGAACAGGGCGACCGCGGAGCGTAGGGCCTCCCGCTTCTTACTGAAAGCGTTCGTCAACCGCGTGAAACGACGGCTCATCATTCTGACGTGGAGGTTGACCCGCTCGACGTGCGACGTGCAAACCTTCGCCTCATCCGGGGTGCCCCACATCACCCGCTTCTCCGTAGCTATTATGGAGGGCGGAGAATACCGCCGCTCGCTATCGAGTCCCTCCCCTGAATAGCTCTTGATGAGCATTGCGTAATCGATCGAGCCGCCGAAGTGGCGCTCTAGGGCGCCGATGTATGGCTCGAATCCGTCGGTTGAAGCTTGCGGGCGGTCGCCGTCCAGACTCACGGCGGCGGCCAGCTTCGCGGCGAAGATGTTGGCGTCCTCCGACGTGCGGCGGCCGACATGGTGCGCAAGTAGTAGGCGCGTCTCGCGGCTTAGGCCCAGGAAGGTGTAGGCGTCTCCAATCTCGGAATCCGCGATCTTTTTCTGTACACGCGTGCGCTCTTTCATCGCCACGAATGAAAAAAGTTCGTCGCACTGAATATCCTTAGTCTGCACCCCACGGACAAGGCGGTCTAGAAGCGCTTCGCACTTGCGGCCCGCCAGACGCAGGAGCCGGCAGATGGTGTCCCGGTGCGTGCCAGAGATTCGCTCAGCCGAACGAATCGAGGAGCCCTCTGTAAGCGGGCTCAACACGAGCACCGCCCGGTCCATGTCGATCCGCATCGCGCCCAGTGGACGCGGCGGGATGATCCCGAACGTCGAGCGGCACGCCTTGCAGCGACGCCGGGCGTTTCCTTCCCGGTCTCTCCCCCAGCCGATCGTCGGCCCGCCGCAGGTGCGGCAGCTCGTAAGGCATTGCATGGCGGTGACCTCCCTGGGTCGCTGCCAGCCGTGCCATAATGGGGATGCGGGTCCGTTCGGCTTCGGCTGGCGGATTCAGGCCCCGGCGGTCGTTAGCGCGACTTCCGGGGCCGTTTATTTTAGGCGTTTGACATGCCGCCATTATGCCGTAAGTAGGATAAAAATCAATAGTTTACGGCGATTTCTAGAGCCCTATGTACCGCCGCGGCAGGCCCGGGAAGAGCATCCCGAGCTGCCAGCGAAAGAGGGGGCGGGGAGCGGATCGGTAGGCGTGTCGCATGTCGCGTCCTCCTTTGGAGGGTTGCGACGCGGACCGCCGGGAGGTACACTTCCTCTGGACGTCACCCCTTGCGGTCCGCGCTTGGGTTGACTAAATCGCCGGGTCACGAGCCCGGCGGTTTCATTTTGTGCTGGCTTCTTCGTTCAGGTAAACGGATTCTTGCTCTATTCCAATGGTCCGATGAGAATCGGATTCTTCGAGTGAGGCAATGATCCGACCGCCATCGGATTCTTCAGGCACCCGAAGAATCCGATGGGGAGAGGAAGATGGTGAGGTAACCCTCCGGCGATCTCATCCGCCGAGCTGATTTGAGTTGGTCCCAGACCTTCCTGTCGTCGATACCCCCAGAGGTTGATTCTCTGTTGAGAACGTCAGCAATCTGCTTTGGTGTGCGCTCATCAAGATCTGCATCTAAGAGACGAAGGTAATGGGGCCAAAGACTGCGGTAGTGCATAATGCGGCGGGACTTAATAGCCAAGTGCTTTCTGGCGCGTTCCAATGGTTCGTTAATGGCTTCAAGCTGCGGTTTAAGTGGCAGGTGAAGGTCGAACTCGACAATAGGGAATGCGGGCCCACGACTCTGAAATGACTCTCCCTTCCTTATAAAACGCACGGTCCCGAAACCGGGACTGAAATACAGCCACTCCGGTTTATCCGTGGCGGGATTAACGAGGCCGCGCGACAGTCCCCACCTGTCTGCTTCGTCAACTGGCAGGGAAAAGGAAGGGTGAGTCGGATCTTCGCTCAGGTTTTCTCCGGCAATTACTAACGAACCGCCAGACGCCAGAAAGGCCTGTTTGTCGTCTACCCTCTCAAATTCTTCCGTTTTCGAGATAAACCTTGAGAGCGCGGCTTCCCAGTCTTTGCGATATTCAGGGTTGCGACGAAGAAATTCCCATGCCCAAAGGTAGTCTGGCAAGTCCGGAAAACGGTAGTCGTTGGCATTGCGCCAGTCAGGCATCCGCACCCCCCCACGGTGCACCCACGAAAGCAGGAAAGGCGGCGCGGCGGGCCGGCCGTGGGGGACCGGCTTTCGGCTCATGACTTCCTAGCCGCGCAGCTCGATTCTACAGGAAGGGGGGGGATGGTAGGATTTCCCCTATGGAACCTATCCGAGACCCCTACGTGAGCACCCTGAATTGGGACGGTTGGAGTTTCCCGGGGACGGGCGAGCCTCCGCAGGAGGGGGCGCGGTACATGCTCCGGCTCAAGCAGAGCAGCGGCGGTCTGTGCCCTACGGTGACGGTCGTCGAGGCGCGGGCGACCTGGGCCGGGCCTGGAATCGGGTTCGTGAACGCGCAGGGGCACCGGCTAGAGCCCTACGACCTTATCGCGTGGCGTCCGCTGACCTTCCGGGACCGGTAGGATTCAAAGGCCGAGATCCTGTTTTCTTTGCCAGTACCGCTGGCCGGTCATACGCAGCCAGTCGCGCAAAAGATGCACCTCTGTTAGGAAGTCTTCCGCCCCCCGTCGCCCTTTCTCGAACGGCAGCAGCAATTTCATAGCCTGCAACCTATCGGACTCGTACAGCGCCTCAGCAAAGCGCCGAGCTGTCAGCGCTTTCACCAGCATGATCTCTTGCCAGTTGCTCGGCTGGTGGTGCTGGTAACGGAAGTTGTCCATCGTCGCGACAAGGCCGCCGGCGTCATACTCGAACTCGTCCCATGCTCGACATGGCTCCCGCCAGAATGCTCGCGCCTCTGCGCGGTCATTGTCCCTTTGCAGCCGTTCCGCGTCCAGGCGCCGTCGCTCCCGCTTGAGCTTCGCTTGGTCGGCGATCATGGGCCAGAACCCCCAAAGGAGAAGAGGCACAGCGATAGCCATAAAGGAGCAGCCGAGAACGATTTGTTGATTCACGATCGCCGCCCCGCCAACGATGAACGTTGCGGCGAGAGACACCGCCAAAAGCTGCCTGCTTTCCGGTTGCATGGGCGCCCACAGCCTACCGGGCTGGACTTGCTCACGTCGAGCCTATCGCCGCCCGCGCATGGGCGCGGGGGCGGGAGCGGGGCGCAACGGGGGTCAGCGGTCACCGCCCACCCCCGGCACCAACACTGAGTGAGGACACGACCCCGTGGTCCGGAGAGCACGACCCGTGGTCCGGAGATCGCGACCCGTGGTCCGGAGAGCGCGACCCGCGGTCCGGAGAGTGCGACCCGTGGTCCGGAGAGTGCGACCCGCGGGTCAGAGAGCGCGACCCGTGGGTCGGAGACCGCGACCCGTGGGTCAGAGAGCGCGACCCGTGGGTCAGAGACCGCGACCCGCGATCCGGAGAGCGCGACCCGTGGGTCGGAGAGCGCGACCCGTGGGTCAGAGAGCGCGACCCGTGGGTCAGAGACCGCGACCCGTGGGTCAGAGACCGCGACCCGTGGGTCAGAGAGCGCGACCCGTGGGTCGGAGAGCGCGACCCGTGGGTCGGAGAGCGCGACCCGTGGGTCAGAGACCGCGACCCGTGGGTCGGAAACCGCGGCCGTCCACTCGATGGAAGCCGGCGGTAGGCCGTGAGCCCGGGGGATCGCCGGTGAACAGGGCGAGCTTCGCTCCTATGACCTATTGTGTCAAGACCTCCGTAATCTTTCCTCCCCACCCCGCGTAGAGATGGACGAGGAGATCCATCATGAAGCTGACGATCGAGGGAGTGGGCAAGCGCTACAAGGGGGACTTCTGGGGCCTCCGCAACTTCAGCCTGGAGCTCGAGGCCGGCGTGCTCGGCCTGCTGGGCCCCAACGGCGCCGGGAAATCGACGCTGATGCGGATTCTCGCCACCATCACCCGGCCGACCGAGGGGCGGGTGCTGTGGGGCGGCGTCGACGTCGTCCGCTCGCCGGACGGGCTGCGCGGCGTGCTCGGCTATCTGCCGCAGGATTTCGGGGTCTACCCCAACCTGAACGCGGTCGAGTTCCTCGAGTACATGGCGGCGGTCAAGGGGCTCGACGGCCGGGCCGCGCGGGCGCGGATCGAGGAGCTGCTGGCGCTCGTCAACCTGACCGAGGCGCGCAAGCGGCCGCTCGGCGGCTACTCGGGGGGGATGCGGCAGCGGATCGGCATCGCCCAGGCGCTGCTCAACGACCCCCGCCTGCTGATCGTCGACGAGCCGACGGTGGGGCTCGACCCGGAGGAGCGGGTGCGCTTCCGCAACCTGCTCTCCGACTTGAGCGGCGATCGCATCGTGATCCTCTCCACCCACATCGTCTCGGACATCGAGGCCACGGCGAGCGGGATCGCCCTGATCGACCGTGGCCGCCTGCTCGCCCACGCCGAGCCGGAGGAGCTGCTGCGCCGGGTCGAGGGGCGGACCTGGGAGTGGGTGATCCCGAGCGCCGAGCTGGCGGCGGCGCGCGAGCGCTGGAAGATCAGCGGCACCGTCCGCCGCGCCGACGGGGTCCACGTCCGTGGGGTCGCGGACTTCCCGCCGGCGGCGAACGCGGTGCCGGTGCCGCCCAGCCTGGAGGAAGCCTACCTGGCGGTGCTCGAAGGGGACCGCGCGCGGGAGGTGGCGGCATGAGCCAGGCACGCGTTCTCTGGCACCTCGCGCGCGCCGACTTCCTCGAGCGGGTGCGGCGCTACAGCTTCCTGATGACCCTCGGCCTCGCGCTCTACCTGGGGTACGTGGTCAGCGTCGGCCAGCTCAAGCTCTGGGTCGATGACTCGCGGGGGGTCTACAACTCCCCCTGGGTGGGCGTGGTGATGGCGCTGGTGATCAACACCTTCCTCTCGCTGGCCGGCTTCTACGTGGTCAAGAGCTCGGTGGAGCGGGACCGGCAAACCGGCGTCGGACAGATCCTCGCCACCACGCCGATGTCGAAGCCCCTCTACACCCTCGGCAAGGCGGCCAGCAACCTCGCCGTGCTGCTGGCGATGGTGGCCGTGCTCGCCGTGATGGCCTTCGTGGCCCAGCTCGTGGCCGGGGAGGACACGACGCTGCACGCCGGCAAGCTGCTGGCCCCGATCCTCGTCTTCTGCGTCCCGGTGATGGCCCTCGTGGCGGCCTTTGCCGTGCTCTTCGAGACCCTCCCGGGCCTGCGCGGAGGCTTCGGCAACATCGCCTGGTTCTTCCTCTGGATGGGTCTGATGCCGGCCTCGATGTTCTCGGGGAGCGCCACGGACCTGCTCGGGCTGGGGGCGGTGTCGAGCGACCTGTACCGGCAGACCGAGCTGCGCTACGGCGTGGTCAAGCACAACTTCATCCTGGGCGGGAGGGCCGACGAGAGCAGCGGCAGGATCTTCCATTGGAACGGGATGGACTGGACGCGGGAGATCCTGCTCTCCCGGCTGGTCTGGCTCGCGGTCGCGGTGGGGTTGGCGCTGCTGGCGGCGCTCTTCTTCGACCGCTTCGATGTCTCCCGCAATAGTGCCCGGAGCTCAGGGCGCGTCCGCAAGGCCAAGGGGGCCGTGCCGGAGGCCGCCACGGAGATTGTGGCCACCCCGGCGCTGGCGCCTGTCCATCTCCACCCGCTGGCGCCGGGCGCCCGGCGGTTCCGGTTCCTGGACCTGCTGCGGGCCGAGATGCGCCTGCTGCTCAACGGGCAGCGCTGGTGGTGGTGGGCCGTCGTCCTGGGACTGTCGATCGCCAGCCTCGCGGCGCCGATCGGCCCAGTCCGCTCGGTGATCCTCCCTCTGGCCTGGCTCTGGCCGATCCTGCGCTGGTCGGCTATGGGGACGCGGGAAGCGCGGCACGGCACGGACGGGCTGGTCTTCTCGGCCGCGCGCCCCTTGAGCCGGCAGCTCCCGGCGGTCTGGGCAGCCGGGGTGCTCCTCGCCGTGATCACGGGTGGCGCCGCCCTCGTGCGCTTCGCCCTCGCCGGCGACTGGATGGCCGCCGGCGCCTGGGCGGTCGGAGCCCTCTTCATCCCCACGCTGGCCCTGGCGCTCGGCGTCTGGAGCGGCAGCGGCAAGCTCTTCGAGGTCCTCTTCCTGATCTTCTGGTACCTCGGCCCCATGCAGAAGGTGCCGGTGCTGGATTATCTCGGAGCCGTGCCGCGGGCGGTCCAGGCGGGGATGCCGCTGGCCTACCTGGCGGCGACGGGATTGTTGATGGCGGCGGCGGTGGCGGGGAGGAAGCGGCAGCTCGCGCGGATGTGAGTCAGCGCTCGGCGCGCAGGCGGTCGAGCTCGGCGCGCAGGCGGACCAGTTCGTCCTCGGCTACGCGAGCCCGTTCTTTGGCGGCCTGGTGGGCGGCCCGAACCTCTTCGTTGCTCAGGATGGCCTCGCCCGTCGCGGTATGAAGCGCCCGGATCCCTCGCTCCTCGATCCGGAGGGTGACGCCCAGGGTCTGGCTGAGGACCGCGCCGTCCGCCCCGGTGGGGATGGGCTGGTAGCGGCCGTCCGCCAGCCGGAATCCCTGCAAGGGGGGACTCAGATAGTCCTGCAGGGGATCATAGAGGACGTACTCCTCCACGCCGAGCTGCTCGTAGAGGGCCTTCTTCCTGAAGATGTCCTCGTTCCGGGTGCTGTCCGAGGTGACCTCGATGATCAGGGAAGGGGGCCGGCCTTCTTCCCAGAGCTTGTAGATCCGCCGCTCTCCGCGAGGCACTCCCCGGGTCGCGAAGACATCCGGAACGACGAACTTCCGGGGATTTCCCTCGACGTAGTAGAGAAGCATGTCCGCCCCGACGTAGACCTCCGGCACCCCCCGGAGATGCTCGTCGAGCGCCTCGAAGAGGTAGATGATCTCCCGGATGTGGATCTCGGTCTCGCCCATGGGCTTGCCGTCGGATTCCGGGTAGTGGATATCTTGCCGCAGAGGAATCGCGGACATCGGAGTCTCCCTTCGCCAACGGTCGCGGAATAAGATCACGGCGGCCCGTCGGAGCGCAATTGAGACAAGTTTACCATGCGGCGGGAGCCCGGGCTCGGGTAGGCTATGCCCCATGATCGAGAGCCTCTGGAACGACGACGAAGCGGCGCAGTTTTCAAAGAAGTACCACCCGGGTGACCTCGGGTTGCGCGTCTATACCTCGCGTCTGCTGGGGCGCGACAAGAACCTGGTGCTGCACGGCGGCGGCAATACCTCCGTCAAGATCCGCGAGGCCAACCGCTTCGGCGAGGAGGAGGAGATCCTCTACGTCAAGGGGAGCGGCTGGGACCTGGAGACGATCGAGGCCGCGGGCTTCTCGCCGGTGCGCCTGGGGCCGGCGGCGCGGCTGGCGACGCTGCCGCGCCTCTCGGACCCCGAGATGGTCAACGAGCTGCGGACGGCGATGACCCTCGCCTCGGCGCCGACGCCGTCGGTCGAGGCCATCCTGCATGCCGTCCTCCCCTTCAAGTACGTCGACCACACCCACGCCGACGCGGTGGTCACCCTCACCAACTCCCGCGACGGCGAGGCGCTGATCCGCGAGGCCTACGGCGACTCGGCCGTCGTCATCCCCTACGTGATGCCCGGGTTCGATCTCGCCCGCCTGTGCGCCGAGCGGTTCCCCGCCATGGCCGGGCCGGGGACGGTCGGCATGGTGCTGCTGAACCACGGCATCTTCTCCTTCGGCGCCACGGCGCGGGAGTCTTACGAGCGGATGATCGCGCTCGTCCGCCGGGCCGAGGAGTTGCTGGCACGGCGGGGAGCCTGGGCCCTCGGCCCCTTCCCCGGGGCGGCCGCGGGCGATGCCGATCCCCTGGCGATCGCGCGTCTGCGCCACGACGTCTCGCGGGCGGCGGGGTTCCCCATGGTCCTCGCCAGCCGCCGCGACCCGCGCGCTCTCGCCTTCGCCCGGCGCGAGGACGTCTCCGGGATCGTCCAGGGGCCGGCCACGCCGGACCATGTGATCCGCACCAAGCGCCTGCCGCTGGTCGGCCGGGAGGTCGAGGGCTACGCCGGCGCCTACCGCTCCTATTTCGACGAGCACGCCCCCCGGGCCGCCGTCGCCAAGGCGATGCTCGATCCGGCGCCGCGGGTGATCCTCGACCCCGAGCTGGGCCTGGTGACCGCCGGGCGCTCGGTGAAGGACGCGGTCATCGCGGCCGAGATCTACGAGCACACGATGGACATCATCGAGCGGGCCGAGCGGCTCGGCGGCTACCGGGCCCTGCCGGCGAGCGATCTGTTCGACATGGAGTACTGGGACCTCGAGCAGGCGAAGCTGGCACAGGCGGGCAAGCCCGCGGTCTTCGCCGGCGAGGTGGCGCTGGTGACCGGCGCCGCCTCGGGGATCGGCCGGGCGGCGGTCGAATCCCTCCTCGCCCGGGGCGCCGCCGTCGTGGGGCTGGACATCGATCCCCAGGTCGCGTCGGCGTTCACTCGCCGCGACTTTCTGGGCCTTCGCTGCGACGTCACGGTGGAGGCGGAGGTCGCGGCCGCGCTGGCCGCGGCGGTCGCGGCCTTCGGTGGGCTCGACCTGCTGGTGCTCAATGCCGGCATCTTCCCGGCGGCCCGCAAGATCGCGGATCTCCCGCTCGCCGAATGGGACCGGGTGATGCGGGTGAACCTGGATGCCAACCTGCTGCTGATGCGCCTCTGCCATCCGCTGCTCAAGCTCGCCCCTGCGGGGGGGCGGGTGGTGGTGATCGGCTCGAAGAACGTACCGGCGCCGGGGCCGGGAGCCGCCGCCTACTCGGCCTCCAAGGCGGCGCTCTACCAGCTCGCCCGCGTCGCCGCCCTCGAATGGGGGAGCGACGGCATCCGTGTCAACGTCCTCCACCCCAACGCCGTCTTCGACACCGGAGTCTGGACCGACGAGGTCCTCGCCTCCCGGGCCGCCGCCTACGGCCTGTCGGTCGAGGACTACCGGCGCAACAACGTGTTGAAGGTCGAGGTGACCAGCCGCGACGT